>JAKAJU010000184.1 GCA_021813655.1 Chloroflexota bacterium | reverse complement strand
GTCGCGGCGTGGACCGCGCCATTTCTCGCATCGTCACCTGCCGCAGGGATCTCCGCCTGGGGGTCCCGGTTCGTCCACCGGAGGTTCTTCCTGCATGACGTCTCACGTCCACGATCCCGACCGATCCGATTCGCGCGCGCGTCCATCCGACCCTCGTCAACGACCTCGCTGGCTGCTGCCGGCCCTGGCGGGCGTCGTGATCGTCGGTGCGCTCGTCATGACCGGCGTGGTCCCGTTCTCGACCGTGCTGTACCTCGGGCTCGGTGGCGGGATGCTCCTCATGCATCTCGGCGGACACGGCGGGCATGGCGGACACGGCGGGCATGGCGGACACGAACCGGCCCGCACGGCATCTGCTGGCGATGCGAGCGAAGGAGGCCCCGAACCGGTCGGCACGCCATCCGACGATGACGCGAGCGGCTCGCGGAGCTGCCACTTACCGCCGCCACGACGGTCGGGACCGGGCCGGACCCCGGTCGTCCCCGGCTCGGATCGACCGCGGTCGGCCGATCCCGCGACCACGACGGGGCAGCCGCGACCCGTGCGGCGGCCCTCGTCGCTCTCGGCTCAGGAAGCGCCGTAGCGGCGGATCCCCTCGAGCTTCGTCCGCTTGAGGAGGAGGGCGTTGATCGCGACGAGGAACGAGCTCCCGGCCATGCTGATGGCGGCGATCTCAGGCCTGAGGATCAGCCCGATCGCCGGGTAGAAGAGGCCCATCGCGAGCGGGAAGGCGACGGTGTTGTAGCCGACCGCCCAGACCAGGTTCTGGCGCATCTTCCGGACCGTCGCGCGAGAGAGGGCGATCGCGCCGAGCACGTCCACGGGGTCGCTCTTCATCAGGACGACATCGGCCGTCTCCACCGCGACGTCCGTCCCCGCCCCGATCGCGATCCCGACGTCGGCCTGCGCAAGCGCCGGCGCGTCGTTGATCCCGTCGCCGACCATCGCGACGAGCTTGCCGGTCGCCTGGAGCTCCTTGACCTTGGCTGCCTTCTGGTCCGGGAGGACCTCCGCGAACACCGTGTCGAGCCCGAGCTCGCCGGCGATCCGATCCGCGGTGGCCCGGTTGTCACCGGTGAGCATCGCGACCTGGATCCCCAGGTTGTGGAGTCGGTCGATCGTCTCCCTGGCGCTCGGGCGGACCGCGTCCGCGATGGCGATGAGGCCGGCCGCCGCGCCGTCCACCGCGACGCGGATGACCGTTCGCCCGGCGCCTTCGAGCGTGTCGGCCCGGGACGCGAGGGGATCGAAGTCGATGCCACGCCCATTCATGAGGCGGGCGTTCCCCACGAGCACGGCGCGGCCGTCGACCGTCGCCTCGAGCCCGTGGCCCGGGATGGCGTTGAAGTCCTCCGCGGCCGTGAGCACGAGACCGCGCTCGTGCGCCGCGTCAACGACCGCCTGCGCCAACGGATGCTCGCTCCAAGCTTCCGCTGAGGCGGCAAGCCGCAGGAGCTCGACCTCGGTCACGGGGTTGCCCGCGCCGACGAGCTCGACCACCCGCGGCTGCCCGACCGTGAGCGTGCCCGTCTTGTCGAAGATGACCGCGCCGATCTTCGAGGCCTGCTCGAGAGCGGTCGCGTTCTTGAACAGGATCCCGTTGAGCGCACCCAGACCGGTCCCGACCATGATCGCGGTCGGCGTGGCGAGTCCGAGCGCATCCGGGCAGGCGATGATCACCACGGTGATGGCGAGCGTCAGCGCGAAGACGAAGGTGGACCCGCCGATCGTCAGCCAGCCGAAGAACGTGAGGAGGCCGAGGATGACGGCCGCGGCGACGAGCCATTGCGCGGCGCGATCGGCGAGACGCTGGGCCGGCGCCTTGGAGTTCTGGGCGAGCTGGACGAGCCTGACGATCTGAGCGAGCGCGGTATCCGCGCCCACCTTCGTGGCCCTGAAGCGGAACGTCCCGGTCTTGTTGATGGACGCGCCGATCACGCTCGAGCCGATCGCCTTCTCGACGGGGAGGCTCTCGCCGGTGATCACCGATTCGTCGACGCTCGATCCGCCCTCGACGACGACGCCGTCCACCGGGACCTTGTCTCCGGGCTTGATGAGGACGATGTCGTCGATGACGACCTCGGACGTGGGGATCTCCACCGGCTCACCGTCGCGGATGACGGTCGCCTTCGGCGGCGCGAGGTCGAGGAGCGCCCTCATCGCGTCGGACGCACCCGCCCGGGCGCGCATCTCCAGCCAGTGGCCGAACAGGACGAACGTCAGGAGAACGACGGCGGCCTCGTAGAAGACCTCGCCGGCGAACAGGAACGTGGCGGCCACGCTGAAGAGGTAGCCGCTGCCGACCGAGAGGGCGACGAGGACGGACATGTCGAGTGTCCGGTTGCGCAGCGCCCGCCAGGCCCCCACGAAGAAGATCTGACCGCTCCACGCGACGGCGGGCGTCGCGAGGAGGAACATCAGAATGCTCGGATCGATGCCGAACGGCGTCGCGAGGCGGATGCCGAAGACCTCTGTCGCCAGTGGCGAGTACAGGAAGATCGGGACGGCGAGGACGAGCGCGACGAGGAACCGGTTCCGCATGTCGCGGACCATCTGCTCCATCGTCATGCCGCCGCCGTGGCCCATCGAATGGGCCATCCCGGCCATCTCGCCCGTCACGGGCCCGCCGGGCGCCGGGGCGGGCATCGCGTGGCCGGCGTGCTCGTGCGCCGGAGTCGTGCTGCCCATGATGGCCGTCCGCTCGTCGCGGCAGAGATTGCACGGGACGATCTCGCCGCCGCAGGCGCAGCCGAACTGCTCGATGAGCCTCCGTACGTCATCCGGCGCGAGGACATTCTCGTCGTACGTCACCGTCACCGTCTGCGAGACGGGGTTGGCCTCCGCGTGGAGGATGCCGGCCTGCCGCCGCAGGTAGATGTCGAGGCTGGATGCGCTGCTGGCGCGCAGTAGACCAGCCGCTTCGAAGATCCCGTCGGTCACGATGTCGCTCCAGTCGCGGTTCGTCGGCCCCATTGTCCCGCCAGCGCGGGGTCGCGGCCGGGTCATCGACACTCAGCCGCTCGGCTCACCGCACCCTCATGGTCTCGACGCCAGCTGAGCGTGGCATGAGCACCATCTGAGAATGCCGCTGGGCCGCCGAGGCGCCGCCCGGTCGTGCCGGCGACGGCAGCGGATCGGCGCCGTCGCATCCGTCCGGGGCGTCCTGTGTCGGGGCGCGTCGAAGTCGGTGGTGAAGCGGCGGGATCGCAGGAATGCCGCGACCGACGCCCTCGCATCGAGTTCGGCGGCGAGCCGTCCCCGTGGCGCCGGGACTTCTCAGGCGGCTCTCATCTACAGCTCATCCGGCGGCGGGATCATCCCGGCATGAGAGACCCGGTTCAAGTCGGGTTCGCCCCGACCGCCGTGTTCCACGCCGACCGTCGGGAGCCCGCGGCTTCGCGGGGTCAGGTGACGATCTCCCGGGCTGGTGCACGGCGAGCGATCCGACCGATGACCCAGCGTCAGGAGATCGAGATGTCCGAGAACGAATCGAAGGCCACTGATCCCGTGTGTGGCATGACGGTCGACGAGGCCGATGCCACCCACGTCGTCTACGAGGGACGCGTCTACTCGTTCTGCGACCCAGCCTGCGCCGACATCTTCAACGACGACCCGGCGCGTTGGGTCGACCGTGACGGGCAGGGCACGTTCGAGCATTCGCACTGACCGCGCCGGCGGCGCCGTCAGCCGGAGCTCACTCGTCAGCTTCCCCGGGCTGCTCTGCGCGCGCCGCGCACGCCCGGGACGTCCCGTGACTGCGACGACCAGCACGACGGACGGTTCGGCGCGGAGCGTCGGAACGTGCCTTCGGGAACGGATCCTGGACCGGAGTGCGTATTCGTGAGTCGGCAGAGCGTCAGAAGTGCGAAGCACCGGCCGAGGAGCCGGGCCCGACAGGACCGGCCTCGCGTGGGCTCGGACACCCTCACGACGCCGACGGCGGGCACCGCGGAACGGGGCCCGGTGTCGCGGCCCGAGCAGGTCGATCCACAAGCGATCGTCGTCAGCCACTGGTTCGATCCCGGCGACCAGGGCGACCCATACTCGGCGATCGTGCGGCTGACCGGCCGTCGCCGCGGGGTCACCGACCGGCCGACACCCGGTGACTCCTTCACGAAGGACGAGGCGGTCGAAGGCATCGTGCCGGGGACAGGCCCGATAGCCGTCACCAGTTGGGTCTACGGGGTCCGCAAGGGCGAGTGGGACGTGACCGCGCAGTTGACGGGACCGGCCATGGCGCACGGCGCGGGTCCCCGCAAGGTCCGAGGCGGCGCCGCGGCCCGGCTGCCGCGTGCCGCGTGGTCATGGCGTCGGTGGTCCCTCTCCGGAGGCCCGACAGGTCCAGTGGAGACGCGCTGGGCCCTCCTTGCTCCTCTCGCGAGGTCGCCGGCGGTCCTGCCCGGGGCGTTCACGGCGCTGGCCGTCCTGGCGATCATCCTGGCGATCGTCGTGCAGGCCGCCCTGCTTGCCCGACTGAGCGTCCCGGTCGGGGGCGGAGTGCTGGCCAGTGTCGCCGCGCTGTTGGCCGGCCTCCTCGGGGCGAAGCTGTGGTACGTGGCGCTGAAGGGTGGGCCGTGGCAGGCGGCGCTCGGCCAAGGGTGGACGGTCGACGGATTCCTGGTGGTGGCGCCGATCGTGGCGGTCCTGTTCGTCCTCGCGCTCGGACTCCCGGTCGGCACCTACCTGGATGCGACAGCCCCGGGCCTGTTCCTGGCCGTCGCGATCGGCCGCGTCGGGTGCTTCGTGACCGGGTGCTGTGCGGGGCGTTGCACCGCCTCACGTTGGGGCGTCTGGTCGTCGGATCGCCGAGTCGGCGCTCGACGCATCCCGGCACAACTCATCGAATCCGGCATCGGCCTCGCGCTCGGCATGGCGAGTGCGCTGGCGCTCCTTGGCGGGATCGCGGGCCACGACGGCCTCGTGTTCGTCGTCGCGCTCATCGGGTACGCGATCGCGCGCCAGTGGCTCCTGCGCCTTCGGGCGGAGTCCCGTCGGTATTCTTGGCAGCGGAGCAGGCTCGCGACGCAGGCCGGATCGTAGGCTGCGCGGTCGATCGGGGCAACGGCAGGTGTCAGGTACTCAGCCCGGAAGCACGACGTCGGGCGACGTGAGTCACGGCGACCCCGACCAGGGTGAGCGTGCCGGACTCCCATGCGACCGCCCGCCACACCCGGGCTCTCCGCCGGTTCCCCGCGACGGTCGTCACGAGCACCGCGATGGAGAGGAGGAGGAGGACGACCGCGAGCGCGGCCAATGTGGTGCGCACGTCGACTATGTGCGCACGCTCCGCGGGACCGGCGCCCGCCCATGGGCGAGCACACCTCTCGACGGAGGCTGGCAGAGGCCATCGATCGATGCCAGAAGGACCCGCCGCGCGGTCTGTGTGGCCAGGCGGAGGTGACGCCGTGGTCGCTCGGGGAACGGGCCCACTCCGGCGGGCCAGGCGTTCAGGCGGCCGCGTGGTCTCCCGGCCCGCGAGCGCCGGGTCCTCGCCTCCGTCCCGCGGACCCATCCCGGCCGCGGGCCGCGCCTCGGGCCTCATGTCACTCGTCGCGGTGGTTGCCGCGTCCGCCGGGATCGCGTACCCGCTCATCCATGGTCCCCGGATCATCGACACGCACGCAGCGGGGGTCGGGCTCGCGGCGGGCTATTTCGGCGCCCTCAGCGTCGCTGCACCGGTCGTCGTCCGCAGGCTGATCCCGAGGTTCAGCGGCGCCGCGCGGTCGACCGCTCGGCCGGCGGTGGGACCGCCCGGCCGTGCATCGACTCCACCTGCCGCCCGCCTCGGACTCGTGACCGTCATCTCGACCGTCGCGGTCTCACTCGCGGGTGCAGCGCTCGGGACCTCCCTCGCTCGTGGCGTGGACATGGGGACGCATGTCCACGCTGTGGGCGTCTTCGTGAGTGCGGTGAACGCGATCATGCTCGCGGGCACGCTGGTGTTCGCCGCTGTGCACGCGTGCGGGACCACGGACTGGCCGCTCGCCCGCACTCCCCACGCCCTGGGCGGACCACCGCGGGCCACGAAGACACCTGCGCGGATGGATAGCGTGACGGGCAGCACCCGGCTGGCCGTGCAGGGGCCGGAGTGGCGCAGTGCGCTCGTGGAGTTCCTGTGCGAGCACGCCGCTGGCGAGGTCGCCGTGCCGGCGGAAGATCGAGCCCGACCCGAGGAGGCGGTGTTCCTCCACGCGGCCGCGTCCTTCGATGCCGGCGGCGTATCGATCGTGGAGGCCGATGGCCGCATCGTCGGGGTTGTCGGGCCGCGCGAGCGGGTCGCAGCAGCGATGTCACGCGCAGACACGCGATCGATCATGGTGCCGATCTCGTCGGTGGTCGTGCTGGAGGCACGGTCGTCGGCCGCGCAGCTGCTCCCGGAGCTGGCGCGGCACGGGTTCGCCCTCGTCGCGGGCCCGACCGGGCTGAGCTACGTGACCCCCGCCGTGCTCGGGCATGTCGTCGGCGCGTGGGTCAGGCAACAGCGGGCCGGTTGACGCCGAAACGATCGCGCTGCCAGGGAGCTCGCCCGACGGCCGTCCGAGGCGCGCACGATCCCCCACCGGCGCAGGCGGCGCGCACCGGGGCGCCGGCCGCCCGCGGATCGAGTCGGGACCGGAAGCGTGGCATGATCGGCCGACCATGAGCGGCGCCACGATCCTCATCGTCGACGACGAGGAGCCGATCCGTGCCCTGGTCCGGAGCTACCTCGAGCGGGAGGGGTTCGCGGTCCACGAGGCGGCGGATGGTTCGGTCGCGGTGACGGCCGTGCGAGAGCTCGCGCCTGACGTCATCGTCCTGGACCTCATGCTGCCCGGGATCGACGGGATCGAGGTCTGTCGGCAGATCCGGACGTTCTCGGACGCCTACATCCTCATGCTCACCGCGCGCACCGAGGAGGTCGATCGCGTCGTCGGACTCTCGGTGGGGGCCGACGACTACCTCGCCAAGCCGTTCAGCCCTCGCGAGCTGGTCGCCCGTGTTCGGGCGCTCCTCCGGCGACCCCGGGCGATCCCGTCGCCCGCCGCGAATGGCGGCCAGCCGGAGGACTCCGCCCCTCACCTCGCGCCGGGCCTCGCCATCGACGTCCCACGGCGGACCGTGACCGTGGACGGCGAGTCCAGGAACCTGACGGCGACCGAGTTCGACATCCTGTCTCTTCTCGCACGGGATCCGGGTGTGGTCCTCTCACGACAGGCTCTCCTCGACGCGGTCTGGGGGGCGGATTTCGTCGGCGATGACCACGTCGTCGACGTCCACGTGGGGAACCTCCGGCGCAAGCTCGGGGATGATCCGGATGCGCCTCGGTTCGTCGCGACCGTCCGCGGCGTCGGATACCGGCTCCGCGGGGAAGGTGACGGGCAGCGGTGATCGTCCGATCGCTCAGGGCGCGCCTGCTCGTCGCCTTCCTTCTGGTGGTCGCCGTCTCGCTCGGCACGGTCGCGATCGCGGTTCTGCTCGTCGGCCCCGGCTACTTCTCCGAGGCGATGGGCCACATGCCGGGTGACCCTCTCGGCGACCAGATGGGCCACGCGACTCTGGTCGCGTTCACCGACGCGGTCCGCCAGGCGCTGCTGGCTGCCACCGTGATCGCGATCGTGAGCGCGACCGTCGTGAGCCTGGCCGTGGCCGCCCGGATCGCCCGACCGATCAGCGGGCTCGCGGATGCTGCCCGGCGGGTCGCGGATGGCCACTACGCCGAGCGGGTGCCTGTTGACGAGCCCGGCGAGCTCGGGGAGCTGGCGATGTCGTTCAACGAGATGGCGAGCTCGCTCGAGGCGACCGAACGCCGCCGCGTCCAGCTCGTCGGAGACGTCGCGCACGAGCTGCGGACGCCGCTCACGACGCTCGGAGGCTATCTCGAGGGCCTCGAGGACGGGGTCATCGAACCCAGCCCGGACACGTGGCGGTTGCTGCAGACCGAGACGGACCGACTGACCCGCATGGTCGCCGACCTCTCCGAGCTGTGGCACGCCGAGGCTCGCCAGATCACGCTGAAGCCGGAGAGTGTGGACCTCGCGCCCGTCGTCGACGGTGTCGCCGCGCGATTCACTCCCCTCGCGTCCGCGCGGGGGATCGTCATCGACAACCGGGTCCGGTCGGCGTCGGCCCTGGCCGACCGCGACAGGGTCGCACAGATCGTCTCGAACTACTTCTCGAACGCGATCCGGTATGCGCCCGACGGGTCGACCGTGACGATCTCGATCGACGTGATCGGCGACCATGTACGGGTGGGCGTCCGGGATCGGGGGCCGGGCCTGCCGCCCGACCAGCTCGAAGCAGTCTTCGAGCGATTCTACCGGGTCGATCCGGCCCGGAGCCGCGCCGGCGGCGGCTCAGGGATCGGCCTGGCCATCGCGCGCGCTCTCGCGGAGGCCATGGGCGGCCACACGTGGGCGGCGCGTCCCTCCGACGGGCCGGGAGTGACGTTCTTCCTCGAGCTTCCCGCCGCCTGACGAGCCGCCGCGCCCGGCGGGTGCCGACCGCTGCCGGACGCCCCCGTCAGGGACGGGCGATCGCGCGTGCGCGACCGAGCTCTCGCGCGATCAGGACGATCCCGACGACGTTCGTCGCCACGCCGACGAGGATGAGCGGTGTCTTGACCTGCTCCAGGAAGACGGCGGCGGCCGACAGGCCGACGATCGGAAGGAGGTCTGCCACGTGGTGCCCGCAGCAGGCGAGCATCGCCATCGTGCTTGCCCCGGTGCCCGCCGCACCTGCCGCGGCGCCCCGGCGGTTACGCCGGGAGACCGCGCGGAGCTCGGCGAAGAGGGCGACCTGGACGCCGAAGGCGACGACCACGAGCCCGACGAGCGGCGCGTCGGCGGCGAGCTGATCGAGCGCGTGCGCCGGCGACTGGGCGATGGCGATGACGAGGACGTAGATGAGGACGAGCCCGCCCATCGCGGCGACGCCGACGAGGACCGACCGGCGCGAGGGCAGGGTCCCACGCCATGGGGCGAGAGAACGGACCTGCGCGAGCGTGCTCAGGGCACGATCTCCCATCGAAGCACGCGCTCCGGCACGTCACCGACCCCGGGGATGACGAGCTCCACCCAGCGAGCGTCCGCGAAGAACGCCGTGGCGTCTCCGGCGAACACGAGTTCCCCGCTCCGGTGGTGCCCGCCCTTCGCCGCCTCCCAGGGCCCCGCTGACAGCTTCTCTCCCCGGTCGTTCCCGAGGGTCGCGTCCGCCAGATCGATCGCGTCGAGGTCTACTGTGTGCGTGTCGAGGGCGACCTCGAACGACGCTCCGTCGGCGGGCCCGCCCCAGCGGGCCTTGACCGTCACCGCCCCACCGCCGCTGATCCGTTCCGGCGACGTCGAGGTGGCTGGCGCCGACAAGGGTCCGCCCGCACCAACCCCGGCCCCCGCCTGGTCGGCCGACGCCCCCGCGCACCCGGAGACGACGGCGGCCAGGACGAGGAGGACGACGAGGACCGTCTGCGGACAGAGGCGGTTGCGCATGCCCGGATCATCGGTCGCCGACCTGAGCCCACGCTGAGCCGCACATGAGAGCGACCTGAGGAGCATGTCAATCGCAGGTCCACTCGCTCATCGGGGAACTGACGTCGTGTCCCCGGCAGCATTCTCCGTCGTGGCGGGTGAGGAGCGCGCTCGGGTCGGCCGCGAAGAGCTCGTAGCAGTCCCGGCACCGGAAGCGGTAGCGGCGACCGGCGTAGATCGCCGACAGTCCGCCGCCGGGCTCGATCTCGCCGAAGCAGACCGCACAACGGCCGGTCGGCTCGAGCCTGGCGCTCACGAGCCGGACACCGGGACCGTCGTGCATGAGGCGTCGTCCCGATGCATCAGCCGATCACCGTCCGCAGCGCAGGGCTCCGAGTGAAGGCGGCCGTCCCTTCGAGGAGCGCATCGACGCCGAGGACCTTCCCGGCCGACGCGTAGGCGACGAATGCCGAGAGGATCATGTAGACGAACTGCAGATTGACGACGCCGTACTGGAAGTCCCAGGCAGCGACCCAGAAGAGGAACATCATCGCCGCGCCGAGGATGCCCGCGAGGCGGGTCGCCAACCCCAGGATGAGCGCGAGGCCGATCGCGATCTCGCCGGCGACGACGAGGAAGTTGATGAGATCGATCGCGGCCGCGTTACCCGCGAGGCCCGTCCACAGGGCCTGGGTCGGGTTGTGGGACATTGGGTCCGCCTGTCCGACCATGTTCGGGACCGTCCCGCCGGTCCCGAACCTCAGGAATCCGACCGCCGACCACGGCTTGCCGCTTCCCGCGAAGTCGAGAACCTTCTCCAGCCCGGCGTAGAGGAATCCGAACCCGAGGATGATCCGGAGGACCGCCAGTCCAATCGACCGTCCCGTCGCCGTCGCGTCCATCGCACCTGCTCCGCCTGCGCATCTCCTGCCAGACCTGTCCTCGGTCCTGTCGGACCGGGGGTCCGGGCCAGACCCATGCTCGCCGCGCGGCATGAGTGGACGATGAGTCGGGGGTGAGAAGTCGCGAGTGGACGGTCAGCCGGGCATGACGGGGAGGCGGATGGTCGCGACCGTCCCACCGCCGTCGCGGTCGGACAGCTCGATCGTGCCAGCGTGCTCGGCGGCGATCCAGCGGGCGATCGCCAGTCCGAGACCCGTCCCGGCCGGCCGCATCTCCCGTGCACGGGCGCCACGGTAGAGTCGCTCGAAGACGCGGTCCCGTTCGCCGGGGTCGATGCCGATCCCGGTGTCCTCGATCCGTATGGTGGCGACCGCCGAGCGCACCTCGAGCGTCCCCGTCACCGCGCCCCCGGAGGGCGTGTAGCGGGCGGCGTTGTCGAGGACGATCCCGACCAGCTCTCGCAGGCGGTCGCGGTCGCCGAGCACCGTCGCCGGTTCGACCGAGATGACCGCCATGTGGATGTCCGGCGCCGTCTGGCGATGGTGGCGGACCGCCTCGATGAGCACTGCGTCGAGCTCCACCGGGCGTGACTCAAGCCGCTGTCCGGCATCCGCCCGGGCGAGCGCGAGGAGGTCGCTCACGAGGCGCCCCATCCGCTCCGCCTCATCGCTCGCGTCGAGAAGGATCTCGCGGCGCTCCGCGTCGGTGAGTCCCGGGCGTCGTGCGAGGTCGAGGTTCGCGCGGATCGTCGTCAGCGGAGACCGGAGCTCGTGCGACGCGTGTCCGAGGAATCGCTGCAGCGTCTGGTGGTTCGCCTCGAGCGCGGCGAGCATCTCGTTGAAGGCGACGGCGAGCTCTCCGACCTCATCGTTCGTGCGACCGACCTCCACCCGTCCCGCGAAGTCGCCGGAGAGCGAGATCGCGCGCGCCGTCTCGGTGACGTCGGCGACCGGGGCAAGCGCCCGCCGTGCGAGGACGAGACCCGCGCCGAGTGCCGCGACGACAATGACGAGCCCCCCGATGAACAGGGAGGCGACCACGGCATCGAGGACGTCGCGGATGGCACCCGTGGAGTCCGCCCACACGACGTAGCCGGCCGGTGCGCCCCCGGGGCCCGGCAGCGGCTCGACCGTCAGGCGAAGGGTGTCTCCGTCGACCGTTACCTCACGCACCGCGTGCGCGTGGGCATCGGCGGCACGAACGTCGGCCTCGCCGACCGGAAGCGGGGAAGCCGAAGGAGCGGAGTCGGCGACGGGATCGCCGCGCGCGTCCAGGATGACGATCCGCCCTCCCGTGGATGCGAACTGGGCGATGAGCCGCGGGTTCGGCTGGAGGATCCCGCCAGCGGGCACATCCTGGCTGAGCGCGTCTGCTGCATGCTCCGCGCTCGCCCGGAGGGAGGCATCGAACGACGCGGTCAGCTGGCTGCGAAGGACGAGGAAGACGCCCGACCCGAAGGCGACGAGAGCAGCAGCGAGGAGTGCCGTGTACAGGAGCGCCAGTCGCGCGCGGATCGATGGGCGGCTTCGGGGCGTCGTCACTCCTCCTTCAGGACATATCCGGCGCCGCGGACCGTGCGGATCAGGCGCGGCTCCCCGTTCGCCTCGATCTTCCCACGCAGGTAACGGACGTAGACCTCGAGGACGTTCGACTCGCCGTCGAAGTCGTACTCCCACACGTGTTCCATGATGACGTCGCGGGTCAGGACCTTGCGCGGGTGCCGCATGAAGAGGAGCAGCAGGTTGAACTCGGTCGTCGTCAGGGCGATGGTCCGTTCGCCGCGTCGGGCCTCGCGGGCGTCGACGTCGAGCTCGAGATCGGAGAACCGGAGCACCTCGCCGTGCGGGTTCGAACGGCGTCGGAGCAGCGCGTGGATCCGCGCGAGGAGCTCCTCGAAGCTGAACGGCTTGACGAGGTAGTCGTCCGCTCCCATCTCGAGGCCATCGACCCGGTCGGTCACGCCGTCGCGGGCGGTGAGCATGAGGATCGCCACGTCGTCATCCGTCGCGCGCAGGCGTCGCGTGACCTCGAGGCCATCGATGCCCGGGAGCATCACGTCGAGCACGACGAGGTCCGGCAGGTGCTCGCGGGCCCTCTCGATGCCCTGCCCGCCTTTGGCGGCCGCGACGACGCGGGACCCCTCGAACGTGAGCCCGCGGCGGACGACCGTCCTGATCTTCTGGTCGTCGTCGACCACGAGGATCCGCTGGTCGCCGTTCATCGATCCACCTCACACATCCTGTCGCTGGTCCGATCGTGCGCGACGAAGATGAGAGCATCCTGAGAGCCCGATGAGCTTACGGCGAGACCAGGCACACGCGCGGTCCCAAGTCGGTCCCATGGTCGCAGGCGCGACCCGAGCCCGCCCGCGGCCGCACTCGAGGCGTCTGTGGATGGGATCGCACGACGGCTTGACCGAATCTTGACCGAGGATTGACGGCAATCCACATCGCGTCCTGACCTTCACGGCCGAGCCTGTCGTCAGACAGGTCCCTCTCGGGACCGTCCTCCGCCGGGGAGAGCTCGACACGATGAACGGCCTGACGATCGGCCCGGAGGCGTGGCTCGCAATGGGAGCCTGGTTCCTCGCCCTTGCCGTCATGGTCTGGCTCCTCGTACGTGAGCCCCACCGCCGCAGCACCCGCGACGAGGCGCTCGAGACGCTGCGACATCGGTTCGCCCGCGGGGAGATCAGCCGCGAGGAGTTCGAGGCGGCGCGCCGCCTCGTCGAGTCCTGACAGGGTTCCGGAGGGAAGTAGAGATGGCGACGAGGTCGGCCGCGCGGGCGGCCGCGCGCAAGCCGCAGCAGGCGCCGCAGAAGTCGACCTTGGCGAAGGTCCGGCCGCTCATCTTCCTCGGCGTCGTGGCGTTCGTCCTCGGGGTCGGCGTCTACCTCGCGTTCGGCGACTTCTTCCGGCGTCCGGCCGCCGCCGCCGGCGGCGACACGATCGACGTCCAGAGCTCGATGGCCGGGTTCACCCCGGCGGAGATCCGCGTGAAGGCCGGCTCGACCGTGAAGCTCGCCTGGTGGACCCAGGACGCGGCGGTCCATCTCCAGGGCGGCGTCCACACGATGGTCGCCCCCGACCTCGGCCTCGACGAGGCGCTCCCCGCCGAGAGCAGCCGGCTCGTGACGTGGACCGTCCCGGACAAGCCCGGGACGTACGACGTCTGGTGCAACAGCTGCTGCGGCGGGAAGGACAACCCGCAGATGCACGGCAAGATCGTCGTGGAGCCCGCGGCATGAGCGGCGAGACGACGGCCGCGAGCGGCGAGGCTGCGGCGCACGTCCCGGCGTCCCCCCTGATCTTCGGCTGGCCGCGGCCGGCGGTCGCGCTCGCCGCGCTCATCGTCAGCGTCGGGCTCGTGGCCGGGACGTACGTCCTCGCCGTCCCGTTCGACACGGCGGCCTTCGGCGGCCTCACGGTCCCGACCGTCCTGGCCTCGGGGTTCGCGGACGGCTTCAACCCGTGCGCGTTCGCGCTCCTCGTCCTCTTCGCGACCTACACCCTCACCCTCGTCAACGCCGTCACGTCGGACGGGACGCCCACCATGGAGGCCCGACGACGCCTCCTCGGCGCAGGTTCCCTCTACGTGGGCGCTGTGCTCGTCACGTACTTCGTCATCGGGCTCGGCCTGTTCAGCTTCCTCTCATGGCTCGGGCGCGACCACCTCGTCTCCCGCGTGGCGGTGATCATCGCCCTCGGCATGGCGCTCTGGATGCTCAAGGACGTCTTCCTGCCCGGCGTCGGCCCCTCGATGATGGCCCCTGGTGGCACGCACGGACGCATGCAGAGGGCCATGGAACGGGGCGGGCTCGCGGGCATGCTCATCGCCGGCGTCCTCGTCGGCATCTGCACGGTCCCGTGCTCGGGCGCGATCTACCTCGACATCGTCGCCGTGCTCCATGCGTCGGGTGGTGGCCTCACGGGCATCGCGCTGCTGGCGCTCTACAACATCGCCTTCATCATCCCGCTCCTCATCCTCCTTCTCACCGTGAGCGACAGGCGCGTCCTCGGTCGGCTCGGCCGCTGGAACCGCGCGAACTCGCCCTGGATCAAGGTGGGGCTCGCCCTTGCCGTCATCCTCATGAGCTTTGGGCTCATGGTCTCGATGTGAACGCGACACGGGCCCCGGCCGCGCGCCTCGGACGCTCGGCGGTGGGCATGCCCTGCGCCTCGCGCGTGGACCGGATCGGAAGGGCGATCCAGCGCGTCGAGAACCGGCCAGAGGTCCGCATGGACCTCTGCGCCCGGACCGTGACCGCCCGCCGCGGGCTCGTGGGCCCCCGACGCGAGGCTCCCGGCGGCGGTCACGGGCGCAGGCCGGGTCCCGGTTCGGTCCGGACTTCACGCCCGACGACGTCGGTTCCCATCTGCGAGGGGATCCGCCACGGCGAGCGCCTTGGGCCGCCTCTCCCGCGACAGGTGATGCCTTCATGAGCGAGATCGCACCGCCCCTGCCTCGCACCGAGTCTGTCGACGACGTCGACGGAGGCCTGGCCATCTCGCCGAGGGCGATCCTCGAGCGGGTCTGGCACCTCTTCATCTCGATGCGCTTCGGCCTGGTCCTCATCCTCATCATCGCCGTGCTCGGGCTGATCGGCACGCTCCTCATGCAGGAGCCAGCCGGGCTCAGGTCGGATCCCGGGGCACGCGCCGCGTGGGTCGAGTCGCTCCGGCCGAAGTACGGCGGCTGGACCGGCATCTTCGACGTACTGGGCTTCTACGACATCTTCGGGTCGATCGTGTTCCAGGCGACGGCCATCCTCCTCATGGCGAGCGTCGTCGCGTGCTCGCTGCACCGCGGGCCGTTCCTGTGGCGGCAGGCGCGCCACCCGCGCGTGGGTCAGAGCGAGGCGTTCTTCGAGCGGGCCCCGCTCCGCGCGACGATCGACACGCCGCTCGACGCCGATGCAGCCGTCGACGCTCTTCGCCGGTCGTTCCGGGCCCGGGGCTACCGGACGGTGGTCGCGCGCGACGAGCGAGGCATCCACGTCCTCGGTGATCGGTTCCGGTGGGGTCCGTTCGGCACCGTGATCGCCCACGTGAGCCTCGTCATCGTCATCGCCGGCGTGCTCCTCGGATCCGCCTTCGGGTTCCGCGACACCGGGTTCGCCGTGCCGATCGGGACCCGTGTGGACGTCGGGTACGGGACGGGACTCACGATCGTGGCCCGATCATTCACCGACACGTACAGCAACGAGAACGGCGCCCCGTCCGACTACCAGAGCGACCTCGTCGTCTACCGCGGGCAGGAGCAGCTGGCGGCGAAGACCATCCGTGTCAATGAGCCGCTCGAGGTCGGCGGCGTCACGTTCTACCAGTCGTTCTTCGGCCCGGCCGCCCAGATGAAGGTCGCGGACGCGACAGGCGCCGTCGTCTACGCCGAAGGGGTGCCGCTCCTCTGGGACACGAGGGACGAGACGGAGCGCGCGGGAAGGTTCGACCTGCCTTCCGAGGACTTGACGGTCTTCGTCATCTCGGCAGCGTCGGGGAAGGTCAGCAAGGACATCAGGCCAGGGCAGGTCCAGGTCGAGCTGTACCGGACCGGGGTCTCGACGCCGGTCGCGATGGCGGTCATCGACCAGGGGAAGCCGGCGACCGTCGGCGGACTCACGGTCACCTTCGAACGGGAGCAGCAGTTCACTGGCCTGATCGTCGCGAAGGATCCGGGCGTTCCGCTCGTGTGGGGCGGATCCGCACTCCTCGTCGTCGGGATGTGCATCGTCCTCTTCTTCCGGAACCGCCGGGCGTGGGCCCTCATCCAGCCGCGCGATGACGGCGGGAGCACGGCGCGGATCGCTGCGATCGTGCGCCACGACGCGGCGTTCGAGAAGGCATTCCAGGAGTACGTCGCAGCCGTGACCCGAGCCGTCGCGGGCCGCCGCAGCGTCTGAGGAACCGCCACATGGACACCGAGACCAGGCCGCCGGAAGACATCGTGCCCGACATCGCGGAGGACGCGGATCCGACCGCCCTGCAGGGCGCGAGCAGGCAGACAGTGCGCAGGAGGCTCACCACCCTCGCGGTCCTCGCGGTGACGGGGGTGGCCATCGTCACGGCCGCGTACCTCTCGGACCCGGCACGGGCGACATCGGTCCTCGCCGACGGGACGGTCACGGCCGTGAACCTGACGGGCGCGCCGACGGGCGATCCGCCGGCCGTCGGGAAGCCCGCCCCGGAGTTCGCTGCCGTGACAGCGGACGGCGTGCGGTTCGATCTCGCGGATCTGCGTGGCAAGGCCGTGTGGCTGACGTTCGGGGCGACCTGGTGCCAGCCCTGCCGGGCGGAGAACCCGGACATCGAGGCGGCATACCAGAAGTACAAGGCCCAGGGCCTCGTCGTGGTCCAGGTCTACATCGGCGAGGACGCGCAGACGGTGAACGACTACACGAACCGCGTCGGGCTCACGTACGCGAGGATCCCCGACACCTTCGATCGACTCGCGTCGCAGTACCGGATCCTGGGGATCCCGTCGCACTTCTTCATCGGCCGCGACGGGACGCTCAAGGTCCTGCGGATCGGCAGCATGACGGCGGATCTCATGGAGTCGAACGTCGCCGCGATCATGCAGTAGGCGGGACAACGTCCGCGGGGGCACCGAGAATGAGCATCACCCTGGTCGGCGCCGCCTGGCTCCACCTGGGAGCGACGATCGTCGTCGTCGGGTACTTCGCCGTCCTCACGCTCTTCGTCCTGCCGGTCCTTGGGCGGGCGCTCCCGGGCGCGCTCCTCGGGACGACGGTCGCGTCGATCGAGCGCAGAGCGCTCCCCGTGGTCGTCGGGTCGTTCGTCGTCTTCCTCGCCACCGGAATCTACATGACCGGGGGCGACGCGCGGTATGGCGGCCCGGGCTCGATCGACTCGCCGTGGGCGACGATCGTCCTCGTCAAGCACGGCGTCATCGTCGTGATGCTCGCCCTCGGCGCCTGGGTGGACGCCGTCGCCGTGCGCGCGGGCGCGAGCACGGATGACGGAGGCCGCGCGTCCGCGATCCGGCGCTTCACGCTCGGATCGGGGGTGCTCACGGCCCTCGGGCTCCTCGTCCTGCTGCTCACGGCGGCGGCCCAGGCGAGCTGACGCTTCAGGACCGGTCTTGACCCGAACTTGACCGAGTCTTGCCCTCCTCGACACGGAGGCCTGACGAAGGCGGCGCATCGTCGTCTCGATGCCCGTCGTCGGCATCGAGCTCGGAGGTGTCGCGGGGATGCCGGTCTGGACGATGGGGATCGAGGGCTGGCTCTTCATGGGCGCGTGGATCCTCGTCCTCTTCATCGCCGTCTTCGGCCTCGTCCGCGAGCCGCGTCGACGTCGTCAGCGCGACGAGGCGCTCGAGACGCTGCGACATCGGTTCGCCCGCGGGGAGATCAGCCGCGAGGAGTTCGAGGCGGCGCGCCGCCTCGTCGAGTCCTGACAGGGTTCCGGAGGGAAGTAGAGATGGCGACGAGGTCGGCCGCGCGGGCGGCCGCGCGCAAGCCGCAGCAGGCGCCGCAGAAGTCGACCTTGGCGAAGGTCCGGCCGCTCATCTTCCTCGGCGTCGTGGCGTTCGTCCTCGGGGTCGGCGTCTACCTCGCGTTCGGCGACTTCTTCCGGCGTCCGGCCGCCGCCGCCGGCGGCGACACGATCGACGTCCAGAGCTCGATGGCCGGGTTCACCCCGGCGGAGATCCGCGTGAAGGCCGGCTCGACCGTGAAGCTCGCCTGGTGGACCCAGGACGCGGCGGTCCATCTCCAGGGCGGCGTCCACACGATGGTCGCCCCCGACCTCGGCCTCGACGAGGCGCTCCCCGCCGAGAGCAGCCGGCTCGTGACGTGGACCGTCCCGGACAAGCCCGGGACGTACGACGTCTGGTGCAACAGCTGCTGCGGCGGGAAGGACAACCCGCAGATGCACGGCAAGATCGTCGTGGAGCCCGCGGCATGAGCGGCGAGACGACGGCCGCGACCATGGCGTCGCCCGAGGTCGAAACGCTCCGGTTCCCGGTCCGCGGCATGACCTGCTCCTCGTGCGTGAACCGCATCACGCGCTCGCTCAAGAAGGTGGATGGCGTCTCGAGGATCCGGGTCGACCTCGGCTCCGAGACCGCGACCGTCACCCGCGTGCGCGGCTGCGCGTCCGACGCCGACCTTGCAGCGGCCGTCGCGGCCGCCGGCTACGAGGCCGACCTGTCCGCCGCGGCTTTCGTGTCCACGGACACGACCGGTGGCTTCCTCTCCAGGCTCCTCGGGCGGCGATGACGATGTCGGCGATCCGCGGGGCGCCCATGGGGTGCGCAAGCGGCGGAGCGAGGGCGGGAGTGGCTCGATGATCGTCTCGATCGGCGTCGATCCGGTCGCCTTCTCGATCCTCGGCTTCGAGGTCCGCTGGTACGGCCTGCTCGCCGTTGTCGCGGTCGCCGTCGCCCTCGCGATCGTCCGGGCGGGGATGCGCCGCGATGGCATCACCGATGGTCTGCTCGAAAACGGCGCGATCGTCGTCGGGGTCGCCGCACTCGTGGGCGGCCGCATCCTCTTCCTGCTCCAGAACGATCCGGCGATGTTCTTCACCGACCCGCTCCACGCGCTCGCCGTGTGGCACGGCGGCCTGTCGTTCTACGGCGGGCTCGCCCTTGGCGTCGTCGCTCTCTGGGCGTACGCGCGGTACTCGAGGATCGGCTTCGCGCATGCCGCCGACCTCGCCGCCCCGGCGATCGCGGCCGGCCAGGCGATCGGCCATCTGGGCTGCCTTGTCGGCGGCGACTCGTACGGGCTGCCCGCGAACGGCCCGCTCGCCGTCGTCTATGCGAACCCGGGCGCGATGGCGCCGCAGGGGATCCCCCTCCATCCCACGCAGCTCTACGAAGCGGCGAGCCTCGGCCTGCTCGCGGTCATCCTCTGGGTCTCGCGCGACCGGCTGGGCCGCCGCGGCCAGGGTGCCGTTGCCGCGACCTACCTCGTCGGCAACGCGGCGATCCGCTTCGTCCTGTTCTTCCTCCGCGACGATGTCGTCGTCCTCGGAGGGCTCAAGGTCGCTCAGCTCATCGCGATCGGGATCGCGCTCGTCGGCGCCGCCTGGCTCGTCGCCCTGTGGCGCCCGGCACATCGTCCGACGGCGCAGGAGGTGCACCCGTGAGCATGGCCCTCCGCCACTGCGTCGCCATTGCGGGCGGGGCACTGGTCCTCGCCATCCTGCTTCTCACGGTCGGCGTCCCGGGCACCGTGCTCCTCGGGGTCGCCCTGCTCGTCATCTGCCTCGTCACTTGCCTCGTCATCGTCGTCGCAGCGGGACACCACGATCACGCTGGCGAACGGCACGCGGAGATGGCTCGACACGGCGGCCACCACCGCACCGGCCCGTAGCGTTCCATCAGCCCTTGCCGAGCTTGGCCCGGCATGCGATGATACTCCTAGGGAGTATCAGGAGACCCATCGTGACAGTCGAACCGCAGCCGATCGAGATCGTGTCGTTCCCCGTCGAGGGGATGACCTGCGCCTCATGCGTCAACCGGATCACGCGATTCCTCAGCAAAGTCGAGGGAGTCGACGACGCGAACGTCAACCTCGCGGCCGAGACGGCGACCGTCCGCTTCGATCCGTCGCGCGTGACCGTCGCGGACCTCGCTGCGGCGGTCGACGCCGCGGGGTACGTGGCGCGGATCGAGCAGGCTGCGGGACGGGATCACGAGATCGACGTCGCCGAGGCTGCCGAGGCCCGCTCGGAGCGCGACGAGGCGGCGGCCCGGCACGTGGCCGACCTGCGGCGCCGTCTCGTCGTCGCGACGGTCCTGACGATCCCCCTCCTCGGTGGTCTCGCCCGCATGACCGTGGCGCCATGGCTCCCGGCGTTCCTGTCGAACCCGCTCTTCCAGCTCGCCCTGGCGACGCCGGTCCAGTTCTGGGCAGGCTGGCCGTTCTACGCCGGCGCCGTCAAGGCGCTCCGCCATCGCTCGTCCGACATGAACACGCTCATCGCGGTCGGCACGTCCGCCGCGTACTTCTACTCCGTCGCGACGATCGTCTTCCCGGACTTCTTCCGCGCGGCCGGCCTCGGGATGGACGAGGGTGGGCTGCCCCTGTACTTCGACACGGCCGCCGCGATCATCACCCTGATCCTGCTCGGCCGCTATCTCGAGGCGCGTGCTCGGAGCCACACCTCGGACGCCATCCGGCGCCTTGTGAATCTCGCCCCGCGGACGGCCCGCGTCCTGCGCGACGGAGCCGAGATCGACGTCGAGATCGCCGAGGTGCGGGTCGGCGACATCGTCCGTGTCCGGCCAGGCGAGACGATCGCCGTCGACGGCGTCGTGACCGACGGTGCGTCCGGTGTCGACGAGAGCATGGTCACGGGCGAGAGCCTGCCGGTCTCGAAGCGGGTCGAGGACCTGGTCATCGGCGGCACGCTCAACACGACCGGGACGCTCACCTTTCGGGCGACGCGGGTCGGGGCGGACACGGTCCTCGCCAAGATCGTGCGGCTCGTCTCGGAGGCCCAGGGCTCGCGCGCCCCCATCCAGCGGCTCGCCGACACCGTGACGGGGTATTTCGTCCCGGCCGTCCTCGGCCTCGCCGCGCTCACGTTCGTCATCTGGTTCGCCTTCGGCCCCGCGCCGGCCTTCAACCTCGCGCTGCTCAACACTGTCGCGGTCCTGATCATCGCCTGCCCGTGCGCGCTCGGGCTCGCCACGCCCACCTCGATCATGGTCGGCACGGGGAAGGGCGCCGAGAACGGCGTGCTGTTCCGCAACGCCGAGGCCCTCGAGCGGCTCGGCTCCGTCCGCTCCATCGTCCTGGACAAGACGGGCACCCTCACCGAAGGCAAGCCGCGGGTGACCGACATCGTCCGCGCGATCGGCGCCCCCGCCGAGGACGCCCTCCTCGCGCTGGTCGCGGCCGCGGAGCGGCCGTCGGAGCACCCACTCGCCGACGCGATCGTCCGTGAGGCGGTCGAGTCGCGCCGGCTGTCCGTCCCTGAGGCTGTCGAGTTCGCGTCCACGCCCGGCGGAGGGATCGAGGCAACGGTCGGGAGCTCGCGCATCATCGTGGGGCGCCCAGGGTTCCTCGAGGGGCTCGGGATCGACGTCTCGGGCCTCGTCGAGAGTGCCGACGCCCTCGCGGCCGACGGGAAGACGCCGGTCTTCGTCGCGATCGGCGGGTCTGCCATCGCCGTGGTTGCGATCGCCGACACGCTCAAGCCCGGCTCTGCGGCTGCCGTTGCCGATCTCCATCGGCTCGGCATCGAGGTCGCGATCCTCACCGGCGACAACCGGCGCACCGCGGAGGCGATCGCCCGCCTCGCCGGCATCGACCGCGTGGTCGCCGACGTCCGCCCCGACGGCAAGGCCGCCGCGATCCGTGCGCTGCAGGCGGAGGGCAAGGTCGTCGCGATGGTCGGCGACGGCGTGAACGATGCCCCGGCGCTCGCGTCGGCGGACGTGGGCGTCGCGATGGGCACCGGCACTGACGTCGCGATGGAGTCGGCCGGGGTCACCCTGATGTCGGGCGACCTGCGGGGCCTCGTGACGGCGATCTCGCTCTCCCGCGCGACGATGCGGAACATCCGCGAGAACCTGTTCTGGGCGTTCGCGTACAACGTCATCCTCATCCCGGTCGCGATGGGCGTGCTCTACCCGTTCACCGGCATGCTGCTCGACCCGATCTTCGCGGCCGCGGCGATGGCCCTGTCCTCCGTCACGGTCGTCTCGAACGCGCTCCGGCTGCGGCGGTTCCGCCTGCCGGCCACGCCGCCGTCGAAGTCCGCACCCGTGCGCGATCTCGCGCACGAGACGGCCTGAGGCCGAGGGAGAGCGCCGGTGCGTCCGTCGCGCGACCTGGTCGTCGGTGCCAGGTCATGATCGGAAGGGGCCCTCTCCATCTCGGACTCGCGGCCGTCGGCATCGGCCTAGCCTGCGCGGCCGTGCGCTCGGAGCGCCTCGTGCTGGCGATCCGCGCGCTCGATCGGCGGATGGATCGAGACCACGGGATGTTCGACGAGCGCCTCGCACGGGCGTGGACCCTCGCACCCCGGCTCTACCGCGGCCTGCACCTGCGTGCCGCCCGCGACGTCGTCGAGCGGGTCTCGCGACAGGACGCGACCGTCCTCGACATCGGCACCGGGACGGGCGACCTCCCCCTCCTGGTGCAGGAGCGTCTGCCCTCGGCCTCGGTCGTCGGACTCGAGCCGTCGGCGGCGCTCGGGAGGATCGCCCGCGACCGCGGCGTCCGGGTCCTCGAGGGGCGCGCCGAGGCCCTCCCGCTCGACGACGACTCCGTGGACGTCGTCGTCTCGTCGCTCTCGACGCACCACTGGGACGATCCTGCTGCCGCATTCGCCGAGATCCGGCGGGTCCTCCGCCCGGGAGGCGAGGGGCGGCTCTACGACGTGCGCTTCGGCGGCCTCACCGCGCGCGAGGTCCGGCTCGCGGCACGGAGCGCCGGACTGCCCGCCGACGCCGTCGATCGCAGCGTCCTCGACGAGGGGCTGGTCGGCATCCGCCCATATTCCGTCGTCACGATCCGCGCCTGAAGGGAGCCCGAGCATGCGGTCCGAACGCCCGACCACGGCGGTCGACCGCCCATGAAGGAGAACGGCATGGCCGAGAAGCGGGCGATCGCACCCGAGGAGGACCCGGTCTGCGGGATGACCGTCGACATCGCCGAGGCCCGGGCGAAGGGCCTCCCGACCGTCCACGCGGGCGTCGAGTACGTCTTCTGCGGGAAGGGCTGCCTCCTCGAGTTCCGGGACGACCCGGCGACGTACCTCGATCCGCACCACGTCGCGGCGATGTAGTCGGGAGGACGCCCCGGCGGGGCCCGCCGACCACCGGCGGGGCTCCGGTTCCTCAGCCCATCTTCACCGGGACGGTCAGGGTGATCGGCGCGGCCTTCTCGAAGGTCAGCGTGACCTCGATCGTCGCGCCGTCCTTCAGCGGATCCTTCACGTCGATGAGCATGATGTGGAAGCTGCCGGGAGCGAGCTTGACCGACCCGCCGGCCGGCAGGGGGAGCTTCTCGATCGGATGCATCCCCATCATCGGCCCGCCCATGCCGGCGCTCCCGGCGGGGGCGGCCGAGGCCATCCCGCCGCCCATCCCGGTGCTCTCGGCGGGAGCGGGAGCGACCGCGGAGACCTCGTGGATCTCGGCGGTGCCGGCGGCGGGCGTGGAGACCGATACGAGTGCGTCGTCCGACCCGGTCAGATTGGTGAGCTGCATGTAGACGGCGGACGTCGTCGTCCCGGGCGGCGTCGCGCGGGCCCACGCGTCCGTGACGCTGATCACGCCGCCGGGGCCGAGAGTCCCCGCCGGACCCATCTCGGACGGCGCCGGGGACGATCCCGACGACGAGCACGCCGCCCCGAGGACGATCGCGGCCGTCGCGAGGATCGCGGGTCGGAGCAGGGTCGAACGCATGGTTCCCTCCAGGGACGCGTGTCGGAGCCGACGCGACGGACCGTCCGTCACTGGCCGGCGATCTTCCGCAGCTCGGGGACGATCTGGTCGGCCGACGACCCGAAGGGGAACGTCTCGACCCACATCCCCATCTTGTCGATGAGGTAGATGTCAGTGGTGTGGCCCACGGCGTACCCCGCCGCCGACCCGGTGTCGATCTTCTGGTAGCTGCCGCCGTACAGCTCCGCCGCCTGGAGGATCTGCGAGTTGCGGCCGGTGAGCCCGATCCAGCCCTGGCCGAAGTAGTCCAGGTACTCCTGGAGGACGGCTGGCGTGTCCCGGTCGGGATCCACGGTCACGAAGACGACCTGGACCGGGACGCCGGCCTTCGCGACGGTCTCGCGGAGCACTCCGAGCGAGGCTGGGCACACGTCGGGGCAGTGGGTGTATCCGAAGTACAGGAGGATCGGCGTCCCCATGTACTGGTGGAAGTCGAAGAGCTGGCCCTGGGTGGTGGTGAGCCAGAGGGGCGGCGCCATCGCGGGCGGGTCCTTGGCGATCGGCGTGGGGCGGGCGGCGCCGGGGCTCGGGAGGCCGAGGCCGGGCCCGAGGGGGTTCGGGGGCGTGACGCCGGGCGACCCGGCGGGCGCGGCGGCGGGTGCGACGGACGCACCCGCGAGGGCGGTGACCGGAGCGATGGGCTGGAGCGTCGGCAGCGGCGATCTCGACGCGACGCAGCCGGCCGTGGCGACGCAGAGCGTCGCCGTGATCCCCGCCGAAGCGATCCGCGCCAGCCTCACGGCGGCCCGGTCGCGCGAGATGCGTCTCATCGACGCCGATGCTAGCCGCAATCGCCCGGATGCCGCACACGGGCACGCGGTACGGGCCACACTGTGGCCGAGGGTCCGGCGGATGCGATCCGCGGGACGAGTGGAGGGACGGGACGGTGCAGCACTTCATCGGCGTTGTCCTGGGCGCGCTCGCGAGCTTCATCCTGCTCATGCTGTTCAACGGTCCCCGGATCGTGACGGACGCGACGCAGGGGTATCTCATCGCCGTGGTCGTCGGCGCGGTCGTCGCCCTCGCGTGGCCGTGGGTCATCGGCCTGATCCTCGTCCGCCGCGCGCGGGATCGGCAGCAGGACCGGATCGAGAAGGAGGTCGAGAGGCAGGTCGCGGAGCAGAGCCGCAACCGCCCCGGCTGACGTTCCCGATGCCGCCGCACCGGCACGAGGGGCGCCGCACGGCGCCCCTCGTGCGCATTCAGGAGGGAGAAGGCGTCGCCGTCGCGTCGAGCAGCTTGTATGCGACGTGGACGCCGCCCTCGTCACGATAGAGGACCGCGACCGGCTCGGCCGCGATGCGGTGCTCCGAGAGGTGCTCACCGGGGAACCCGCCGCCGGTGAGGTCGAGCGCCCCAACCGTGAACGTCATCGTCTGGCCGTCCGCGGTCCGGATCGTGAAGGACGAGACTTCCACCGGACCGGACGCGACCACGTCCACGACGAGCCCCTCGGCGCGTGCCCCGGCCGATGCGGACGGCGCGGCCGACGCGCCGCCGCTCCCGCACCCCGCGACGAGCCCGGCAGCGAGGACGACGGCGACGAGGAGGGACCCGACGCTCATGCCCGAGGGGCGGGTGGGCCGTGGACCGCGTCGTCCCATCCCGGGTCGGGTGCTCCGGCCGGCGGCGTCCGCGTGGGTCATCGATCTCCTCCCTGGCTTCCTGCCGGCGAGCCCCCGGCGGCTGCCGTGGCGCCGGCCGTCGCCGTCCCACGGGGGACCGTGCCCGCGACCGCGGTCGCCTCGGCGGCGCGACGCGCGGCGAGCGCGTCCGCCCGCGCATCGATGGCCGCCCGCGCGCTGCGCTCCCTGGCGAGCCGGGCGTCCACCCGCGTGGCCTCCTGCTCGTCGGCCATCATC
>JAKAJU010000145.1 GCA_021813655.1 Chloroflexota bacterium | reverse complement strand
GCACCTCCTCGTGGCGAACGCGGCCGGCGCCTGGGCGGCGGTCGCTGACGGCACGTACACGACGGGCCTCGCCGCGACGGGCGGGGCCGTCGTCCTGCGGCCCGCCGGCGGAACGCCGATCGACGCGATGGGATGGGGCGACGCCGTCAACGCGTACGTCGAGGGGGCGCCGGCGCCCGCGCCTCCCGCCGGCGCGAGCATCGAGCGGCGACCTGGCGGGGAGGCAGGCAACGGGACGGACACGAACGACGGCGCGGCCGACTTCATCGTCCGACCGATCCCCGCTCCCCAGGGGCTCGCCGATCCGCCCACGCCGGGAGCCTCACCTACGCCCGGGACCACGCCGACCCCGGCTCCGACCGCAGCGGACCCCACGCCGAGCCCCTCGCCCACGCCGGCCCCGTCCGCGCCGCCGACCGCGTCCCCCTCGCCGATGCCGACGCCCGGACCGTCGACGTCGCCGACGCCGACACCTGCCCCCACGCCGACACCTGCCCCCACCCCGACACCTGCCCCCACCCCGACACCCAGCCCCACTCCCGCGCCGTCGCCGCTCCCGATCGCGGACGCACGCCGCCTGCCGGACGGTGCGCTGGCCCTCGTGGAGGGCGTCCTGACAACGGACCTGGGCGACCTCGACGCGGACCGGACGGGATTCGTCCAGGACGGGTCGGGCGGGATGGCGCTCTATCTCGACGCCGCGGGGCCGCACGCTCTCCCGGCCGGGACGGTCGTACGCGTGGCCGGATCCGTGGACACGCGATACGGGCTCACCGTCCTGCGCTGCACGCTCAGTGCGATCGAGGTGCGCGGCAGCGCCGCTCTCCCCGAGGCGGTCCGGATCGCGACCGGCGCCGCAGACGCTCGATACGAGGGTGTGCGGGTCATCGTGTCCGGCACGGTCGTCGACGCGCCGTCGGCCGTCGCGGACGGGGTGGCGCTCGAGGTGGACGACGGCTCCGGGCCCGTCCGCGTCATCGTCGACGCTGCGGTCGCGGCCGCCGTCGCACCGGCGCGCGGGATGGCCGTCGTCGCGTCCGGCCCGCTTGGCCGTCGCGATTCCGGCGCCACCACGACGTTCCGCGTCCATGCGACACTCCCCGGCTCGTTCGCCCTTGCGCCCACCCCCACCCCGACCCCATCGGTCGCCCCGACGGCCAGTCCGACGCCCACGGGAGCGCCCAGTCCGGCACCGACGGCATCGCCCTCTCCGTCGGCCACGCCGGCCCCGACCGCAACGCCCGCATCCACCGCCGCGCCGAGCGCGCCGCCGGCCCCGTCGACCGAGCCGGTCGTCGCGATCGCCTCCGCGCTCGCCTCGCCGCCCGGTCGCCGGGTCCGCATCCATGGAGTCGTCACGGCCGTCCCGGGCCTCCTCTGGAGCGCGCGCCTCGGCACGGTGCAGGACGCGTCCGGGGCCCTCGTCGTCCGCTACCGGGGCGACGACCGCGCTCCCTCCGACGGTGCGAGGATCGACGTAACGGGCACGCTCCTGCGATCGGGACCACGGCTCGTCCTCCGGGCGGACGAGCCGTGGTCCAGCTCCGGCGCAGGCGGGGACCAGATGCCGGAGCCGCTTGCGGCCGACGTCGGGGACGCGATCAGCCAGGCCATGGACGCGCGTCTCGCCTCCGTGGCTGGACGCGTCGTGAAGGGGACCGTGCGACGCATCGGCGGTCGGCTCTCGCTCGACCTCGTCACCGCGAACGGCGTCCGCTTCGGCGTCTCGGCGACCCAGGCCGCCGCCATCCCCGCGGCCGCGGCCGCGGGGATGGCGATCAGGGCGACCGGGATCGGCGTCCCTGGGGTCGCGGGCACGCGAACGGCGGCCGGCCGCATCTGGTTGCGCACCGCGGCCGATCTCGTCGTGACGGACTCGGCGGCGCCCGAGGCGGCAGACGGCTCCGGCCCAACGGCAACCACCGCGGGCGGCACGGGTGGCGCCTGGCCGGCGTCCGCGTCGATCGCGTCGATCGACGTCGGCGAGACCGTCACGGTCAGCGGTGTCGTCTCCGTGGGACCCGGGATCCTTGCGCCGAAGGGGAGGGGATTCCGGATCGAGGACGCGTCCGGGTCCGTCGAGGTCCTCGCGCCGGCCGGAGCGGTGGCTCCCCCCGCCGGACAGCGCGTGACGGTGTCGGGGCGCGTCGAGCGGCTCGCGCGCGGGCCGCGCATCCGAGCCGCCCGGGTCGTCACCCTCGGCACGGGGGTCGTCCCCGTCATCACGCTCACGGCCGGGCTCCGCGCCGCGGACATCGGCCACGTGGTACGCGTCGCCGGCACGGTCGCCAGGGTCGTGCGGTCGAGCACCTCGTGGCGCGCCGAGATCGACGCCGGGTCGTGGGGTGTCCTCGTCGCGGCTACCGCGGCGTCGGGCCCCGCGCCCGCGCTCCTCGCCATCGGGGCTCGGGTGACCGTCACGGGACTCGCGATGGCCGCGACGTCCGGCGCGGCGGATGCTCGGCCCAGGGTCGTGCCGCGGGGACCCGGGGACGTCGTGGTCTCGAGCTCCCCTGGCGGCCTGACAGCGGCGACGGTCGGGCCGTCCGATGGCGTGGCAGGGCAGGCCGGGGGCCCCGGGGTGCCTGCACCGGCCGGGTCATCGGCATCCAGTGCCGCGCGCATCGCGTCGACGCCCGTCACGCCTGTCCGCACCGCGGGTGATCTCGTGGCCGCCGCTCCAGGCGCCGCGGTCCGCGTGAGCGGCATCGTCCGCGGGGTCTCGTCGGCTGCGGTCCTCCTCGAGGACCCGACCGGGGTCGTGCACGTCCGCCTCGCCGGCGCCGCGGCCCCGCTGGCGGCGTCGATCCGTGCCGGCGATGCCCTCCTGGCCGCCGGGGTGACCGACCGTCGCGCGGACGGCTCCACCCAGGTGACCGTGGACGACCCGTCGCGGGTGACCATGCTCGCGGGCCTCGTGCCCGCGACGGCGGCGTCGACGGGCGGCGCGAGGAGCCCAGGCGCTCCGGTGTGGCCCGGCGACACCGGGACGGACGTCGTAGCCGGGGACGCAGCCCTCCCCGCCCTGCTGGACGTCCCCGGGGAGCGCGCAGCCGGGGCGTCGGCACGGGACCGCACGCCCGACGGACCGTCGGGCCCGGGCGACGACCTTCCCCTCGGACCCGTCGCGCTGGCCGGTCTGCTCGCCCTCGGCGCGCTCGCCGGCGGGATCGCCATCCGGCGCTCCCGCGCGCGCCGCCCCGACCCCGCGGTGGCACGAAGGCTGGCCGCTCTCGGGGCGCAGCGTCTGCCCGACGACGGTGCCACGAGCCGTCCACGCTTGCCCCGGACAGGGGCCCGCCCGGCGTTGCGCCTTGACGCTCGCCTCGCGGCAGGCCTATCCTCGCCGCCGACCCGCGCCGGGAAGGCGCGGCCGAGATGAGGAGCCGCCGTGCCGACCACGGACCCGCGCGTCGCGCTCCCGTCGGGCGACCGCCAGTACCACATCGACCTCGGGCCGGGCGAGCTCGCCGAGTACATCCTCCTCCCCGGGGACCCGGACCGGATCGCCCGGATCACGGAGCGGCTCGAGTCCGTGGAGGTCGAGCGGCGGCACCGCGAGTTCGTGAGCGTGACGGGGTCCTATCGCGGGATCCGCATCTCCGCGGTGGCCACCGGGATCGGCACCGACAACGTCGAGATCGTCGTCGCCGAGATCCTCGCGCTCGTCCCGAAGCCCACGTTCGTGCGGATCGGGTCGTCGGGCGCGCTCCGCCCCGAGATCGAGCTCGGCGACCTCGTGATCACGACGGGCGCCGTCCGGCTCGAGACCACCACGAGCTGGTATGTCCACGAGGGATACCCTGCTGTCGCCGATCCGGGGGTCGTCCTGGCGCTCGTCGAAGCCGCGGCCCGCCTCGGCCTCCCGGCCCACGTCGGGATCACGGCCACCGCGCCGGGGTTCTTCGGCCCCCAGGGGCGCCCGATCCCCCAGCTCCCCATCCGCTACCCTGACCTCGCGGATGAGATGCGCCGCCAGGGGGTGCTGAACTTCGAGATGGAAGCGTCGGCGGTCCTCGTGCTCGCTGGCCTCGCCGGCTGCCGGGCGGGCGCCGTCTGCGGCGTCTTCGCCCAGCGGGATCGCGGCGAGTTTGCCGACGCGGAGATGCGTCGAACGACCGAGTCGCGGACGATCGACGTCGGGCTCGAGGCGCTGTCGGTCATCGTCGAGATGGACCGCCAGCGCGATATGGCTGCGGCGCCGCTGTGGCGGCCGTCGCTCTGGCGTTAGAGTGCACGTAGCGGACCCGGGGGCGCCGTCCCCGCGCCGGCAACGCGCATCGAAGGGAGGACCGGTCGATGGCTGAGGCCTACTGCGTGAAGTGCAAGGCCAAGCGCGAGGTCAAGAACCCGACCCACGTGACCATGAAGAACGGCAAGCCGGCCCTCACGGGCGTCTGCCCGGTCTGCGGCACCAAGCTGTACAAGATCGGCGGCTGATCGAGTCGCACACGCGCACGTCGAGGCCCCCGCCGTCCGCGGCGGGGGCCTCGACGCATCTCGGCCCGCCTCCGGCGGTCGACCGGCCTGCGGGCGGGGTCCGTTGGGCATGCTTGGAGCGGCGCCCCAGGCTCTTCAAGAGGTACGGACCAATTTGGTAGGATAGGTCGCCGCTCCGTCCGCAGCCTCGAGGTCGCCGACACTGAACGCCGCTCCCGTCCTCCCGCTCGGTCCCGGAAGGATCGAGACCAGGCACCGGCCCACGACAGCGGGCCCGGGGGCGTCCTCTCGCGTGTCGCGGAGCGCTCCGATGCCCCCGGCCCTGATCCGGCCCTCGGCATCTCCGAAGGACCGGCGGAGGTCGGCAGGCCTCCGACGCCACGAGAGTTCACACGCGTGACCACCCAGGAGGATCGGAGAGGATGACGACGCGGGTCGGGATCAACGGGTTCGGCCGCATCGGCCGCCAGACCCTCAAGGCGATCATCGAGCGGGCGCCGGAGCTCGAGGTCGTCGCCGTGAACGACATCGTCGACACGGCCATGAACGCGCTGCTGTTCAAGCACGACTCCACCTACGGCGCCTACCCGGGGACCGTCACCCACACGGACGACGCGCTGGTGATCGACGGCACGGTCGTCAAGGTCCTCCAGGTCGCCTCGCCCGAGGGCCTCCCGTGGAGGGACCTCGGCGTGGAGGTCGTCATCGAGTCCACCGGCCGTTTCACCAACGCCGAGAAGGCGAGGGCGCACATCGACGCCGGCGCGAAGAAGGTGATCATCAGCGCCCCGGCCAAGAAGGAGGACGTGACGATCGTCCTCGGCGTCAACGACGAGATGTACGACCCGGCGGCGCACCACGTCATCAGCAACGCGAGCTGCACGACGAACTGCCTCGCGCCGGCCGCAAAGGTCCTCCACGACGAGTTCCGCGTCGTGCGCGGGATGATGAACACGATCCACAGCTACACGAACGACCAGCGGATCCTCGACGTCGCCCACAAGGACCCGCGCCGCGCTCGCGCCGCCGGCCTGAACATCATCCCCACGACGACCGGCGCCGCCCGCGCCCTCTCCCTCGTGATCCCGGACCTCAAGGGCAAGGTCGACGGCTTCAGCCTCCGGGTCCCGACTCCCACGGTGAGCGTCGTCGACTTCACCTGCGAGGTGGAGAAGGCGACGAGCGCCGAGGAGATCAACGAGAAGTATCGCGAGGCCGCCCGCGAGGGGCGTCTCGCGGGGATCCTCGGCGTCACGGACGAGCCGCTCGTCTCGTCGGACTTCCGCGGCGACCCGCGGTCGTCCATCATCGACCTGCTGTCGACGATGGTCGTCGGCGACGCGACCGGCGGTCGCTTCGTCAAGGTCATCGCCTGGTACGACAACGAGTGGGGCTACAGCTGCCGGACCGCCGACCTCGCGAAGATGGTCGCGTCCAGGCTGTAGCGGCACCTCGGCCCGGGCCGAGGCGGGACGGGCGCTCGCGCCCTCGCCCGTCGGCCGGCCGGAGCCTGGAAGGATTGGACCGATGGAGAAGCGGACGATCCGCGACCTGGACGCGAGCGGCAAGCGCGTCTTCGTGCGCGTCGACTTCAACGTGCCGCTCGCCGACGGCAAGGTCGTGGACGACTCCCGGATCCGGGCGGCCATCCCGACGATCCGGACCCTGCTCGAGCAGGACGCGATCGTCATCCTCGCGAGCCACCTTGGCCGCCCCGACGGCAAGGTCCAGGACGGCCTCCGACTCCGCCCGGTCGCCGAACGGCTCTCCCAGCTCCTCGGGCGCAACGTGCCGGTGACCGGCGACGCGCTCGGCCTCGGGACCGAGGACGCCCTGCGGCGACTCCGACCCGGCGAGCTCCTGCTCCTCGAGAACCTCCGCTTCCACGCCGAGGAGGAGGCGAACGACCCGGGGTTCGCGAAGACGCTCGCGTCGTACGCGGACGTGTACGTCAACGACGCGTTCGGGTCCGCGCACCGCGCGCACGCCTCGACCGTCGGGGTGGCCGAGATCCTTCCCGCCTACGCCGGCCTCCTCATGGAGCGCGAGATCGTCATGCTCTCGCGCCTCCTCGAGAACCCGGAACGACCGTTCGCCGCGATCGTCGGCGGCAAGAAGGTCGCCGACAAGATCAAGGTCCTCCGCAACCTCATCGACAAGGTGGACCTCGTCATCATCGGCGGCGGGATGGCGAACACGTTCCTCCTCGCGACGGGTCGGTCCGTCGGGAAGAGCTTCGTGGAGCCCGACCGGGTCGAGGACGCGAGGGCGATCCTCGAGGCGGCCGAGAAGGCCGGCGTCCGGATCGTGCTCCCCGTCGACGTCGTCGTCGCGAAGGAGGTCACGCGCGGGGCGGAGCACAAGACCCTCGGAGTCGAGAAGCTGCCCGCCTCGTGGTCGATCGTGGACGTCGGGAAGCAGTCGCTCAGCGCCATCCGCGAGGCGCTCGCTCCCTCGCGGACGATCTTCTGGAACGGTCCGCTCGGTGTGTTCGAGATCCCCGTCTTCGGTGAGGGGACGCGCCAGATCGCGCGGTTCGTCGCGGAGATGGCCGACGCAGGGGCCACGGTCGTCATCGGCGGCGGTGATTCCGTCGCGGCGATCGAGCAGCAGGGCCTCGCGTCGAAGATGACGCACATCAGCACCGGCGGCGGGGCGTCGCTCGAGTTCCTCGAGGGCCGCACGCTGCCCGGCATCGCGGTCATCCCGGACCGGGAGCCCGCGACCGCCTGACCCGATCACCCGACCGGCGAGACCGTCGCAGCCGCCGGCATGCCGGCGGCCGCGACGCCCCCAGGAAGGACGCACCGTGGACACGACGATCGAGTTCATCGACGCACGCGAGATCCTCGACTCGCGGGGCAACCCAACCGTGGAGGCGGACGTCGTCCTCGCGGACGGCACCGTTGGTCGCGCGGCCGTGCCGTCGGGCGCGTCCACCGGAGCGAACGAGGCCGTGGAGCTGCGCGACGGCGACAAGGCCCGATTCGGCGGGAAGGGCGTCCTCCGTGCCGTCGCGAACATCCGCGAGGAGATCGCCGAGGCGATCGTCGGGATGGACGCCGCGGACCAGCCCGCCGTGGACGACGCGCTCGTCGCCCTCGACGGGACACCCAACAAGAGCCGTCTCGGCGCGAACGCGACGCTCGGCGTCTCGCTCGCGGTCGCGCACGCGGCCGCGACGGCGCACGAGCTGCCGCTCTACCGCTACTTCGGCGGGGCCGGTGCGCGGATCCTGCCCGTCCCGTTCTTCAACATCCTCAACGGCGGGAAGCACGCCGTCGATTCGACCGATTTCCAGGAGTTCATGGTCGCGCCGGTGGGCGTCGGCTCGTTCACGGAGGCGCTGCGCGCCGGCGCCGAGGTCTTCTGGGCGCTCCGGTCGATCCTCCATGACGGCGGCTACTCCGTCGGCCAGGGCGACGAGGGTGGCTTCGCCCCGTCGCTGCCGACGAACGAGGCGGCGATCGAGGTCATCCTGAAGGCGATCGAGAAGGCCGGCTACCGCCCGGGCGAGGACGTCGCCGTCGCGCTCGACCCGGCGGCGAGCTCGGTGCTCGAGGAGGGGACCGGAACCGGCGGCGTACCGGCGCGGTACGTCCTCGCGCGCGAAGGTCGGACCCTCGACAGCGGCGAGATGGTGGACCTGTGGGAGAGCTGGGTCGGGAGATATCCGATCGTCAGCATCGAGGACGGCCTCGCCGAGGACGACTGGGCCGGCTGGAAGCTCCTCACGGAGCGGCTCGGCGGGCGCGTCCAGCTCGTGGGCGACGACCTTCTGGTGACGAACCCGAGCTTCATCGCGCGCGGGATCGTCGAGAGGGCCGCGAACTCGGTGCTCATCAAGCTCAACCAGATCGGGACGCTCACCGAGACGATCGCCGCGATCGAGATGGCGCGGCGTGCAGGCTGGACGGCGATGGTGAGCCACCGGTCCGGCGAGACGGAGGACACGACCATCGCGGACTTCGTCGTCGCGATGGGGACCGGCCAGATCAAGACCGGCGCACCGTCGCGCTCGGAGCGCGTCGCGAAGTACAACCGGCTCCTCCGGATCGAGGAGGAGGTCGGCGTCGGATCCGTCTACCTCGGCCGCCACGCCCTCGCCGGCGCGCCGCCGTTCCGGGCCGCATGACCGTCGTCGCCCGTCCGCCGCGAGCGGGAGCCCGAGCCCGCTCGCGCGCGGTCATCCGCCGCCGCAGGGGGGCCGGGCGCGCGTGAGCCGTGTGATCGATCGCGGGGCCGTCTTCGCCGGCTGGGTCGGCATGGCGATGGCCGCCGTCATCGTCGTCAGCTTCCTGCTCGTCATCCCGATCGAGCCGGTCATCTGGTTCATGAGTCCCTTCGCGGGCATCCTGATGGGCTACTACGCGAACGCCCGGTCCGAGCGGCGGGCAGGGCCCTGGGTCCGGATCCTCGCGAACGCCGCGTACGCGGGCGCCGTGACCGCTCTCACGCTGACCCTGCTGCTCCTCGGGACGAAGGCGATCTTCTTCGTCGCCGACTCCGGCTACCGCGACGTCAGCCTCGGCGGCACGGTGGACTGCACCGGCGGCGCCGACTGCGTCTACCGGCGCTACCTCGGCGAGCCCGACGGCCCGGCACGCCTGGAGGCCCAGGGCGTGACCGACGTCGCGTCGTTCACGCGCTTCTACTGGGAGCAGCAGCTCGGCACGGCCGCGACGGTGCTCGTCGTCACGTTCGCGGGGTCGCTCGCCGGGGGTCTCCTCTACGGCGTGCTGCGGCCGAGGCCGCGGCCGACCGACGCGGTCGGGACGCCGTCCCGCCCCGCCGGGGATCCACCCTCCGCCTGAGGGGTCCGGGCGGCCGGGAGCCCCCGGCCGTCCACGGTCGCGGCCGGCTCGGCGCGCCGTCACGGTGCATCTCGGCGGGCGCGAATGCCAGGCCCGAGGCGCCGGTCGTCAGCCGAGCGCGACGAGGATCCCCCCGAGGGCGATCAGCACGGCTCCGCCGATCCGTTGCGCGGCGCCCTCCCGCTCGCCGAGCCCGAGGATCCCCCATGCCGTCGCGAGGACGACCGCCGACTCGCGAAGGGGGGAGACGATCGCGAGGGGAGCGACCGAGTAGGCGTAGAGGACGAGAAGGTACGCGCCGTTGATCAGGAGCCCGGCGACGATCGCGCGGCCCCAGGGAGCGGCCTCCGCCGGGCGGACGGCGTCCGATCCTGCGGGAGCCGAGGTCGTCGGGATCCCCGCCTCGACCGGGTCGCCCACCGTGACGTCCGCCGCGACAGGCTTCCGGGGATGGGTGCCAGCGCGCGCCGCCTCGGGACGTGCCGCGAGACGCGCGACGAGCCGCGCCAACCGGCCGTCGCGGGCGCCAGCGGTGCGGACCAGCCACGTCGAGACCCCCAGGCGCGCGTCGATCGCGATCCATGTCCACAGCAGGAGGGCACCGACGACGAAGAGGGCCCAGCCGTACAGCCACGGCGGCCCCTCCCGCGCGCCGACACGGTCCACGGCCGAGTAGCCGACGATCGTGAGCCCGGTGAGAAGCGCCCAGGCCACGGCGGACGATCGCGTCCCCATCGCCGGGCGCCGGACGAACCAGCCCCCGGCGAGCAGCAGGAAGGTGCCGACGAGCGCGAGCGCGTCCGGCCGCTCGCCCAGGATCGCGATCCCCACGACGACCGCGCCGGTCGCCGCCGTCCCACGCGCGATCGGGTAGACCGTGGAGAGATCGCCGCGCCGGTAGGCGGCCGACACGCTGACGAAGTACGCGAGCTCCCAGACGCCCGACACGACCGCGAGGGCCCAGCCGGTGGCGCTGAGCGGTGCCATGCCCGTCGCCCACCATGCGGCCAGCACGAACGGGGTCATGACCGCGATCGCCCCGCCCATCGACCGGGCGGTCATGCGAAGCGGGTCGCCGGACGTCTTCACGATCACGTGCCACGAGACGTTCATCACCGCGGCGAAGAGGACGATCGCGACGATCGCCGGGCTCATCGGGCGATGGACCCTGTGGCAAGGACCGTTGACCGCACGGAAACCTCTCGTTCACGCGGCTCGGAGACGCTCGGGGGAGGCGCGGGTGACGCCCACGGGCGGATGATGCCCCACCGCCCGGCGGCCGGCCCTGCCCCGGGCGCGGTCGCCTCCGGCAGGCAGGGCGACGAGCGCGCACGGTGTGCACTAGGATGCTCGGGGAACGTAGCCCGGGTGCGCCGTGGCGCGAGGAGAGGACGCAGGGAGACGTCCAGCGGGACCGTCACTGGCGGTCCGACGCGCACGGGAAGGTCGGAGTCGCGACCCATGGAGGCCCGACGCCGACAGACGTGAGGAAGCGAGGACCCGCGGGGTCCACACACGAGGAGGAATGCGTGCGTACACAGGATATGCGAGCCATCGTCGGCGTCGCAGCGATCGCGCTGCTCGTCGCGGCGTGCAGCTCGGGCGCCAGCCCGAGCCCGTCCGGCGCAGCCGCGTCGCAGGCCGCCGGCGGCGGCACCGTCGCGGCGAAGGACGCCACGTCCGCCGCGGACATGGGCGGCGTGGACGCCGTCTGCGCCGCCGGCAAGGCCGAGGGCACGGTCAACCTCATCGCGACACCGCCCGACTGGGCGAACTACGGCCAGATGATCACCGACTTCACGAACAAGTACGGGATCAAGGTGGTCTCGGACCAGCCGGATGCCGGCAGCCAGGACGAGATCAACACCGCCAAGCAGCTGGCAGGCACCGGCCGCCAGCCCGACATCTTCGACCTCGGGACCGCGGTCGCCCTCGCGAACACCGACATCTACGCCCCGTACAAGGTGGCCACGTGGGCGGACATTCCCGACGCGAACAAGGAGGCCACCGGCCTCTGGACCAACAACTACACGGGCTTCCAGACGATCGGCTACGACGCGAGCCTTGGTGACATCACCAAGGTCGCCGACCTCGCGGACCCGAAGTACAAGGGCAAGGTCGCCCTCAACGGGGACCCGCTCAAGGCCGGCGCCGCATTCAACGGCGTTGTCCTCGCCGCGCTCGCCAACGGCGGCTCGGCCGACGACATCGCCCCCGGCGTCGCGTTCATGAAGAAGCTCGCCGACATGGGCAACCTCCTCCCGGTCGATCCGGCCCCGGCGACGATCGCCTCTGGCCAGACCCCGATCGTCATCGACTGGTCGTACAACAACGGTCCGCAGATCGCCGTGCTCCAGCCGAAGGGGATCACCTGGAAGGTCGTCGTCCCGTCCGACGCCCCGCCGGTCGCCTCGTTCTACAACAGCGCGGTCAACAAGGACGCGGCTCACCCGGCCGCCGCACGCTGCTGGATGGAGTACATCTTCTCCGACGCCGGCCAGAACACCTGGCTGAAGGGCTCCGCGATCCCGGTCCGCCTCGCCGCCATGCAGAAGGCCGGGACGGTGGATCAGGCCGCGTTCGCGGCGCTCAACCCGCCGACGACCACCCCGGTCATGCTCACGCAGGCCCAGACCGACGCGGCGAAGACGTACCTCACCGACAACTGGAAGTTCATCACGATCAAGTAGCGCTTCAGCGATCGGACTCGAGGCGCAGTCGTGACCGGAGCACCGGTCACCGCGCCCGCATCGTCCGGCACGACCGCGGCCGGCCCCGCCACTCGCGGGGCCGGCTCGCGCCGTCTCTACGGGGCGAGGAACTACCTCGCCCTCATCCCGTTCCACGTGTACGTCGGGCTCTTCCTCATCCTCCCGACGCTCATCGTCGCCATCGGCGCGTTCACCACGGCACAGGGCGGCGTCACCCTCGACAACATCACGCGGATGTTCACCGACGAGGTGTTCGTCAGCGCCTTCACCAAGTCGATCCAGCTCGCGGTCGCGACCGCGATCGCGGGCGCGATCTTCGGCGCCCTCCTCGCCTGGGCGGTCGTCCGCGGCGACCCGAACGGCCAGCTCCGGCAGATCGTCATCGCCGCGTCCGGGGTGCTCGCGCAGTTCGGCGGCGTCATGCTCGCCTTCGCCTTCCTCGCGACATTCGGGTTCAACGGTCTGGTGACGATCTTCTTCAAGAGCTACCTGAAGGTCGACATCCTCACCGACGCGTCCTGGCTGTACGGCCTCACGGGACTTGCCGTCGTCTACACGTACTTCCAGATCCCGCTCATGCTCATCGTCTTCCTGCCCTCGCTCGACGGGCTCCGGCAGGAGTGGTACGACGCGTCCGCGAGCCTCGGCGGCGGTGGCTGGGCCTTCTGGCGGCACGTCGGCGGACCGATCCTCGCGCCGAGCTTCCTCGGCGCGCTCCTCCTCCTGTTCACCAACGCCTTCTCCGCGTACGCGACGGCGGCGGCCCTCGTGAGCCAGGGGAGCCCGATCATCACGCTCCAGATCGCGAGCCAGTTCCAGAGCGAGGTCGTGCTCGGGCAGGAGAACGTCGGCAAGGCGCTCGCGCTCGGGATGATCGTCATCGTCTCGATCGTCATGGCGGTCTACGCGCTCATCCAGCGCCGCGCCTCGCGGTGGGTCCGATGACCGCGACACCGGGCACCCTCGGTGCCGCCGCCCCTGGGGGTGGAGCGCTGACCGCGCGGCCCAGGGGCGCCGGGCGCGGGCGCCGCCGGTCGCCGCTCCAGACCTCCGCCCGGATCGTGATCCTCGTCGTGGTCTTCGGCTACCTGGTCCTGCCGCTCTTCGCCATGCTCGAGTTCTCGACGCGTGGCGACTACGGGACCCGGGATCTGGCGTCGTACGCGGCGATCTTCGACTACCCCGACGTCGTGGACGGGATCGTGACCTCGCTCGAGATCGCGATCCTCACCGTCTTCGGCATGCTGCTCCTGCTCGTGCCGACGATGGTCTGGACGGTGGTTCGCGTCCCGCGCATGCGCAGGGTCGTCGAGTTCCTCTGCCTCCTGCCGCTCGCGATCCCGGCGATCGTCATCGTCGTGGGCATCGCCCCGATCTACCGGTGGATGGGTCAGCATCTCGGCGTCTTCGGGGCCTCGCCGCTCACGCTCGCGTTCATCGACATCATCCTCGTCCTGCCGTACGCCTACCGCGCGATCGACTCCGGTCTCCGGACCGTCGACGTCGCCACGCTGGCCGATGCGGCGCGAAGCCTTGGCGCCGGCTGGCCGCGGGCGATCCTGCAGGTCGTCGTCCCGAACATCCGGGGCGGGATCCTGTCCGCGTCGGTCCTTGCCGTCGCCCTGGTCCTCGGTGAGTACACGATCTCGTCGCTGCTGTCGTTCCACACGCTCCAGGTGGTCATCTACCTGCTCGGCAAGCGCGATCCGTTCGTCTCGGTCGCGGTCTCGCTGGCGGCCCTCGTCTTCGCCTTCATCCTGCTGTACGTCATCACCCGATTCGCGCCCGGCGCCGGGGAGCGCGCCGAGCGGGCCCCCGAGGAGGAGCCAGCGACATGACGTCCCCCAGCGCCGGACCGGCGACCCCGCATCGCAGCGTCGCCGTCCAGTTCCAGGACATGCACCGCTGGTACGGCCCGGTCCATGCCCTCGACGGGCTCTCGATCGACATCGCCCCGGGCGAGCTCGTGGCGCTCCTGGGGCCGTCCGGGTGCGGAAAGACGACCGCTCTCCGTGCGCTCGGCGGGCTCGACGAGGTCGACGCGGGCAGGATCCTCGTCGATGGCAGGGACATGACCCACGTGCCGGCGAACAAGCGGAACATGGGGATCGTCTTCCAGGCGTACAGCCTCTTCCCGAACATGACCGCCGGCGACAACGTGGCATACGGCCTGCGCCTCCGCGGAGCGGGGAAGGAGGAGCGGCGCAAGCGCGCGACCGAGACGCTCGACCTCGTCGGTCTCGGCGGGTACGCGAATCGCTACCCCCACCAGATGTCCGGCGGCCAGCAGCAGCGCGTCGCGCTCGCGCGGGCCCTCGCCATCCGGCCCCAGGTGCTCCTGCTGGACGAGCCGCTCTCCGCGCTCGACGCGAAGGTGCGGCGCCAGCTCCGCGAGGAGATCCGGCGCATCCAGATCGCGGTCGGCACGACGACGCTCTTCGTCACGCACGACCAGGAGGAGGCGCTCGCCCTCGGCGACCGTGTCGGCGTCATGTCGGCCGGCCGGCTCGAGCAGATCGCGGCCCCGGCCGAGCTCTACGACCGCCCGGCGACCGCGTTCGTGGCGGAGTTCGTCGGGCTGACGAACCGCATGAAGGGCGTCGCCAGCGATGGTGTGGTCGACGTCCTCGGAGCGCGGGTGCCTCTCCTCGCGGGATCGGCCGGGCCCGGCCCCGTGACCGCTCTGGTCCGTCCTGAGGCGGTGAAGCTGACGCCCGAGGACGGCGCCCCCGCGCACGTCATCGCGGTGAGCTTCCTCGGGTCACTCGGCCGAGTCCAGGTGGGGCTCCCGGACGGCGACCTTGTCGTCGCCCAGGTGCCCGCCACGGATGTCGCCGGGCTGGCGCCCGGCACGGCCGTCCGGGTCACCGTCGTTCCGGCGCCTGTGTTCGCCACGGCCGCCTGACGAGCCGCCCTGACGGGGACGAGCGGCCGCGCCCGGATCGCCTGACGCGACGAGGCCCGGGTCGCACGATCCGGGCCTCGTGTGATCTCGGAGCCAGCGGCGGCGATTCGCCGCGTGCGCTCAGGACGCCGGCTCGGCCGGCTTCTTCGGCTTCGCAGCTGCCTTCGCGGTCCGGGCCGCCGGCTTTGCGGCCGGGGCCTTGGCTGCCGGGGCCTTCGGCGCCTTCGCCTTCGCCGCGACAGGGCTTGCAGCGGCCTTCGTGGCCTTCGCTGCCGGCTTCGCGGCCACGGCCTTGGCGGCGACGGCCTTCGGCGCCGTCGTCTTCGTCGCAGCAGCCCTGGTCGTCTTCGCGGCGACCTTCGTGGCGGCGACCTTCGTGGCGGCAGCCGTCGGGGCGGCCTGCGCAGTCTCAGTGCGGCCGGCCTTGGTGAGCGCGGCGCGCGCCTTGCCGGCGGCCGTCTGGGGCGCCTTGGCCTTGGCGGCCTTCGACGCGGCGACGCGGGCCTTCGCGGCCTTCGCCGCGGCCGCCTTGCCGGTCGCCTTCTGGACCTTGCCGGTCTGGACATGCAGGCCGCCGAGAGCGGCGTTGACCTTGCGCGCGAGGCGCGACTTGCGTCGCGCGGCGGCGTTCGGATGGATCGCGCCGGCCTTCGCGGCCCGGTCGAGGGCGCTGATCGCCTCGGCGAGCTGCTCCGTCGCGTCGCCCTCGGCCTGTCCGGTGGCGACCTTGAGTGCCTTGGTCACGAGCGTCTTCGCGGCGCTCTTGCGCGGCTGGTTGATGTCCCGCCGGCGCTCGGCCGTGCGGACCCGCTTCTGCTCGGACGGCGTCCGGGTGCCGGTCCAGCCTCGGGGCGTATGAGCCACGGTGTGCGTTCCTCGTGCGGTGTGTGTCGTGGGCGTCCGCGCAGATGCCTGCGCGCGTGGGTTCGGGTTTCCGATCGCGCGCACGGGAGAGGACGCCGTGGGGCGCGAAGGGGGATTGTACCAGACGTACCCGTCCTTCTCGTCCTCGCCGCCGTCGCCGTCCCGCGCCGGGTCGTCGACCCGGCGCACGCTACTCCATCCGTGCCTCGGCCGGCGCCCCGGGCCGCGGGATCCGTCGGGCCTGCCGGGCGAGATCGAGGAGGATCGCTCCCCAGAGCATCGCCTCGTCGGCACGCCAGATGCCGAGGCGTCCGCGGTACGGCGCGAGGGCCCCGTCGAGGACCTCCCATACCGTCCCGTCCCGCTCGACCACCCCGAGGTGGCCGCCCAGCCAGCGCTCCCCGCGTGGTGGGTCCGCTCGCAGGGCAACCTCGGTCGCCATGGCTCCGAGCGAGGTCCAGATCGCCGTACCCTGGTAGTCGGGCACGAAGAGGCGCTGGACCCTGTCCTCGTGTGTCGGGCGGGTCGCGCTGTACCGGAGCGGCAGCGGGTCGGCGAGCCCGGCGCCGTCGAGGACGGACAGCATCGCCGCGGCGCCGAGCTCGTCGGGCACGGCCTCGACCCAGAACGGGACGACGTTCGCGTCGCCCGTCACCACGTCCGCGTCCGGGCTCCCGACCGGTCCCTCGGCGAAGTGGTCGCCACGCCAGAAGGCGCCGACGAGCCGGTCGGCGGCCCCCGGAGCGAACGGGACGCCGAACCAGCCCGTCGCGCGCAGCTCGCGCTCGAGCAGGGCGACCATCGCGTTGGCATAGGCGTTGCAGCTCGTGGCGACCGTGTCGCGGTGGGTCGAGAGCCGCCGGCCGGCCCGGACGAGCCCGGTCGCCGGATCCACGACGACCTCGCCGAAGGTCCGCACCTCGGCTTCGAGCAGGCGGGCGTGTCTCGCCACCAAGAGATCGCCCGCGGGCGTCGCGCGCAGCGCCCGGAGGACCAGGGGCAGCGAATCGACGCCGTAGTCCCACACGTCCGCCGGTCGTCCGCCCGCGAAGATCGTGGTCGTGATCCGGCCCGCGCGGGCCCACGCATCCAGCGCCCAGTCGAGCGAGGCGTCGACGCGGTCGGCGTAGCCGAGACGGACGAGCGCCGGGGCCGCGAACCCGAAGTCGCGCGCCCAGAACTGGCCGAACTGACCGCCCGACGCGGCGAAGCGGTGGCCGTCCCAGCAGCGCTCGATGACGGCGGCGATGATCTCCTCGGCCGTGCCCGGGTGCCGGATATGGCCGCGGACCACACGTCGAGCGATGCGGAGCCCGCTGGTCGCATAGGCGGGGAGGATCGCCGGCGCCAGAAGCTGCCCGAGCCTCATCGGGGGCTCCATCTCGCGGCCACCCGCATCCCGGAGGAGTCGGCGTCTCTTGCTACACTTCGGCCGCCCATGACGACCCCCCAGGAGCGCCTCCGCAACTTCTCGATCATCGCGCACATCGATCACGGAAAGTCGACCCTCGCGGATCGCCTCCTCGAGGTCACCCATACGATCGACCCGCGCCAGATGACGAGCCAGGTCCTCGATTCGATGGACCTCGAGCGCGAGAAGGGCATCACGATCAAGGCGCGGGCCGTCCGCCTCGAGTACACGTCGTCGGCCGGGCTCACCTACGGCCTCAACCTCATCGACACGCCGGGTCACGTGGACTTCACCTACGAGGTCAGCCGCTCGCTCCAGGCGTGCGAGGGGGCGATCCTCGTGGTGGATGCGGCCCAGGGGATCGAGGCGCAGACGCTCGCGAACGTCTTCCTCGCGATGAAGCTCGACCTGACGATCATCCCCGTGATCAACAAGATCGACCTCCCGTCGGCCCAGCCGGACGTGGTGATCGAGGAGCTCGAGAACGTCCTCGCGATCCCGCGGGAGGAGGTCATCCTCGCGTCGGCGAAGGAGGGGACGGGGATCGACGCCATCCTCGAGGCCGTGGTCGCCCGCATCCCGCCCCCGAAGGGCGACCCGAAGGCGCCCCTCCGGGCGCTCGTCTTCGACAGCTACTACGACGCCTACAAGGGCGTCGTCGCGTACGTCCGGCTCGAGGAGGGCCGTCTCCGATCGCACGACGGGCTCCGCCTCATGGCATCCGGCGCCGAGTTCACACCGCTGGAGATGGGGGTCTTCCGGCCGCAGCTCGTCCCGGTCAGGGAGCTCGTCGCCGGGGAGGTCGGGTACGTCGCGACGGGCCTCAAGAGCGTCCGCGACGCCCAGGTCGGCGACACGATCACGGGGGCCTCCCACCCGGCCGCGGCCCCGCTCCCGGGCTACCAGGCGGCCAAGAGCCTCGTCTTCGCGGGGATCTACCCCATCAGCGGCGAGGACTATCCGCTCCTTCGTGACGCGCTCGAGAAGCTCCACCTCAACGACGCGAGCTTCAGCTTCGAGCCGGAGAGCTCCGTCGCGCTCGGCTTCGGCTTTCGGTGCGGCTTCCTCGGGCTCCTCCACATGGAGATCGTCCAGGAGCGGCTGGAGCGCGAGTTCGCGCTCGACCTCATCGCGTCGGCGCCATCGGTCGAGTACCGCGTGCGCCTCGTGCACGACGGCGAGGTCCTCGTGGTGGACAACCCGTCGCTCTTCCCGAGCTCCGGCGAGATCGAGGAGATCGAGGAGCCGTGGGTCGCGCTCTCGGTCGTCACCCCCGCGACGTACATCGGGACGGTCATGGACCTCACGCGGATCCGGCGCGGCACGTTCGAGTCGATGGAGTACCTGGACCCGACGCGCGTCCTCATGAAGTTCGAGATCCCGCTCGCCGAGCTGATCGTGGACTACTTCGACCAGCTCAAGAGCCGGACCCAGGGCTACGCCTCGATGGATTACGAGGAGATCGGGTACCGGCCGGCGCGCCTCGCCAAGCTCGACGTGCTCGTGAACGGCGAGCCCGTCGACGCGCTGAGCCTCATCGTCCACCGCGAGGAGGCGCAGGCGATCGGCCGGCGGCTCGCCGCGAAGCTCAAGGAGCTCATCCCGCGCCAGATGTTCGAGGTACCGATCCAGGCAGCCGTCGGGAGCCAGGTCGTCGCCCGCGAGACGGTCCGCGCGATGCGGAAGAACGTCCTCGCCAAGTGCTACGGCGGCGACATCACGCGGAAGCGGAAGCTCCTCGAGAAGCAGAAGGAAGGCAAGCAGCGGATGAAGCGGGTCGGCTCGGTCGAGATCCCGCAGGAGGCCTTCCTCGCCGTCCTCGGGATGGGGGAGGAGTAGGGGCTCGGCCGGGCGGGCCCAGCGGGTCCTGTCGGACGCCGACCGACCCGCGGTGCCGGGCCGCATCCCGGCGGGCCCAGCTGGTCCTGTCAGGCGGGCCCGCCGTGCCGCGTCGCCGACACGGCCCGCCGTGCCGTACGGGTCATCGCGCGATGAGTGGCGCGTGCTAGTTTGCGTGCCATGGAGGAGACGCTTCGCGTCCTCGTGGCCCTCGGCCTGGTGCTGATCCTCGTCCTCCTGCGCCTCGACTCGCGCCGGTTCGGCGTCGCCGAGTACCAGGTCCCCGACGATTACGGCGAGATGCCGCCCCTTCTGCCTCGCCTCGCGTGGTACGTCGCGGGGATCATCCTCGTCGCCGCGGTCTACGTCGTGCACCCCGGCGCTGTCGATTCGCTCGGGCTCCAGCCGGGCGACCGGACGGCCGCCCTGCTCATGGGTCTCGGGGCCGGCTCGATCGGCATCGCCCAGGCGATCGCGATCGCGTTCCTGCGCCTCGGTGGGCTTCACCCGCCCGAGCTCCGCGCGTACCCCATGGGCGTGGTCAACGCCCTCGGGACGGCGTTCGTCGACGAGGCGACCTTCCGCGGGATCGTCCTCGGTCTCGTCGTCACGGCCGGCGTCGACCCTCTCGTGGCCGTGCCGCTCCAGGCGATCGTGTACGTCCTGGCCGCTCGCGTCGGCCGCAGCGGAGGCGACTGGTACCTGGTCACGCTCGACCTCGCGATCGGGCTCGTCGGTGGCTGGCTCACGGTCGTGACCGGCGGGATCGCCGCGGCGTTCATCGCCCACGCCGTCACCCGGCTGGCCGTCTTCGTCGCGACGGGCTCGGCGGACGCCGGCAGGTCGGCCGTGCCCTACGAGGAGGAGATCGAGGCACCGCCCGGCTGGGAGTTCGTGGACGAGGACGGGGCGGAGGTCGCGTACGACGAGGCTGGCGCGTGGGCGACCGGCGCGGGGATGGCGCCCACGGGGGCGGACATGACCACGGCGCAGGGGTCGCCCGAGGCGGCCGCACATGTCACCGCCCCGTTCACCGAGCGAAGGTCCGTCGCCGCCGCCGCTCCTTCGACCCGGTCGCCGGGCCCCGGCCCGGCCCCGGAGGACGATGCGCTCGACGATTCGGACGCCTCGCTCCCGTGACGGATCGCGCCGCGCCGCCCGTCGCGCTCTATGTGCACGTCCCGTTCTGCGTCTCGCTGTGTCCGTACTGCGACTTCGTCGTGCATGCGGGCGCTGCCGCGCGCGGGCCCCGGGCGCGCGTGGACGCGTACGTTGCGGCGCTCCTCACGGAGATCGACCTGCGCGCGGACGCGCTCGACACGCGCTTCGGACCGCCCCTCGAACCCGGTGCGCCCGCCGGACGCGCGCGGCCGGCACTCGCGACCGTCTACATCGGCGGCGGCACGCCATCGCTGCTGCCGGCCGTGACGGTCGGGGCTCTGCTCGATCGCGTCCGCTCTCGGTTCGGCGTCGCACCCGGAGCCGAGGTCACGCTCGAGGTGAACCCCGGCGTCGACGACCGCGGCGACCTCGCGGGCTTCGTGGCGGCCGGCGTCACGCGCGTGTCGATCGGCGCGCAGAGCCTCGTGTCATCGGAGCTGCGCCGCCTCGGCCGGCGGCACGCCCCGGGAGACGTCGGCGTGACGGTCGAGACGGCACGTCGTGCCGGTGCGGCGTCGATCTCGCTCGACCTCCTCTACGACGTGCCCGGGCAGACGCCCGCGTCGTGGGAAGGGACGCTGCGGGCGGCCCTGGCGCTCGAGCCCGACCACCTCTCCCTCTACGCTCTCACGCTCGACGACCCGGAGGCGGAGGGACTGGCCGGGGACCTGGGCGACCACCTCCCCACGACCGCGGGGGCGCGCCGCTGGCGCACGAACGCGCGCCGCGACCAGGATGAGGACGCCGCCGCAGCCGCGTACGAACGGGCCTGCGACGTCCTTGCTGAGGCCGGCTTCCGCCGGTACGAGATCAGCAACTGGGCACGGCCGGGCCACGAGAGCCGCCACAACATGGCGTACTGGGAGCGGCGTCCACACGAGGCCGTCGGGACCGGTGCGCATGCGTTCGACGGCCATGTCCGCCGCTGGAACGCGGCCGCGCTCGGGCCGTACGTCGCGGCGCTCGCGCCGGCCGCCGGATCGGGGCTGGAGCCCGTCCTCCCGCCCGGCGGATCCGAGGCGCTCGACGAGATGACCGCGCTCCGCGAGGCCGCCATCCTCGGCCTGCGAACGGACCGGGGCCTGACCGCCGAGGCCGTGGCTGCAGGCCCGGCGGCCGACGCGCTGCGGTGGGCGATCGATCACGGGCTCGCGGCGGTCGGCGAGGACGGGCGGGTGCGCCTCACGCGCGGGGGTGCGCTGCTGTCGAACGAGGTCTTCAGGCGGATCGTCTGAGACGTGGCGCAGGGGCGGGCGGCGGACGCGGTTCGGCGAGAGCGGTGTCCCGTTCGGGGCATCGACCACCCGATCGGTCCGTTGACACCCCTCGGCCGGGACTGATACGATGCCTCCAGTCCGTTAGCACTCTCACCGTTAGAGTGCTAACAAGAGAGGAGCGACACGAAGGGAGTGGCTCGCAGGATCCGTCGCATGATCGGACCTCTCGACGCCCGCCAGCAGAGCCTGCTGCGCGCGGTGATCGAGGAGCACGTCGCGACCGCCGCACCTGTGGGATCGATGACGCTCGTCGAGCGGTACCCGCTCGGCGTGAGCAGCGCGACCGTGCGGAACATCCTCGCGGAGCTCGAGGCCGCCGGCTACCTCACCCATCCGCACACGTCGGCTGGCCGCATCCCCACGGACGCCGGATACCGCTACTACGTCGAGTCGATCATCGACGCGGTCCCGCTGCCGCCGGTCGACCAGCTCCTCATCCGTCACCAGTTCGGCCAGCTCGAGCACGCGAACCAGCAGTGGTTCCGGCTCGCGGCCACGACGATCGCCGCCGCCACCCACGCGGCGGGCCTGGCGACCCCGGCGAAGACCCGGAGCGCGCGGATCCGTCGGATCGACCTCGTCTCGATCGGCGAGCGGCTCACGAGCCTCATCGTCGTCCTCCACGACGGGACGATCCGCCAGGTCCTCGTCTCGGTCGACGACGCCGTCGGCGAGGGGGCTCTCGCAGTCGCCGCGTCCCAGCTCGACGCCCTCGCGGCAGGACGGACGGCGACCGACCTCGAGCGACGGCTCGCGCGCCTCGCGGGCGACGCCGCAGCCGACCTGATGGTCCGGCGCATCGGCGAGCAGGTCGTCCGCCTCCTGCGCGAGTCCGACGCCGCCGCGTTGGCGGAGGTCTTCAGCGACGGCCTCCTCAACGTCATGGCTGCACCCGAGTTCGCACAGGCGGACAAGCTCCGGCGGGTCTTCGAGGCTCTCGAGAACCGCGCGTACCTCGCCGAGCTGTTCGACGCCGTGACGCGCGACGACCGGGTCCAGATCTTCATCGGGCACGAGAACCGCGTCGCCGCGATGTCGGACGTCGCCCTCGTCCTCATGCCGTACGGGCGAGCGGGCAGGGCGGTCGGCATCGTGGGCGTCCTCGGGCCCACCCGGATGCGCTACGGGCAGGCGATCGGGACCGTCCGCTTCGTCGGCGGTCTCATGAACGAGCTCGTGGACACGCTCTACGCATGAACCGGCGGGCCCCGGGCCCGCGCACCCCGCCGCACGGATGAGATGCCGATGACACACGAGAAGAAGACGCGTGCCGAGGAGCGCATCGAGGCGCTCGACACGAGCCCGGTGAAGCTGCTCGCGGAGGTCGAGGCGCTGCGGAAGGAGAACGAGGCCCTCAGGGCGGAGGTCGATGAGCACCGCGCCGGCCACCACCGGGCGCTCGCCGACTATCGGAACCTCCAGCGCCGATCCGAGGAGGAGGTCTCCCAGGCGCGGCTCGCAGCCGCCGACCGGCTCCTCCTCCGATTCGTCGACATCGCGGACGACTTCGACCGATCGATCGAGCACGTCCCGGCGGAGATGGCGGGGAACGCGTGGGTCGAGGGCATCGCGGCGATCGATCGCAAGCTCCGTACCGCGCTCGAGTCGCAGGGCGTCGTCCCGATCGACGCGCTCGGAGCGCGCTTCGACCCGGTGCTCCACGAGGCCCTCGCCTCGATCCCCGGCACCGGCCGGCCCGATGGCGAGGTCGTGGCCGAGATGCGCCGCGGCTACCGTGTCGGGAGCCGGGTCCTCCGGCCGTCGATGGTCGGGGTCGCTGACGGCTCGGAGGCTGCGCAAGGATCGTGATCCCGCCTCCGCCCGCGGGGGCGGAGGCGGTCCGCGCCACATGACACGGCATCCATCCACTTCCACCTGACACGCACTGACGACACCACGAAAGAGGGACGCATGGGCAAGGTCATCGGCATCGACCTCGGGACGACGAACTCGGTCGTCGCGGTGATGGAGGGCGGCGAGCCCAAGGTCATCGCCTCGGCCGAGGGCGGGCGGACCGTGCCGTCGGTCGTCGGGTTCACGAAGACCGGCGAGCGACTCGTCGGGCAGCTCGCGAAGCGCCAGGCGGTCACGAACCCCGCGAACACCGTCTACTCCATCAAGCGCTTCATGGGCCGCCGCTGGGACGACCCGGAGGTCCAGCGCAGCAAGGGGCTGGTCGGGTACACGGTCGCGAAGGACGAGAAGAGCGACGGCGTTCGCGTCGTGCTCGACGACGGGCGGTCCCACACCCCGCCCGAGATCAGCGCGATGATCCTCCAGAAGCTCAAGACGGACGCCGAGGCGTACCTCGGCGGCACGGTGACCGAGGCCGTCATCACGGTCCCGGCGTACTTCGACGACACGCAGCGCCAGGCGACGAAGGACGCCGGCCGCATCGCCGGCCTCGACGTGAAGCGGATCATCAACGAGCCCACCGCGTCCGCTCTCGCGTACGGCCTCGACAAGAAGCACGACGAGAAGATCGCGGTCTACGACCTCGGCGGCGGCACGTTCGACATCAGCATCCTCGAGCTCGGCGAGGGCGTCTTCGAGGTCAAGAGCACCAACGGCGACACCCACCTCGGCGGCGACGACTTCGACCAGCGCGTCATCGACTGGCTCCTGGCCGAGTTCAAGAAGGCCGAGGGGATCGACCTCCGGAGCGACGCGCAGGCCCTCCAGCGCCTGAAGGAGGCTGCCGAGAAGGCGAAGATCGAGCTCTCGACCGTCCAGCAGACCGAGATCAACCTCCCGTACATCACGGCCGACCAGACCGGCCCCAAGCACCTGGTCGTGAGCCTCTCGCGCGCGAAGCTCGAGGACCTCGTCGGCGACCTCATCGAGCAGACGCGCGGCCCGGTCGAGCAGGCGCTCAAGGACGCGGGCCTGAAGGCTTCCCAGATCGACGAGGTCGTCCTCGTCGGCGGGATGACCCGGATGCCCGCGGTCGTCGAGGCCGTGAAGAAGATGTTCGGCGGCAAGGAGCCGTCGAAGGGCGTGAACCCGGACGAGGTCGTGGCGATCGGCGCCGCGATCCAGGCGGGCGTCCTCGCGGGCGACGTGAAGGACGTCCTCCTCCTCGACGTCACGCCGCTATCGCTCGGGATCGAGACCCTCGGCGGCGTCATGACCCGCCTGATCGATCGCAACACGACGATCCCGACGAGCAAGAGCCAGGTCTTCTCGACGGCCTCGGACAACCAGCCGTCGGTCGAGATCCACGTCCTCCAGGGCGAGCGCGACTTCGCGAAGGACAACAAGACCCTGGGCAAGTTCATCCTCGACGGGATCCCGCCGGCCCCGCGCGGCATCCCGCAGATCGAGGTGACGTTCGACATCGACGCGAACGGGATCCTCGAGGTCAAGGCGAAGGACCGGGCGACCAGCAAGGAGCAGCAGGTCCGGATCACCGGCTCCAGCCTGCTCGACAAGAAGGACGTGGACCGGATGGTCCACGAGGCCGAGGAGCACGCCGCCGAGGACGCGAAGCACCGCGAGGAGGTCGAGGTCCGGAACCAGACCGAGGCCCTGACCTTCCAGGCGGAGCGCGTCCTGAAGGATCTCGGGGACAAGGTCACCTCCGAGGACCGCTACGCCGTGGAGACGAAGGTCTCGGACGTCCGTGCCGCCCTCAAGGGGGACGACATCGACGCGGTGAAGGCCCGCGGGACCGAGCTCGCCGAGCTCATGCAGAAGATCTCGACCGCCGCCTACGAGGCCGCCTCGTCGGCCCCGGGGGCGGGCGCCGGCCCGTCCGCCGAAGAGGGCGCCGGTCCGGCCGGGTCCGACGAAGAGACGGTGGACGGCGAGTTCAAGGAGGTCTGAGCGTGCCGGCGCCCGGCTGACGAACCGGGGAGCCGAGTCGGGCACGAGCCCGACGCGTCGGTCGCCGCGTTCGGAGCGGCCCTCCGGTCGGCCGGGCGCGACGTCGTCATCCACCGGTATCCCGGGACCGGGCACTGGTTCGCCGAACCGTCCCGTGACGCCTACCGCCGCGATGCGGCCGATCTCGCCCTCGACCGCACGGCGGCCGTCCTCGGGCGCCATCTCGCGGTGCCGCGCGGCTGACGGCGAGCGAACGACGATCCCGGCGGACCGCGCCTCGGCTCAGGGGTCGACGCCGTCCTCGGAGGGTGAGGGCCGGTCACCGGCCGCCGCCGCGGTGCACGCGAGCGGCTGCGTCGCGACCGCCCAGGGCGGCGGGGGCACGGGGCTGGGGGCGGG
>JAKAJU010000123.1 GCA_021813655.1 Chloroflexota bacterium | reverse complement strand
GCCGCAGCTCGCGACGGCGTCGGGCGTCCCGGCCACCGCCGCCTCACCCTCGGCGCCCCCGGCCGCCGCCCCATCGATGGCCCCCGCCGCGTCCGTCGTCCCGGGGCCGCCGGCCGGCGCGGCCGCGACGTTCCCCCTCGCGGTCGTCGCGCCCGTGGACGACCTGCGGACCGGCTACACGTCCGCCCAGGTCCGCTCGCTCGTGAAGGCCGGCAAGGTCACCGTGCCGTGCGGCGTCGGCTCGGTCACCATCGCCGGCCAGGCGGTCGCGATCCCCGCCGCCGGCTGCATCGCCGCCGCGAAGGTCGTCGGGACGCTGGCGAGGTCGCCGTCGCGACTCGCGCTCCTGCCCGCCGGCCTCGTGGACCCACGCGTCAAGGTCCTGACCGTGGACGACGCGGATCTCTTCGGGAACACCGTGGCCAGGGCGCGCGCCTATCCGGTGACGGGCTCATCCGACGCCCTGCCGGCCGACCTCGCCGGAGCCGCCACCGTCTACGACGCGAACGACATCCGGACCGTGGTCTCCACGGGCGACACCTGCCCGGACCGGTCCGTGAGCCTCTGGGCCGTCGTGAAGGGCAAGGGCTGGGACTGGACCCTGAAGGGCGGGACGGCACGCTACGCCGGCACGCACATGGATCGGCGCTACGACGGGCCCACGGGGAACGGATGGCCCGTCGTCACGGCGGTGCGCACGGGCAAGGGGATCGGCGCGGTCTGGTCGATGATCCACGACGCCGACATCGCGCTGAACGACTTCGAATGCCCGATGGTGGCCGGCTTCACGCAGCACGATGGCGGGACCTTCTTCACGATCGACCCGAAGGTCGCCGGCCTCATGAAGCGCGTCGGGATGGACGTCCTCTCGCTCGCGTCCAACCACATCACCGACCTCGGTGCGCAGGGCGTCACCCAGACGATCCGGTATGCAGACGCCGCGGGCGTGAAGCACGCGGGCGCCGGGAAGGACCTCGCCGCGGCGATGGCGCCGGCGATCGTCGACGTCCGCGGGCTCCGATTCGCGATCCTCTCGTGGGACTCGACGCGCCAGGCGACCCCCGCCACCGCGACGCGCCCCGGCGCGATGCGCGCGACGAGCGGAGCCGTGAAGAAGGCGGTCGCGAACGCCCGGAAGAAGGCGGACATCGTCATCGCCATGCCCCAGTGGAACTGGCCCGAGTACTCGGCGCCGTTCTCGACGGTCGCGCTCGAGCAGCGCGATGCCTGGTTCGCCGCGGGCGTGGACGCCATCCTCGGGAGCGGGACCCACTGGGCGGGCGCGATGTCGATCACGAAGCCCGATCCCGCGCGCGGCTGGCGGCTCGCGGTCACGAGTCACGGCAACTTCCTCTTCGGCCAGGACTGGAGCCGGCAGACGCAGGAGGGCGTGATCTACGAGGTGACCTTCCGCGGGACGGAGCTCGCGCAGGTGCGCCTCCACCCGTACATCGTCATGGACGGCGCGCAGCCGAACCTCACGGATCCGCGGACCGACGGCGCGTACGTCCAGCGACAGGTCCTGCGAGCGAGCCAGCTGCCGTAGGGGTCGAGGCCGTGGCGCCGGGCCCGCGCGGGTGCACCGCGCGGGCCCGGTGGGGGTGCGAGCGCGTCAGCGGGGGCGCGAGGGCGTCGCGTCCCGCTGCTCGCCCTGCTCCTCCGCTCGGGCCAGCACCCACGCGAGGTCGGCGAGACGGTTCAGATACGGCAGCAGGCAATCGCCGGGGACGAGGCCGGCGCGGTGGAGGGAGACGGCGCGGCGCTCGGCGCGACGGACGACCGTCCGGGCGAGCTCGAGCGCGGCGGACGCGCGCGTCTCCCCGGGCACGATGAACTCGCGCGGCATCCGGATCCGGCGCTCCAGGTCCGCGATCGTGGCCTCGAGGCCGTCCACCATCTCCGGTGAGACGCGGGTGCGTCCGTCCTGGAGGCGGTCCCACGCGTCGGGGCTCGCCGCGAGCTCGGCCGCGACGACGAAGAGGTCGCGCTGGACGCCGAGGATGACGTCCGCGAGCCCGGCGAGCGCCGGCGGGAGGATCCCGTGGCGCTCCATCTCCACGAGCTCGGCCCGCGCGATGCCGAATGCGGCGACCGCTTCGTCGACCGTGCCGTACGCGTCGGTGCGCGGGTCATCCTTGGCGATCCGGCCCCCGCCGTAGAGGAGGCTCGTGGAGCCGTCGTCGCCGCGCCGTGTCACGACGGCTGAGGAGGCCAGCGGGTCCGGGCGGTCCACGGGATCGGCCGTGGGGGAGGGGTCTGACCCCCCGCCCTCGGCGGGGAGCGTGGCGACGTCGTCGGGGACGCGGTCGTCGGGCCCGGTCACCACATGAGGCCCGCGTCGCGCGGGTCCCACCGCTCCGCGAGGAGCGTGACCTTCACCGGGTGCTCAAGCACCGACTCCGCCTGCTCGCGGACCTGCGCGATCATCGATCCCGCGTACGGGCAGAACGGCGTCGTCAGGATCATCTTGATCTCGGACTCGTTCTCACCGACGAGGACCTGCTTGATGAGGGCGAGCTCCACGACGTTCATCCCGATCTCCGGGTCCACGACTGCGCGGAGCGCATCGAGGATCGCGAGCTCGCGGGCGCGCCGCACGGGGTCGAACGCCGGCGCTCCGGCTGCCGCGGTGGTCTCGTCGGTTGTGGTGGGGGCGGGGTCGGTCATGGCGTCATCGGGTCCCGGTGTGGCTGGGTGCCGCACAGCGTACCACTCCGGCGCGAGATACCCGAGCGAACGGGTCGGATATGACGGGCAGGCCCCGGCGGCACGGCGCGCGCGCCTCGCGCGGTCAGGCGGACGCGGTGACGACGACGCCGGGCGCCCGCAGGTGCTCCGGCAGTCCCGCGGCCTCGTCGGCGGAGTAGCCGGGGCCGGCGAGCGAGCCGTCCGGCTCGATGAACTCGGCGTACCGCTCCGGGTGCGCGGCGGCGAAGACGTACGCGTGCGCGACCCCGACACGCCGGAGCTCCGGGTGACGCGTGAGGATCTCGACGAGCGTGAGGCCATTGCGCCGCATCTCGAGGAGCTGGCGGACCGTCAGGCGGCTGCCGTAGCAGAACGGCTCGCCGTTCATCACGAGCGGGTCGGCCTGCACCCACTTGATCGTCACGTCAGGCGCCCTTGTAGATCGCGTCGAGGATGGGGTTGCGGACCCGTGCATCACCCGAGAAGCGGCGGTAGTACCGGAAGACCTTCACGGCGGCGTCGACGGCCGCGTTCATCGGCAGGCGCTCGTCCTCGTCGAGCATGGCGGCGGACGCGCGTCGCAGGCCCTCCATGAGCGCGATCGCGTCGTCCATGGGGACCTTCCGGCGCCGATAGACGGGGGCGACCCAGTCGGCCCACTCGCGCGTCCAGATCACGTCGCCCGACGCGACGGCCTTCGCGATCCGCTCGATCATGATCTGCGTGTCGCGCAGGAGGTTGCGCAGGCCCAGCTCGTCGTAGCGTGCGCGAATCGCGGGCGAGGAGGCGAGGGCGTCCTCCAGGGCACGGGCGCCGAGGTCGTCGCGTGCAGCGACGAGGCGCGCGGCGGCGTCCGGGAACCCGGCCGTCATGTCCGGGGGCATGGCCCCGAGTGCGGGGTGACTCACGAGGGTCGAGTCTACCGCTCCACGTGGCCCCTCGCCACGCCACGCCGCCATGCCGCCGCCACGTGGCCCGCCGCGATGCCACGCGGCCGCGCACCCGCTCGCGGCGGGTCACGTGCGGACGCCCCGCTACCATGGGGTGGTGACCGCACCCGAGACAGGCGAGCGCCGCCCACCCGGCACCGTCGCCGCATCCTGTCCCATCGCCGCCGAGACGCGCCGCGGCGACCGGTCGATCGCATACGGGGGAGCCGCCGCGATCGCGGGCGGCGTGCTGCTCTTCGTCCTCGCCGGACCCCTGAGCGTGGACACGGGCCTGCTGGTCGCCACCGCGGCGGTCGGGTGGATCGTCGGTCTCGCGGCGCGCGCGGGCGCGACGCGCGCCCGCGCGGTCGGCGGGCCTGCGGCCCGGATGGGCACGGCGGTCACGCTCGCGATCGCGGCGTGCGTCGTGGCATGGATCGCGACATGGGGCTGGTCGCACGTCCAGGGCGGGGTTCTCGGCCCCGTCGACTTCCTCGCGCAGGTCTACGGCCTGCTCGTGCCGGCGCAGGCGCTCTTCGGGGCCGCCGGCGCTGCGATCGGCTCGCGATGACGGATCCTGCGGGGCCTGCGGGCGCCCTCGCCCGGATTGTCTTCCGCCGCCCGGAGGAGGCCGACCATCGGCGCCTCGTGGACCGCGTGGACCACTGGTTCGGCGGGCGCTCGACCCGACCGCTCCTCGGCCGCTTCTGGCTGATGCACTTCGCGTCCACGTCGCTCGTCGGCGAGACTCTCGACCCGCGCTCCGCCGATCCGCGATCGCGACGGATCGTCGCGTTCCTCGTCGGGTTCGCGAGCCCGGATCGTGCCGGCGAAGCGGTCATCCATCTCGCGGCCGTCGCCCCCGAATGGCGACGGCGCGGCTTCGGCACGGCCATGCACGACCGGTGGCTCGCCGAGATGGAGGAGCGCGGCGCGCGGCGTGCCATCGTCGTCGTGCCACCCGACGAACGGGTCGCGGTGCTCTTCTATCGCTCGCTCGGGTTCGAGCCCGAGATCGCCGGCACGCGGCCCCTCTGGGGAGTGCCCGCGTTCGCGGACTACGAGGGCGATGGCGGGGATCGGGCCATCCTCACCCGCCCGCTCGGGCCGCCCTAACGGCGCATCCGCTCCGGGTTGGGGGCACGGCGCACGACAGCCGGATCGTTCGAGAGCGTCCGCTCGCGCGCCTCCCGGATCCGGTCCGCCAGGTCGGGTCCGCCCTGCCGGATCGCCGAGGAGAGCCCAGCCGCCGGGACCGCCGCGTCGCCGGCCCCCGGGACGGTCAGGCCCCCGGTCCCGGCCGTCTCGCCGGCGATCGCACCGGGCGCCGCCGCGCCGGGCGCCGCCGCGTCACCC
>JAKAJU010000153.1 GCA_021813655.1 Chloroflexota bacterium | reverse complement strand
GACCTTCGACCTCACCGTCCGCGCCGCCGGCTGGGCCCAGGAGGCCGGCCTCCCGGTCCAGCTGAACACGCTCGTGACGAACGAGACGCTCGACGACCTGCCCGCGATCTACGAGCTGTGCCCGAGCCTCGGCATCATGCGCTGGAGCCTCTTCTTCCTCATCTCCGTCGGTCGCGGCACGGACCTCCAGGAGATCACGCCGGCCGAGAGCGAGAAGCTCATGGCCTGGCTCCTCGAGATCGGCCAGACCGCCCCGTTCCAGGTGAAGACGACCGAGGCGACGCACTACCGCCGGATCGCGATCCGGACCATGCACGATCGAGGCCTGAGCGACGAGGAGATCGCGCAGACGAGCATCGGCCGCGGGTTCGGGATCCGCGACGGGAACGGGATCATGTTCGTCAACTTCGACGGCGACATCTACCCGTCCGGATTCCTCCCCGTCGCCGCCGGCAACGTCCGACGCGACGACATCGTCGACGTCTACCGGAGCAGCGAGCTCTTCCGCTCGCTCCGGGACGTCAAGAACTTCAAGGGCCGCTGCGGCCGGTGCGAATACAACGCTCTGTGCGGCGGGTCGCGCGCCCGCGCGTTCACGTGGACGGGCGACCCGCTCGAGAGCGACCCCCTGTGCCCGTACGTCCCGCCGACGCACGCGGCGGCGACCGATCCGGCGGTCTCGCGGGCCACGGCCCGCTAGGCGGCCCATGCACGCGGTCGTCGTCGGCGGAGGGGTCACCGGTCTCACGGCCGCGTACGCCCTCGCCGGCGCCGGCATCCGGACGACCCTCGTCGAAGCCTCGGACCGCCTCGGCGGCAAAGTACGCACGCACGTCGGCGACGGGTTCGTCGTCGAGGAGGGCCCGGACTCGTTCATCGCCGTCCGGCCGGCCGCGACCCAGCTCTGCCGCGAGCTGGGCCTCGGGGCGGATCTCGTCGGCACGAAGGAGCCGCGCGCGGTCTACGTCCTCGCGGGCGACCGGCTCATCCCGATGCCGGACGGGCTCGCGCTCGTCCTGCCGACGAAGTTCGTCCCATTCGCGACGACGCGCCTCTTCTCCTGGCCTGAGAAGGCGCGGATGGGCATGGACCTCGTCCTCCCCCGCGGTCCGATGGAGGGGGACGACACGGTCGGCGGGCTCCTCCGCCGTCGCCTGGGCGACGCGCTCGTGGACCGGCTGGCGGGCCCGCTCGTCGGCGGGATCTACGGGACCTCGATCGACGAGCTGAGCCTGCTCGGCGTGCTGCCGACCCTGCGGGAGAGCGAGCGCGCCCACCGGAGCCTCCTGCTGGCGAGCGTCGCGGAGGCGCGCCAGAGGAAGGCGCGCGAGAAGGCGCGGTCCGAGAAGGCGCGGGCCGAGGCGCGGGCGGCCGCCGCCGCGACGGCGGGCTCCGGCTCATCGGCCCAGCCCTCGCCAACACCCCCGCGATCGGTGTTCCTGAGCCTCCGCGGCGGCATGACCCGCATGACGGACGCGCTCGCAGAGGCGCTCGGGCGGTCGTCGGCCGTCGACGTCCGGCTCGGGTCCACCGCCGTCGCACTCGACCGCACGGGCGCGGGGTATCGGCTCTCGCTGTCGGACGGCACCCGGGTCGACTGCGACGCCGTCGTGCTGGCAACGCCCGCTCCCGTGACCGCCGGCCTGCTCGACGCCGCCGCGCCGGCGACGTCGGCCGCCCTCCGCACGATCCGCTACGGCGGTGCGACGATCGTGAGCCTCGCGTATCGGGATTCCCAGCTCAGGCGGCCCGTCGTCGGCCACGGGTACGTGGTGGCGGCAGACGCGGCGAACCCGCTCTCCGCCGCGACGATCACGTCCGGCAAGTGGCCCGGCCGCACACCGGACGGGACGATCCTCATCCGGGCCTTCCTGCGGACCGAAGGCGCCGGAGCGCTGCGGGGCTCCGCCTCGGATGCGGACGTCGTGGCGGCGGCGCGAGCCGTCATCGACCGGACGCTCGGGACGAGCGGTGAGCCGATCCTCGCTCGAGTCGCCCGGTGGGACGGGGCGATGCCGCGCTACACGCTCGGCCACCTGGACCGCGTCGCGGCCGCGGAGGCCGGACTGTCCGGGCTCCCCGGCGTGGTGCTCGCGGGAGCTGCGTACCGCGGCGTGGGCCTGCCCGACTGCGTGCGGCAGGGACGGGAAGCCGCGACCAAGGTGCTCGAGCTCGCGTCGGGGGAGCGCGCGGCGGCGTAGGGGAGGGGGCTGGCGCCCTTGCCGGATCGGCTCGCAGGTCGCCCTGCTCGCGCGCGGCGACCAGTGGTAGCTGTGCGGCCCCGAGATCAGCCAGCGGTCCGAAGCGCGTCCCCGGTGGCGAGGAGCATGGGACACGTCCGTTCGAGCGTTGGGGATCAGTGGGGACGGCACGGGCTCGTCTCATCCGAGCGGGCATCGACCGCATCGATCCGACGCCGTCGTTTCTCACTGGTACGGACCAATCGGTCCGACAGTCGAAGGGCCCTTCCGAGCGTGACCACCGGTGCGGGCCGCGGCCGCCTCCCGGACGATGCGCCGGCCCTCGAAGCATCCGCGGGTCGATCGTCCCTTCTGTCCTCGGTACACTCCCGGCATCACGACGGGCGAGCGGGCGTCCGCCCAGGCGCACTTCATCGACCTGTGCCGGATGCTCGGCGAGCCCACCCCGCACGAGGCCGACCCCGTCGGCGAGTGGTTCGCCTTCGAGAAGGGCGCCGAGAAGATCGGCGGCGGCGAGGGCTTCGCCGATGTCTGGAAGCGCGGCTTCTTCGCCTGGGAGTACAAGGGCAAGGGCCGCCATCCTCCGCGCGGTCTTCACCGCACCCGACGAGCTCCGCCCGTCCGATCACCCCGCCGAGCTGACCGAGGCCGCAGCGTCGCGTCTTGCGGCGGCAGGACCGACGGGCGATCGCCCGCCCGTTACGACGTCGCCTCGGAGACCTCGCCGGCTGCGGCCTTCAGCCCCTCGAAGGTTCGCTCCATGTGCGCGACCGTGACGCGCTCGACTGCGGGCAAGTCGCGGTTCTCCATGGCTGTCAGCAGGTCCAGATGCTCCCGTGCGGTGGCGGCGAGCACCCCTTGACGCACGATGGCCGGGACAGCGACGACACGCGCCCTCGAGCGCATCTCCTCGATGAGCTCGGTGAGGATGGGGTTGCCGGACAGCCCGGTCAGCCGCCAGTGGTATTCGTAGTCCGTCTCCACGAAACGCTTGAGGTCCTCCTCGAGGGCGTAGCTCAGGATCGAATCGGCCAACCGACGCAAAGGCCTGATCTGGTCAACGGACACCGTTCGGGCGATGGCGAGCATCGTCGGGATCTCGAGAAGGCGGCGCACCTGCATCGCCTGGCGGAGGTACTCCAGCGATGGGGCGACCACCTGGAAGCCTCGGTTCGGCAGGGCGACGACCAGCCCTTCATGGACAAGATCGAGCACCGCTTCCCGCACCGGCGTCGGAGACACCCTGAACTCCTCGGCCAGCGCGGGGACCGAGAACCTGCCCCCAGGCGGGAGCACCCCTGTGAAGATCGACCACCGAAGCGAGTTCACGACCTGCTCGCGCAGGCTCTCGCCCTTGACGGCCAGACCGCCCCGACGATCGACACTCACGCGATTCCGGTCAAGCATCGAAGTCCCTCAATGAAGACGTAACAGCATGCCCCTGCCCTACGCGACGACGAGGCCCGCCTTCACGACACGGCGCTTGGGAGCCTCCTGCCACAACACGCTCGGTGTCGAGAACGGGTCCCCACCCAGGACGAGGACGTCGCCAGCCGCCCCGGGGGCGATCCGGCCATAGCGGTCGTCGCCGATGATGGCGGCATTGCGCGCGGTCACACTCCGGAGAAGCTCGAGGGTCCCCTGTACCTCGTGCTGCACCTGCAGCCCCCGGAGCTGCTCGCTCTCGAGACCGCCCATCAGGTCGGTGCCGAAGCCGACGAGGATCCCCGACCGCATGGCGCGCTCGATCGCGGCCATGCCGGCCTCGAGCACGAGGGCGTTCTTCTCGAGCCCGACCGGCGCCATCCCGAGCGCGCGTCCGCGCTCGGCCATGGCGAGGTAGGTGACGAGGGTCGGCACGAGCACCGCGCCGTGCTCGGCCATGACGTTCGCCGTGGCGTCGTCGAGCAGGTTCCCGTGCTCGATCGACCGGACACCGTTGGTGACCGCATGCCGGATCGCCTCGGGCGAGTACGCGTGAGCGGCCACATAGGATCCACGCCTGGTCGCCTCGTCCACGACGACACGTATTTCCTCCGGGCTGTACTGCGGGACCCGGATCGGGTCGGCAGGCGACATGACGCCGCCGGACGCCATGATCTTGATGGCATGGGCGCCGGTTCGGAGTCGCTCGCGCACCGCGACGCGGAGGTCGTCGATGCCGTCGACGACCTCGACGCTGCAGTGCGAACGGGAGATGAGGTCGAGGTGGGCGTGACGGCCGTCCCCATGACCGCCGGTCTGGCTCAGCGCCGGACCCGAGTAGAAGTAGTTCGGGCCTGGGACCAATCCTTCATCGATGGCACGCGCCACGCCGATGTCGCCGCCGGCGACGTCGCGAACGGTCGTGAAGCCCCGGCGCAGGGCCGCCGCCAGCCGCGCAGCGCCTTTGAGCGACACGTAGCTCGACCGGCTGGCTTCCATCTCGAGCATGTCGAGGCTGATTCCCCAGGCGTGGAAGTGGCAGTCGATGAGACCCGGCACCACGACGCTGCCGGCGGCGTCCAGGGTCGGCAGGTCCAGCCGCGAGATGGGGCCGATCTCGACGATCCGCCCGGCTTCGATCCGGATGTCTCCCTCGACCAGGTCCTCGTGCGTCCCGTCGAAGATCAGGGCGTTACGGATGATCAGCGAACCCGTGGTAGTCGACATGGACGGATCAGCTCCGAGATACGAGTGCGCGGGCGAACAGACTGAGGCTTGCGGGGCGCTCGGCCAGCCGGCGCATGACGTAGCCGTACCACTCCCTGCCGAAGGCCACGTAGACCCGGACGTCGATCCCCTCTGCTGCCAGTCGAAGCTGCTCCGCCGGCCGGATCCCGTAGAGCATCTGCACTTCGTACGACGTCGGCGGACGCCGGACCTCCTGGGCAAGTCGGATCGCCGTCGCCAGGAGCGCAGGATCGTGGGTGGCCACCAGCGGACGGGCCTCGCTGCGCATGAGCGTCTCGAGCGCCCTCACGTACGCGGCGTCGATGTCCGCGAACCGCTGGTGCGCCACCCGGCCCGGCTCGCGGTACGCACCCTTGGTCAGCCGCACGCGGCTTCCGGCGGTGGCCAGAGCGCGGGCATCATCCTGAGTGCGGTGGAGGGAGGCCTGCAGCGCACAACCCACGGATGCTACTTCCGCACGCAACCGCCCCAGGATGCGCAAGGTGCTGTCGGTGGTGGTGTGATCCTCCATGTCGAGCGTGACCAGAACGCCGGCAGTGTCGGCCGCGCGCACGATCTCGAACGCACGGTCGAGCGCGAACGGCTCTCCTGCGCCGGGGAGGGACTGTCCGAGGGCGGACAGCTTGACCGAAACCTCGGCCCGCGGCGCCAAGCCCGAGCTGGCCATTCCGGTGATCAGCCTCTGGTACGACTCGACAGTCCGATGTGCCTGTTCGCGGTCGGTGATGTCCTCGCCGAGGTGGTCCACGGTGACGAGCAGACCCGTCCCGGTCAACTGGCCCGCGACGCGCAGGGCGTCCTCCTCCGTCTCGCCGGCCACGAAGCGCTGGGCTACGGCCCGGCTGGGAGGGAACGCCTGGATGGACCGGCGGGCATTGGTCGAGCGCGAGGCAGCAAGAAGCGCGGAACGAAGCATCGGTCGTCCTTCAGATCGCTTTCATGGGGTGCGGAGGTCGCGCGGTCCACGACCGGCGACGGTCCGAATGGGACTTGCCGTCGTCAGCGGCCGATCGCTTGTCCATGCGGCGCTAGATCCGCTCGGACCGGCGGAAGATCTGGTCGGCGGCGACGGCCATGAAGATCATCAGGCCAAGGATCGTGAGCTGGTAGGTCGTATCCACGCCGAGGAGGTTGAGCCCGTTGCCGATCAGCGCGAACGTCAGGACCCCGAGCGAGCCCCTCCAGACGGAGCCGGAACCTCCGAAGATGCTGACCCCGCCCACCACGGTCGCGGCGATCGCTGTGAAGGCGGCGGTGTCCGAGTAGGCGTTCGTCGCGGCCGATCCGTACTGGCACACGTAGAGCAACCCCGCGAGGCCCGCGCCCAGTCCTGACAAGGCGTAGCACGCGATCAGGACGCGCCTGGTTCGGATCCCGGCGAGGAACGCGGCCCGGCGGTTCCCCCCGACGGCGTAGACCATCTTGCCGAAGACCGTGTATGCCAGGAGCGACCCCATGACCACGACGAACGCGGCGGCGATCCACACGACGCCCTTGAGCCCAAGGTAGCTGTCCTGGGTGATGTGCTGCAGCGCATCGGCAGCGCTCTGGTCGGTGACCGTGACGAGGCCACCGCTGGCGACGATGAGGCCAAGCCCCCGGTACGTGAACGAGGCCGCCAGCGTGCCGATGAACGAGTTGACACCGGTCGCCGTGATGGCGAGACCGGTCACCAGGCCGAGGAGGGCGCCGAAGCCCACACCGACCACGGCACCTGCCGCGAGGCCCAGCTGATCGATGGCCGTCACCGTCACTATGGCCGACGCCGTCGCCACCGCGGCGACCGAAAGGTCGAACACGCCCGCGATGATGCAGATCGTCGTTGTGGCCGCGAAGATCAGCAGGATCGAGGACTGCTCCAGGATGTTCGCGGCGTTCGCGAAGCTGAAGAACGACCTGGACGTGATCGCGAGCAGCACGAAGAGAACGCCGAAGACGACGACGATGCCGTGGCTCCTGAGGCGGTCGATCATCTGGCACTCACACTCTGTCCGAAGAAGGCAGCGATCACGTCCTCTTGTCGGTACGGAGCCCGGAACTCCGCGTGGACCTGGCCGCGGTGGATCACGAGGAGGCGGCTGCACACGCCGAGGATCTCTTCGATCTCGCTCGAGATGAAGAGGATCGCCATGCCCTCGGCCGCGAGTTCCGCAAGCCTTGCGTGGATCGCTCGCTTGGCAGCGATGTCGACCCCTCGGGTCGGCTCATCGACGATGAGGACCTTGGGCGCGACCTCGCGGGCTCGTCCGAACAGGATCTTCTGCTGGTTCCCTCCCGAGAGAGTCCCGACATGCTGATCCACCGTCTGGAACCGCAGGTCGACCTCCCCGGCCAGCTCGGACGCACGAGCGCGCATGGCGCTCCTGTCCAGCCAGCCGCCGCGCGAGTACTTGCGCAGTGACGAGATGGTCAGGTTGTCGACGACCGACGACCCTGGGATCAGGCCCTCCTCGTTTCGACTCTCGGGCACCATGAAGATCCCTTTGGCGATCGCCTCCGCAGGGTGAGATGCGTTCGCTTCGGCGCCATCGATCGTCACGTCACCGGCGGCACGTTCGTCCGCACCGTAGATGCAACGAGCGATCTCTGTTCGGCCGGCGCCGATCAAACCCGCCAGGCCGAGGATCTCGCCATGCCGGACATCGAATGAGATGTCCTTCAGGACGCCGGGGCGGGTCAGGCCTCGGACCGAGAGACAGACCGGGCCAGTGGCCTGTTCCTTCGTCTCGTGGTATTCGGTCGCCAAGGCCCGACCGACCATGGCCGCAACGAGCGTCTCGACCGTCTCGTCGGAAGTCGGACCCTCTCGGACGAGTTCCCCGTCACGCATGATCCCGACACGGCTCGTGAGCTCGAGGACCTCCTCGAGGAAGTGGGAGATCAGGAGCACGGCCGTCCCACGTCGGCTCATCTCTCGGATCGAGTGGTGCAGGTGCTCGACCTCGTCGGCCGTCAGCGCCGCCGCAGGCTCGTCCATCACGACAAGGAGCGCGTCGTGTGACAGGGCGCGCATGATCTCGACCTTCTGCTGGTCCGCCACCCGCAGCCGCGAGACCCGCGCATCGGGATCGATGTCGAACTGCGTGAGCTCGGCCAAATCCCGGTAGCGACGTCTCATCGCCTTGCGGTCAAGGAGGGGCCCGCGCCTGGGCAGACTGCCCAGCAGCACGTTCTCTTCCACCGTCGCTCCGGGCACCAAGGCGATCTCCTGTGCCATGAGCGAAACGCCGGCCCGAAGACCTTCATGCGGATCGCGCAGGTGTCGCGCCTCGCCGGCGATCTCGAGAACGCCTTCGTCGGGAGGGTAGACGCCGGCGATCACCCTTGCGAGCGTGGACTTGCCCGCCCCGTTCTCGCCGACCAGCCCGACGATCGAGCCTGCGGGGATGTCGAGGCTGACTCCGCGCACGGCACGCGTCGCGCCGAACGACTTCACGATGTTCCGTGCGCGGACGACCGGAATGGGGGCGCCCGTGGCGCCCCCATTCCGGTCGTGCCCGCTTGACGCGGTCTCAGCCATCGCCGCGCTACTTGAGGTCCGAGTAGGCCGGCGTGTAGCCCGCGATGTTGTCCTTCGTGCCGTGGGGGTCGCGCAGCGTCTGCGTGTCGAACGAATCGACGGTGCTCTGGCCGGAGGCGACGGCCAGGCCCATCTCCACCGCCTTGGCCCCCATCCCGACGACGTCCATGTTGTACAGGGCGAACCACTTGCCGGAGTTGACCCCAGCGAACGCCTCCTCGGAGGAGCCGTTCCCGATCAGCTTGACCTTGGTCACATCCACGACGCTCTGGGCTCCGATGATCGCCTGGGACGAGCCGACCATCACGTTGATGTCAGGGCTGCGCTGAAGGGCGTCCTGGGCGGCCTTCTTGCCCTGATCCGGGGTGTAGCCGCCCTCGACGTCGGCGACCACCTTGGCGTTGGGATCGCCTGAGGCGAGCGTGCTCAGGAACGACTTCGTGCGGGCGTTATCCAGAGGTAGGGCCTTGAGGCCCTCGAGGTACGCGACATTGCACGGGTTGAGCGATCCGCACGCCTGGATCGCCAATTCGGCCAGCACCTTGCCGTTCGACACGGGCGTCTCACCGACGACGACAAGGCCCGCGACCTGAGGCACGAGGGTGTCGAAGCTCGGCCCGAGCGGGGTGAAGGCCGCGACGACCGTGATCCCCTTCGCGATCGCCTCCTTCGCGGCGGTCGCCATACCGACCGAGTCGTCGGCGAGCACCACGTACATCTGCGCGTCGCCCTTGACGGTCTGGTCCTGCACAGCCTTCATCTGGGCAGCCGCGTCGTAGGTCGGCGTCGTGAGGTCGACGACCTCGACGCCCGCGGCGGCGGCGGCGGTCTGAACGCCCTGCAGGACTGCCGCAGTGAACGAGTTCGACTTCCAGAAGCCGAAGAAGGCGATCTTCTTGACCTGGGATGCGGTGGCCGAGGCCGGGGCCGACGCGACCGTCGAGGGCCCGGCCGTGGCTGCGGCCGAAGGCGCCGACGAGGCCGTGTTCGAACACGCGGCCAGAGCCCCGGCAAACAGGATCGCCGCCACCGGCGGAAGCTTGCTGATCCTCACAGACGTGTCCCTTTCTCTCTGACTCCGCTTGACCACGAACCGCCTGGCCTGCTGTCCACCGAGTGGAGGACGGTCCAGACCTCGCCGGGGGCGGACGGGTCCCAGGTGTCCGCCATGAGCGCGAGTAGATCCGCGGTACCGACACCTCGCTCCGGGTGGTCGATCCAGCGCTGATAGGCTGCCTCGTCGTCCCAGACGCCGACCACGTGCGCACGGCCCGCGTGACCGGCGTCTGCGGTGAGGTACAGCGATCGGCAACCCTCGACCTGGCTCGCCCGTTCGAGGATCCTGTGACGCCTGAAGGCCTCCTCCAGCTCGTCCCGGGCCCCGGGACGCAGCTTGAAGGTGAGGCAGCTGAGGATCACCTCGCCACCGCCGCACGCAGCTCCGCGGTCGCCCGCTCGTCCACCTGGAAGGTGGCCGCATCGACGACGACGCCGTAGTCCTGGCGAGCGCGCTCGGGCGAGACGAAGCCCTGGCGCACGTCTTCAGCGACGCGTGCCGGATCGCGCTCGAACGGATCACCCCAGCCGCCGCCACCGCCTGTGAGATTGACGATGGTCCCGCCGGCGTCGAATGCAGTGTCGCTGACGCCCACCTCGCGCTCTTCGGGGGTCCCGCGGTGGATGATCACAGTGTTCTTCACGCCCTCCCGGCCGCCATCGATCGCCCACGGCGCCGTCCTGGTCTTGAAGTTGATGACGATCGCGCTCGTGGGGGCGAGGAAGCGGTAGGCCCGCACGATCCCGACTCCGCCGCGGTGGGTTCCGGGTCCGCCCGAGTCGGGCCGGTACCCGTACTCGTCGATGATCATCGGCGCCTTGTTCTCGAGGACCTCAATCGGGTTGTTGCGACAGCCAGGCTCGGTGACGTGCATGATCCCGTCCTCGCCGTCACCGTCGGCGTGCGCCCCGAAGCCGACCGCGTCGTTCGTGGCCTCGAGCCATGCCGCCTCGTTGCGCGGATTGACCCCCAGGGCCATCACGTCGCACACATCGCCGCCAGAACAGGCGGGCACCACCCCGGGCAGGCCCTGCGCCAGAGCCTTGGTCACGACCTCGGGCGCAAGCAGCCCGGTCCAGAGGGTGAAGGTTGGCATCGGAGGCTCGGCGTGCATCAGCGACCCCGGCGTCGTCCTGACCTCGAGGTTGCGGAAATTGCCGGCACAGATAGGGCTGTCCGGGGTCGTCAGCGCTTTGAACGCCAGCCGCGACGCGGCCATCGTCATCCCGATGGGGACGTTGATCGGTCCGTCGACCCCCTTGTCGACCGCCGTCCAGTCGATGATCATCCGGTCGTCCTCGACCGTGACCGTCACGGTCAGGGCGACCAGGTCGCCCAGGTTCACACCGTCCGTGTCGATGTAGTCGGTCGCCGTCCACGTGCCCTTCGGTAGTCGCGCGACGGCTGCGCGCGACAGGCGCTCGCCGTGGTCGCTGATCGCCTTCATGGCCTCGAGGAGCGTGTCGACCCCGTACTTCTCGGCGATCTCGACGAGGCGAACGTTTCCGGTGTGGACCGCTGAGACCTCGGCCTGCAGGTCGCCGATGGTGCGCTCCGGGAAGCGGCTGTTGAACCTGATGATGTTGAAGATGTCGCTCCGCTCGACACCCCGCTCGTAGATCTTGACGGCCGGGAAGAAGATGCCCTCCTGCGACATGTCCGTCGAGTCGAGCACGTAGCCCACGTTCTTCGCCTTCAGGTCCAGCAGGTGCACCCGGCAGGAGGCGAAGCCGACAAGCGTCCCCGACGCGAAGATGGGGCAGAACACCAGGACATCGAGGGTGTGCGCTGCCGACCAGTACGGGTAGTTGATCATGAACACGTCCCCGCTGGACATGTTCTCTCGGCCCACGAACTCGACCGCCCTCTGCACACCGAAGTCGTTGGCGCCCGAGAAGATCGCGATGCCCGGGGCCTCAGCGATGGTGTTGCCGTCCGGGTCGTGCAGGCCGATGCCGTAGTCGTGGATCTCGTAAACGATCGTGTTGTACGCGGTACGGCACAGGTTGCGGGCCATCTCCTGCGTCGCAGAGAGCATGCTGTGCCGGATGACCTCGGTCGTGATCGAGTCGATCATGTCAATCCGCCTTCGCAACCGCGATGACGATCTCGCCGTAGGCCCCGATGGAGGCCGAGTCGCCCGTGTGGAGCACCGTCGTGCCCGTGTGTTCGTTGATGACCGCCGGGCCACCGATCTGATCGCCATGCCGGAAGTCGTCCCGGTGGTAGACGCGGTACTCCTCGAGCGACCCATCGACCTGGACGACATGGCGCGCCCCGCGCGGCTCGACCGTGACGCCCTCGCGCCTCTCCTGCTCCGGCACCTGGGGCCGGGCCTGACGGCCGACCGCGCTCAGGCGCACGGCCACGACCTCGATCGGGTCAGGCATGGTGTGCCCGTAGGCGCGGTCGTGGGCCTCCGCGAATGCCGCCTTGAGCCGATCCGCTTCTGCGATCGAGAAGGTATCGACGATCGGGAGGCGAACGCTGTGCTCCTGGCCTACGTAGCGCATGTCGATCGCCGTGTGGTACGAGCGCGCGTCCGGTGCGAAGCCCTCGCGCGCGAGGGCCTTGTCGCCCAGGGCCCGCATCTCCGCCAGGTAGGACTGCACCACGGCGATGTCAAGCTGGTCCAGCAGACCGATGAGCGTTCGGGCGTAGTCGTGGTGAACGTCCGCCATGAGCATGCCGAATGCGCAGAACGCGCCCGGACCAGGCGGGACGATGACGGTCGGGATCGAGAGCTCGCGGGCCACGTCGACCGCCACAAGGCCGCCGCCGCCGCCGAAGGACAGGAGGGCGAAGTCAGCCGGGTCGCGCCCGAGTTCCACTGTGATCGCTCGGACCGCGCCGACGATCTTCGTGGTGGAGATCCGCAGGACTCCACGCGCCACAGACTCGAGCGACATGCCGAGAGCGCTGGCGGCCGTCTGCAGCGCATCCGCGGCGCGCTCGCGGTCAAGCGTCAGGCTTCCCGCGAGCGCCATGTCGCTGCCGAGATAGCCGACGTACAGCGCGGCGTCCGTGAAGGTCGCCTGCGTGCCTCCATGGCCATAGGCGGCGGGTCCGGGTTCGGCGCCGGCACTGGCGGGACCCACCTGCAGATGGCTCCCCTCGTCGATCCAGACCAGAGAGCCGCCGCCGGCTCCGATCGTGTGGATGTAGAGCGAGGCCAGGTTGATCGGGAGCCCCTCGAAGGACGCGTCGTGGTAGGTGAGAGGCTCACCATTCACGATGAGCGACGCGTCCAGGCTCGTTCCGCCCATGTCGATCGTGATGAGATTCGGGTGCCCCGCCGCGTGGGCGAACCACGAGGCGCCGAGGACGCCGCCAGCGGGGCCGGATAGGATCAGGTTGACCGGCGCGTCCTTCGCGGTCGCCACGGTCATGGCACCGCCCCCGGAGCGGGTCGTGAGGAACTGACCCTGGAAGCCGCGCTCCTCGATGGTCGTCTCCAGCTTCGACAGGTATCGGCGCACGATCGGCTTGATGTATGCATCGAGCACGCCGGTACTTGTCCGCTCGTACTCCCGGAGCTCGCGCGAGAGGTTGGAGCAGACGGTCACCTCGACGTCAGGGGCGACCTGTCTGAGGATGGAGGCCATGCGCTGCTCATGGGCAGGATTGACGTACGAGTGCAGGAACGAGATGGCTACCGACTCAAGGCCGAGCTCGAGGACCCGGTTCGCAGCCGCGCGAGCCGATTCCTCGTCGAACTCGACCAGTACATTGCCCTCGAAATCGATCCGTTCCGTCACCTCGAGGATGTGCTGACGCTCGACCAGGCTGGCGGGCTTGCGGTACTTGAAGTCGTACATCGGCGTCCGGTCCGTGCGCCCGAGCAGGTAGACGTCCCGGAAGCCCTTCGTCGTGAGGATGCCGGTCTTCGCTCCGCGTCGAGTCAGGAGCGCGTTGAGTCCGAGCGTCGTGCCGTGGATGAACGTCTCCACCTCCGACAGCGGGGCTCCGCCGGCGGCGAACCCGCTCATGACGCCCTGCTGCGGGTCGCTCGGGGTCGTCGGGACCTTGTCGAACTTGAGCGAATGAGAGTCGCCCATGAGCGTCACGACATCGGTGAACGTGCCACCCACGTCGATCGCGATACGGGTTCCAACTGGCATGGTCGTCCTCGAAAGATCCGCAGCGGGATCGGCGATGCATCACCGGTGACGCGTAACACATTACTCCCCCGGATGCACACCGCAAGACCCAATCTTCAGGACCATTCCTCATCGACTTCAGGGCACCTGCGATCACGAACTCGGCCGGATGGGCCCGCGGTCCCCGTGCGGATCGGTACTCAATCAGAGAGGCTGACCTCACGCGGAACGGGTGCACCATCACGAAGTTGAGGTGAGCCATCGCCGCGGACGACTGGCGGCCTCGAGTCGACGGATCGCAGCCTCTCGATCAGCTCGTCCATCAGGCGCGGGACGTCCTCGGCGGGAGGGTCCTCGTAGGCCTGCTGTCCGGTCCCCTCGTTGCCGGCGAGGGCCGGGCCGGCGCCCCACAGCCCCGGCCCCTTCGTCATGTCGTGCCCGAGCGTGATGAAGTGCAGGCTCCGGACGAGGCCTTCTCGCTTGACAAGGCGCGCCTGGCGACGCGGCCCGCCCGGGCCCGGCGTGCACGGTCCGGCCACGGTCGACCCGCCCGGGCCCGGCGTGCACGGTCCGGCCACGGTCGACCCGCCCGGGCCCGGCGTGCACCACGCGCACGAACGTGACCAGCGGATCGGATGCGCGCGGTCGCCGCGTCGCGCTTCTGCGCCTTACGCATGATCTGGACCGTGCCGGTCGGCCGCGTGGCGGGCGTGAGTCGGCCGTGTGGCGGGCGTGAGTCGGCCGCGTGGCGCCTCGCCACCGTGGGACGGGTGCGGATGCGTGGGAAGCCCCGCGCCCCGTTCCGTTCTTGCCTCAGGCGCAACGCGTGGTCGTGGATTCGCGCTTGGTGCAAGGATGCGCCCCGACGGCCGCCCCGAGAGCCGCACGCCGCCCCGAGATCTGCCCGGGGAGCCGCACGCCGCCCCGAGGACCGTCCCGCACGCCACCCCGACATCCGCCACGAGCGTCGCCGCGAGGGCCGCACGCCGACACGCCCGGACCCTCCCTACCCCTCCCCCGCCCCGATCGCCCGCAGCGGCCCGCGGGCCTTCACCCGGGTCTCCTCCCACTCGGCGAGCGGGTCGCTCCGGCGCGTGATCCCGCCGCCGACATGGAGCGTGATGCGGTGCCCGTCGGCGACGAAGGTGCGGATGAGGATGCTGGATCCCATCGCGCCGTCCGGCCCGATCCAGAGGGCCGTCCCGCAGTACGGACCGCGCCGGACGGGCTCGAGTTCCTCGATGATCTGCATCGCCCGGATCTTCGGGGCGCCGGTGATCGATCCGCCCGGGAAGGACGCGGCGAGCAGGTCGAGCGCGTCGCGACCCGGAGCGAGCCGCCCGACGACGGTCGACACGAGGTGCTGCACCGCCTCGGTCCGCTCCAGTCGGCACAGGCGCGGGACGGCCACGCTGCCCGGCACGCAGACGCGGCCGAGGTCGTTGCGGAGGACGTCCACGATCATCACGTTCTCGGCGCGGTCCTTGTCGCTCGCGAGAAGCTCGGCGGCAAGCGCGCGATCCTCGTCCTGCGTCCGGCCGCGCGGGCGGGTCCCCTTGATCGGATCGGACGCGACCCGGCCGTCCGCGTCGACGGACAGGAACGGCTCCGGTGACGCCGACACGATGGCGCGGCGCGCGTCCGAGTCCGAGTCCGGGTCCGGCCCGAGGTCGAGGTAGGCCGCGAACGCCGCGGGATCCCCGGCGCGGATCGCGCCGAAGAGCGGCCACGGGTCGCCAGCGAACGGCGCCTCGAGACGCCGCGCGAGGTTCGCCTGGTAGATCTCGCCCGACGCGATCGCCTCGCGGACGCGCTCGACGCGCGCGACGAAGGCGTCCCGATCCAGCGCGGACGTGAAGAGCCGAGGTGCGCCGACGGCGGGAGGCGGTACGGCCGCGGGCACGCGTGCGCCGACGACACCCGCCGGCACGCTCGCGAGCCGGGCTCGCACGTCCGCGAGCCGCGCCGTCAACCGCTCCCCGTCGCCGTCCACCGGTCGCCCGCACAGCAGGATCCGGCCGTCACGCCGGTCGATCGCCACCACCCAGTCCTGGAGGGCGAGCGACAGCGGTGGGAGCGGCTGGTCGCCGGCTGCGATCGTCGGGATCCGCTCGAGCTCCCGGCCGACGTCATACCCGACGTAGCCGACGACGCCGCCGGTGAACGGTGGGCCGCCAGGTCCGCCGCTGGCCTCGAAGGCGCGGCGCACCGCCCGGGTGTCCGTCATCCGTCGGAGCAGGTCCCTCGCGGGCGCGAACGTCGCGCCGGGCCGGCCGGTCCCACGCACGGTTGCGAGAGGGTCGGCGGCCACGTACGTCCAGCGCGCTCGGCGGCCCGGTCGGGCGCTCTCGAGAACGGTCAACCCCGGCAGGTCGCCGAAGCGCTCGGCGATCGCGAGGACGTCGCACCCGGCCGCCGAGCGCACCTCCTCGACCCACGGACCCTGCCGAGGGCTCGGCCCGTCGTCGCCCCGGCTGCCGTCGATACGCATCCTGGTCGGCTGGCGAGTGGCGGCCATGCGGCGCATCATCGCACCGAACGTATCGGCGCCCGCCGCGGTGCGACTGTGCCCGCCGGCGAGCTGCGTCGTCGCACGAGGACGCCCATGCTCGCGCTCCGGATCGATCCCGACCGCCTCCAGCCGGCATTCGACGCGCTCGAGGCGCGGGTCGACGCCGGCCGCGCGACCGCCGCGGTCCTCGCCGTCGCAACCTCGGAGGGCATCGTCCGGGAGGAGGCGTTCGGTATCGTCGGGGGCGACCTCGTCGGGGTGGACGACCGGTTCTTCATCGCGTCGATCACCAAGCCGATCGTGGCGACGGCCGTCGTCCAGCTCGCTGCTGAGGGCCGGATCCTGCTCTCGGAACCGCTGCGCACGTACCTGCCCGAGCTGCCAGGGAGCCACGCGGCGATCACCGCATGGCACGTCCTCACGCACACGTCCGGGATCCCGGACGACGTCTTCGGCGACTGGCAGGACCAGGCCCCGCGCGAGGAGCTCGTCCGTCGCGCCTCGACGCGTCGGCTCGCGTTCGCCCCCGGCGAACGCTACGCGTACTGCAGCGTCTCGTTCTACCTCCTCGCGGAGCTGCTCGCCCGCATGGATGGGGTCCCGTTCGAGGAGTCGCTTCGGCGCCGCGTCATCGCCCCGATGCGCATGACGGCAACGTCGTTCTCGGCGATCGACCCGGCCGGTTCCTACATCGTTCCCGACGGGCTCCCTTCGGGCCCTCTCGATCCCGCCGCGGAGCTCGCGACGATCGCCTACCTCGCGTCGATCGCGATGCCGGGCGGCGGCCTCTGGAGCACAGCCGGCGACCTCGTGCGGTTCGCGCGCGCCTGGCTCCGGGGCGGGACCCTCGACGGTGCACGGCTTCTCCCGCCGGCATGGATCGACCTCATGGGGACCGAGCAGACGCGCGGCCTGCGCGAGCTGACGCCCGACGGGCCGTTGCGCGATCGCGATCCGCACTACGCGCTCGCCTGGGGGAAGCCCGCGGGCGACGGCGACACGCCGTGCTCGGAACGAGCGATCGAGCACGGTGGGATCAGCGGGACCCGCCTCTTCATCGATCCCGTGACGGATCTCGCGGTCGTCGTGCTGGCCAACCACTGGGACGTCGCGGAGACGTCGCACGCCGTCGTCGCGGCCGTGCATTCCGCGCTGGTGCCGGCATGAGCGGCTCGCAGCAGTCCGGCGACGGCCCGCGCACCACGCCGCCCCAGGCGCCGGCCGGGCCGCGTGCGCGCGACCTGGGCATCCGGATCGGGCGTCACGCGACAGGACCCGCGAACGCGATCACCGACGTCCGGGGCGTGCGCGTCGGCCACGCCACGATCATCCGCGGCGAGGGCCCGCTCGTCGTGGGCGAGGGTCCCGTGCGGACGGGCGTCACGGTCGTCGCGCCCCACGACGGGAACATCTTCCTCGAGCCGGTCTTCGCCGGATGGCATTCGCTCAACGGGAACGGCGAGGTGACGGGCACGGCGTGGCTCGACGAGGTCGGCCTCCTGTCGGGGCCGATCGCCATCACGAACACGCACAGCGTCGGCGTCGTCCACGACGCGATCATCGAGTACGCGATCCGCTCTCACCCGCCGGGGACCGGCTTCTGGTCGCTGCCGGTCGTCGGGGAGACGTATGACGGCACTCTCAACGACATCAACGGCTTCCACGTCCGTCGCGAACACCTCGCCGAGGCGCTCGAATCGGCCACCTCGGGTCCCGTCGCCGAGGGGTCGGTCGGGGGTGGCACGGGGATGATCTGCCACGAGTTCAAGGGCGGCATCGGGACCTCGTCGCGCGTCCTGCCGGAGGAGGAAGGCGGCTGGGTCGTGGGTGTCCTCGTGCAGGCCAACTACGGCGTCCGATCGGACCTGCGCATCGACGGGGTCCCGGTCGGGGCTCACCTCGGGGTCGCCGAGGTTCCCAGCCCGTACGGGACGAGGCACCCGGGCGGACCGGGCACGCCCGGGTCCGGCTCGATCATCGTGGTCGTCGCGACGGACGCGCCGCTCCTGCCGCACCAGTGCCGCCGCGTCGCGCAGCGGGCGAGCCTCGGGCTCGCGCGCGCCGGCGGGTACGGCCGCAACTCGAGCGGGGACATGTTCGTGGCGTTCGCGACCGGGAACCGGGATCTGCCCGACGTCTCGGACACGGAGCGCCTCGGCGCGCACACGGCTGCGGTGCGGATGGTGCTCGACGACCGGATGAACGGCATCTTCACCGCGACGGTGGACGCGACGGAGGAGGCCATCGTCAACGCGCTCCTCGCCGCCGGGACCATGACGGGTGCGAACGGCGTCACGGCCCACGGACTGGACGCCGGGCGCGTCGCGCGCATCATGGAGGCGCACGGACGGCGACCCGGAACGGACGGCTCGCCGCCATCCTCGGGGGGAGGACGCCGATGACCCCGGCACGGGGGCTGCGCGCCGCGACGTCCGGCGACGTCCCGGCGATCGCCCGGGTCGCCGCCGCCTGCGACGAGCCGATCGAGACGCCCGGCGTGCCGGGCTCACCGTACGCGGCGCACCTGCTCGCCCGCGGGAAGGTGATCGTGGCCGAATCCGATGGCGTCGTCGTCGGCTACGCCGCCACCGTCCCCGTCGGCACGTGGCATCACGTCACGGACCTCTTCGTCCACCCGGCAGCCCGAGACCGCGGCTGGGGCAGGGCGCTCCTCGCCGCAGTCCTCGAGGGCGAGGCGGCGGCCACCACGTTCGCGTCGGACGACGTGCGCGCGATCCCGATCTACGTCCGCGCCGGGATGCGGGCGCTGTGGCCGAACCTCTACCTGGAGGGCCGCGCGGCGCGCCTCGACGCCACGCCGCTCCGGGTCAGCCCCGTGACCGCCGCCGAGACGGCGGCGGCGGAGCTCGCGTTCACGGGAATGGATCGCTCGGCCGACCACGCCTACTGGGGGACGCGGCGGGGCGCCGTTCCCTTCCTCGTGCTCGACGGCGACGCGGTCCTCGGAGCGGGCTGCGCCGTCCATCGCCGCGGCCGCCCCGGCCGCTGGCTGCCCCACCTCGCGATCGCGCCCCACGCCGACGCCGCGCTCGTCGCCGCCGCTGCGGTCCGCGCCACCGCTCGAGGTGGCCCCGCCGCGGAGGCGGGCACCGGGGCCGCGCACACCTCGCAGGGAGCTGCCGCCCACCCGACGTCGGTGTGCGTGCCGGGGCCGCACCCGGTCCTCCCGATCCTCCTCGAGGCCGGATTCCGCGTCGTCGACCGCGACATCTTCCTGGCGACCGCGGGGGCGACCGTGGATCCCGAGCGGCTCCTGCCCGACCCCAGCCTGCTCTGATCGCCGCCCAGGCGTCCCTCAGGCGTCCCTCAGGCGGTCCAGCCGGCTGAACGCGGCCAGAGCCTCGCGACACGCGTCGAGCTCGCGCGCCACGCGCCGCACGATCCACGGATCCACGCGCGGCGTGTCCTCGATCGCGACCGTCGGGCCGTACGGCCCGTTCTGGAGGACGATCCCGGTCGTCGTCCGGTAGTCCGCGAGCCAGCCCGCCTGGAGGCGCACGAGCGCATCGACGACCACGGAGCGCTCGAACAGCCAGTCCGTCTCCGCCGCGTTGAGCGCGTCCACGATGTCGTCGAGGCGCACCGGCCGGCCGCGTTCGACGCGCGCCACGAGCCGGAGGACGCGAAGTGCGGCGAACGGGTCGCCGGCCTCGGCCACGACCGGCGGATGCGGCGTCTCCGACGGGAGCCCCGCCGGTGCGGGGCGCAGGGCGAGGCGGCCGGGGACGGGGCGGATCTCGGGCACGAAGGAGCTCCACGGCGTGGCCGCGACCAGGACGCGCGGTGTCGAGCAGGATACGGCGACGCGGTCTTAATCCGTTCTTACGGGCACACATCGGGATCTTGGGTGACACTGGGCGCACCGCTCCACCGGCGATATCACGCGGAGCGGCGCAGGAGCTGACGTGGACCAGGAACGACACCAGGACGACGCCCCGGCGTGGGGCGCCGGCAACCCGCATCTCGCCGGACCGGCGGCCTCTGACGGGCGCCCGGTCTGGCCGCCCGAGCCGCTCGCCGCGCCGCCTGCCTGGGCGCAGCCTCCCGCGCCCGCAGCGTGGATCTCTTCCGCCGCGCCGCCTCCCCAGCAGCATCACCGGGGTGGCATCGCCGGGTACATCGCGGTCGCCGCCGCGACCGCCGCGATCTCCGCCGCCATCGCGTTCTCGGGTGGCGTCGTCGTGGGCGCGGGCGTCGGCACGAACGTCGCGCACGAGCTTGCCGCGACGGGGCCCATCCCGTCGGCGAGCACCAGGCCCGGCGACCCGCCCGGCTTCGCCCTCTTCGGCGAGGCCTGGGACGTCCTCAAGCAGAACTACGTCGATCCGAAGGCCCTCGACAGCAAGGACATCACGTACGGCGCGATCCGCGGGATGACCGAGGCGATCGGCGACACCGACCACACCCGGTTCATGACCCCCGACGAGCTCAAGCAGGAGCAGCAGGGCCTGTCGGGAACGTTCGCCGGCATCGGTGCCGTCCTCTCGCAACAGGGTGCGGACCTCGTGGTCCAGTCTGTTCTGCAGGGGGCCCCGGCGCAGCGCGCCGGCGTCCGCGCCGGCGATCGGATCCTCTCCGTCGACGGGAAGGACACCATCGGGAAGACGGTCTCCGAGGTGGTGTCGGAGGTGCGCGGCCCCGAGGGCACAACGGTCACGCTCACGCTCGCGCGCGACGGCGAGGCGCAGCCGATCCTGCTGACGATCACGCGCGCGACGATCTCGACCCCCGTGGTCTCGTGGGCGATGTACCCGGGGACGACGACCGCGGTCGTCCGCCTCGAGCAGTTCTCGGCCGATTCGGGCAAGCAGCTGACGGACGCGCTCAAGGCGGCCGAATCGGCTGGGGCGACGAGGTTCGTCCTCGACCTGCGCAACGACCCGGGCGGCTACGTCGGCGAGGCGATGACGGTGGCGAGCCAGTTCCTCAAGGGCGGCCTCGTCTTCATCCAGCAGGACGGGAAGGGCAACCGGAAGGAGAACCCGGTCCAGGCCGGCGGCGTCGCGACGGCACAGCCGCTCGTCGTCCTCGTGGACGGCCAGTCTGCCAGCTCGTCCGAGATCGTCGCCGGCGCGATCCAGGACGCCGGTCGCGGGAAGATCGTGGGCGTCAAGACCTTCGGGACGGGCACCGTCCTGAGCGAGTTCGATCTGTCGGACGGCTCGGCGCTGTACGTCGGGACGTCGGAGTGGCTGACCCCGAAGGGCAACGAGATCTGGAAGAAGGGGATCACGCCGGACGTCGTGGTGACGCTCCCGACGGACGGCCGGCTCGTCGTCCCGGACGAGTTCTCGACGCTCGGCGTCGACGGGATCGTCAAGGCGGGCGACACGCAGCTCGTCCAGGCGATCCAGGTCCTCGCGCAGGAGTAGGGGCAGGGGCAGGCGCAGGCGCAGACCGACTGCGGCGCGCGGGAGCGTCAGATCGGGGAGCGTCAGCTCGGGGAGCGTCAGCTCGGGCGCCGGCGCCCCCGTCCCCGCATGCTCCGCCCGGCTGACCGCGCGAGCCGCCGCGCGATGACCCGCATCTCGACCCCCGCGCCGGCGACGGCCCTCCCGCGCGCGACGACGCCGTCCCCGTAGAGGGCGCGCAGCGCGGCGCGGAAGCCGTCGCCGAGGCGCTGGTCGTACGGGTGCCACCACGGCGGGTCGTAGAGACCGCGGTCCACGCCGATCGACTTGATCTGCACGCACTCCCACAGGCCGAAGCGCGAGCGCGTGACGCCGAAGCCCGACGCCTTCCGCCCGGCCCATCCGACCTGCGAGATCCCGGCGGTGGTGAGGTGGTCGTTGATGAGGACCGTGCCCACGTCGAGCCGCTCGGCGATCGCCTCGGCCCGCGCGACGTCGCGGGACCAGACCGAGGCGGCGAGCCCGAACGGCGAGGCGTCGGCGAGACGGACGGCCTCGTCCTCGGTGGTGAAGCGGCTGAGAACGAGAACCGGCCCGAAGAGCTCCTCGTGCCAGAGTCGCGCGTCGGCCGGCACGTCCGCGAGGACGGTCGCGGGCAGGTGCCCCACGGCCTCGGGCCTGGCGTCCGGGTCCACGATCGCCGCAGGCCCGCCGGCGAGCGTTCGTGCGCCCCGTGCGAGCGCGTCGCCCACGAGGTCGGAGACCGTGTCACGCGTATCCGCGTGCGCCATGGCGCCCATCTGCGACGCGGGGTCCATCGGATCGCCGGGCACGATCCGGCGCGCGCGCTCGACGAGGAGCGCCTCGAAGCGGTCGGCGACCCGCGCGTCCACGTAGACGCGCCGCGCGGCCCCGCAGGTCTGTCCCGCGTGGCCGAAGCCGGCCCAGGCAGCGCCTGCGGCCGCCCTCTCGAGGTCGGCATCCCAGAGGACGAGCATCGCGTCCTTGCCGCCGAGCTCGAGGACGACGGGTCGCGGGTGGCCGGGTGCGCCCGCCGCCAGGGCCATGACGCGCCGGCCGACCGCCTCGGAGCCAGTGAAGAAGACCTTCTCGACCCCGGGCGCGACGACGAGCGCCTCGCCGACGGCCGCGCCGCCGTGGAGCACCGGGATGACGTCCTCCGGGACGCCCGCGTCCACGAGGATCGAGCGGAACGCGTCGGCGACCAGCGGGGCGTTCGAGCTGGGCTTCCAGGCGACGGCGTTCCCGGCGGCGAGGTTGAACAGGACGGTCCCCGCGCTCGTCGCGAGCGGGTAGTTCCACGGGCTGATCACGCCGACGACGCCGTAGGGCTCGAGGCGGATCGCATGCCGGCGGCCGGCGAGCATCAGCTGCGGGGTGCCGGCGTCCATCGGCCGGAGGAACCGCTCCGCGTGCGTCTCGAGCCAGCGGCAGGCGTCGAGCGCCGGCGCCACTTCCATCGGCACCGCCTCGACGACCGTCTTCCCCGTCTCCCGCGCGAGGATCTCGGCGACCTCTTCCATCCGGTCGAGGAGCAGGCCGCGCGCCCGACCGAGAACGGCCGTCCGGCCCCGGACGCCGAGCGCCGCCCATTCCTGCTGGGCGTCGGCCGCGCGCCGGACGATCGCGGGCACGTCGGCCGGATCGACACTCTCGACGGTCCCGATGACGCGCCCGGAGGACTTCTCGCGGCTGACGATGGCAGTCAGCGAAGGGTAGTCGCGGCTCGCGGCCGGATCCCGGCCCGGGCGGCGTCCGTGGGACGGGGTCCGCCGGGCCACGCCCCCGAATGGGTCCTCTGGCCCACGCCCCCCGGACGGCGGCTCGCCGAGCGACACGTGTCACCCGTCGGCGTGCCGCACGGCTCATCCGCCCCGCCGCTGGCCCCTGCAGCATCCGCGCATGTCGCCCGACGCCCCCGCCGCGTCCGACCCGCCGATCGACGTCGCCGGGATCCGCCGGATCGCCGACACCGCCCGACGCGACGGTCGCGACTCCCTTCGCGAGCACGAGGGATACGAGGTCCTTCGGTGCGCAGGGATCGCCGTTCCCGCCTTCCGCCTCGTTCGCGACGCCGCGGCGGCCGCCGCGTGCGACCTCGGCGGGTTCCGGGGCGATCGGGTGGTCGTCAAGGTCGTCGCGTCCGGCATCGCCCACAAGACCGAGGCGGGCGGAGTGGCGATCGTCCCACGGACGAGCGACGCCGTCGCGGCGGCCGTTCGCGGGATGGCGGCGCGGATCGGCGACGCTGCGGCGGAGTATCTCATCGTCGCGTTCGTGGAGCACGCGGCCGGCCTCGGTGGCGAGCTCCTCGTCTCGCTCCGGTGGACGGACGACTTCGGGCCGGTCGTCACGGTCGGCGCCGGCGGGACGGACGCCGAGGCGATCGCCCGGCATCTCCTGCCCGACGCGCGGGTGTCGATCGTCTCGCCCGCATTGACGCCACGGCACGACCTGCCGGCGGCTCTCGCGGGATCCATCGGCGTCGAGCTCGCCACCGCGAGCCTGCGCGGGATGCCGCCGCGGCTCCCGATGGACCGGCTGGCCGATGTCGTCGCGCGGTTCGGCGCCGTCGCGGACGCGTGCTGCCCGACGGACGTCGTCGAGCTCGAGGTCAACCCGTTCGCGGTGACCGACCACGGCCTCGTTGCGCTCGACGTGCTCGCGCGGGTGGGTCCCGGGGCGGCGGCCTTCGCCGCGCCCCGACGGCTCGACGGCGCGGTCTCGCGTCCCGACGGAGCACCGGCCTGCGCCGACGCCGTCCCCTCCGTCCCGGGCGCGCCCGATCCGACGCGCCTCGCCCGTATCCGCCGCCTCCTCGAGCCGAAGACCGTCGCGATCATCGGCGTCTCGTCGCGGATGAACCCGGGACGGATCATCCTGCGCAACCTCCTGCGGGACGGCTTCGACCCGGCGCGCGTCCACGTGGTCAAGCCCGGCGTCGACGCGATCGACGGCTGCCGCTGCGTCCCGGACCTCGCGTCGCTCCCCGGGCCTGTCGACCTTCTCGTCGTCGCCGTCTCCGCAGCCGAGGCGCCCGCGGTGGTCGCCGAGGCCGTGGAGCGCGACGCGACAGGCGGGATGCTCGTCATCCCCGGCGGTCTGGGCGAGAAGGAGGGCTCTGGCCCGCTCGTCGACCGGATGCGCGAGGCCCTCGCGGCCGCCCGAGCACGCGGGGGAGGGCCCGTCGTCAACGGCGGGAACTGCCTCGGGATACGCTCGCGTCCCGGCGGCTACGACACGATGTTCATCCCCACGACGAAGCTGCCGGGTCCCGCCGCGCCGCCCTGGCCGGTCGCCCTCGTGTCGCAGAGCGGCGGGTTCGCCGTCTCACGGATGAGCCGGCTCGGGCCGATCGAGCCGCGCTACGTCATCAGCGTCGGCAACCAGGTCGACCTGACCGTGGGCGACTACGTCGCGTATCTCGCCGAGGACCCGGCGGTCGAGGTCGTCGGCGTCTACTCGGAGGGGTTCGCGCGGGGCGACGGACTCACGTTCCTCCGCGCAGCGAAGCAGATCGTCGCGTCCGGTCGGTCGGTCCTCCTCTACCGGGGAGGCCGGACGCACGCAGGTGCGGCGGCATCCGCGAGCCACACCGCCTCGATCGCCGGCGACGCTGCCGTCTCGCGCGCGCTCGCGCGTGAGGCGGGCGTCGTCGTGGCCGACAGCCTCGCGGAGTTCGACGACCTCCTCGCCACATTCGCCCTGCTGGCAGGCCGGCGGCCGCGAGGCCCGCGTCTCGCGGCGGTGACGAACGCGGGCTTCGAGTGCGTCGCGATCGCCGACGAGTCAGCGCCGCTCCGGCTCGCCCCGTTCGAGGGCGCCACCTTCGACCGCATCCGGGCCGTCCTCGAACGGGGCCGCATCGATGGCGTCGTGGACGTCCACGACCCCCTCGACCTCACGCCGATGGTGGCGGAGGAGGCCTACGAGGAGGTCGTCCGGACCGTGCTGGCCGATGAGGGCGTCGACCTGGCGATCGTCGGGGTGGTGCCCCTCGCACCTCCCCTGGTGACGCTCGCGCCGTCGCCCGAGCACGACGAGGACGTCGCGGCGCCCGGCGCGATCGGCCCACTGCTCGTCCGGATCTTCGCGGAATCGTCCAAGCCGTGGGTCGCGGTCGTGGACGCCGGCCCGCTCTACGACCCGCTCCGACGGATCCTCGAGGCGGGCGGGATCCCGACGTTCGGGACCGCCGACGCGGCCGTCCGAGCGCTGGGCCGCTGGTGGGCGGCCCGCGCGGGGGGCGCGACGCGAACGACGTAGTCCGGATGCCGCGGCCCGGACCCCAGGCCCGGCCGGCGG
>JAKAJU010000180.1 GCA_021813655.1 Chloroflexota bacterium | reverse complement strand
GCGACGGGGACAGACGCGACTCCCGGCGCGCGGCGGATCCGCGCGGCGTTCGACGCGGCGGCCGAGGAAGGTCGCGCTGCGCTGATCCCGTACCTGGTCGCCGGCTACCCGGACGCACGGACGAGCCTGGCGGTGGCGCTCGCCGCCGCGGACGCGGGGGCTGACCTTCTCGAGGTGGGCCTCCCGTACTCGGACCCGCTCGCCGACGGCGCGACGCTCCAGCGCGCCTCCAGCGCGGCCCTCCGCGCGGGGGCAACGCTCGACCGATCGGTGGAGCTCATCGAGGCGATCGCGGCGGCGCGGCCGGGGATCCCGCTCGTCCCGATGGCCTACGCGAACCAGCTCATCGGTGGCGGGGACGGCCGCGCCGCCGCCCGACGGCTCGCGGATGCGGGCGCCTCAGGTGTCATCGTCGCCGACCTCACGCCCGACGAGGGCGGCCCGTTCGAGGCGGCGGCTCGGGACGCGGGGATCGCCGTCGTCTACCTCGTCGCGCCGACGACCGCGCCCGCGCGACGCGCGGCGATCGCCGCGCGGACAGGGGGGTTCCTGTACTGCGTCTCGCTCGTGGGCGTCACCGGGGCGCGACGGAGCCTGCCGCGGGCGGTCGGCCGGTATGTCGCCGAGGTGCGGGCCGTCTCGTCGGTCCCGGTCGGCGTCGGCTTCGGCGTGTCGCGACCCGAGCACGTCCGGGTCCTGCGGCGCGCGGGCGCCGACGGCGTGATCGTCGCGTCCGCGCTCGTCGACGCCCTCGGGCCGGACGGACGCGACGTGGCGGCGCTCGGACGGCTCGTCGGGCTGCTCCGCGTGGCGACAGGGGCCTGAGCGGACACGCAGGGGAGCACCGAGTTGCCCGGTTCGAGGCGGCGCGCGATGATCGCGCCGTGACATCGGACCCCGGATCCCGCCCGCCGGCCCGCGTCGCCGTCCTGCTCGAGCAGACGCCGAAGCGCGTCTTCGCATCCGCCCTCGACTGGCCCGGCTGGACCCGGTCCGGCCGCGACGACGAGGCCGCCCTCGCAGCCCTCGCGGCCTATGCCTCCCGCTACGTCCCCGTGGCTGCAGCCGCCGGGTACCCGCTGCACGACGCCGGCTCCGCCCTCGAGATCGACGTCGTGGAGCGCGCGCCGGGGACGCCCACGACGGCGTTCGGTGCCCCCGACGTCCGTGCCGACCTCGACGCACGCCCGACGGACGCTGCCGAGGCCGCGCGGCTCGCAGCTCTCGTGGTCGCCGCATGGGAGACCCTCGACCGGATCACCGCCGTCGCGCCCGCCGAGCTGCGCAAGGGGCCCCGTGGCGGAGGCCGCGACCGCGACGCGGTGGTGCGTCACGTCCTGGGGTCCGAGAACGCGTACGCGCGCGTGATCGGCATCCGCGTCCGTGAGCCCGACCCGGGGGACGCCGCGGCGGTCGCCGCCCAGCGGACCGCGATCCGGGAGCTTCTCGGAGCGCCGGCTGACGGCGCGCCGCTCGCCGGCCGGAAGTGGCCGCCCCGCTACGCCGCCCGCCGGATCGCGTGGCACGTCCTCGACCACGCGTGGGAGATCGAGGACCGGACCGAGCGCTGAGTCGGGCCGGGTGCGGCATCCGCCCGCCGCTGCGCGCAGGCTGTCGCGGCACCCGGCACCCTCTCGCGTCCTCAGCTCGCGAAGAGGCCTCCGAGCTCGTCCGGGTCGATCGGCCGCGGTCGATCGATGAGGCCGGCGGTCGCCGCCGCGAGGCCCAGGAGCGCGGCCGGGCGCGCACCCGCGTCGAGAAGCGAGGCGACCGCCGTGTCGCCCGCGGCCTTGCTCAGCTTCGCCCCGTCGGGGCCCAGGACGAGCGGATGATGGAGATGCGCGGGCGGTCGGGCGCGGCCGAGCGCGGCGGCGAGCCGGAGCTGCAGGGGCGTCGCGTCGAGGAGGTCGCGCCCGCGGACGACGAGGTCCACGCCCTGGCGAGCGTCGTCGACCACGACGCAGAGGTGATACGTCCGGTTGCCGAGCCGGTCGCGCACGAGCGGGTCGCCCGCGGGCGCGACGGGCCCCGAGGACGCGCCGAGCAGCACGTCGTCGAAGTCCTCGACCCCTCCTCCGAGGGCGACGCGCAGCCCGCGGTGGGGCTCGTCGGCGAGACCGCGCTCGCGGCACCTGCCGGGACAGCCCGGTCTCTCCCAGGCGGACCCGTGCTCCGCGGTCCACGCCGCGAACGACGATCGCGAGCACTCGCACGCGTACGCGAGCCCCGCCGTGCGGAGCGAGGCGATCGCGGCGTCGTACGGCGTCGGGTCATCGCTCTGTCGGTACGGGGACGGGCCGGCCCGAAGGTCGTCGATCGCGGGGCGGTCCGGGACGAGGCCCAGCCGGTCGAGGTCGTCGAGAAGGTCGCGCTCGAACGCCGCCCGGCTGCGCTGGCGATCGTGGTCCTCGATGCGGAGCACGACCGACCCGCCCCCCGCGGCGGCGATCCCCCAGACGTAGACCGCGTTGACCAGGTGGCCCAGGTGGAGGCGTCCGGTGGGGGCGGGCGCGAACCGCGTCGTGGCGCCCCGGGGGATCCGCGCCGGCTCGGGCCGCACCGGGTCGCGGCCGTCCGTCCGCACCGCGTCGCGCGGCGCATCGCTCACGCCGGGTCGCCGTCCGCCGGTCGCGTCGCCCGCCGCTGCTCCTCCTGGACCTTGCGCGTCGCGGCGATGAGCGTGCGGTAGAGGGCCACGAGCTCGGGCTGCGGGAACAGCCCCGCCGACGCGCTCGTCACCCGCTCGATGACGGCGGCCTCGCGCGCCGGGTCGCGGATCGGCTTCCCGCCCTGCGCGTCCTTCACCCGCCCGATCTCGAGCGCGATCCCCGCCCGCTCGTTGAGAAGCGCGACGATCTCACGGTCGATCTCGTCGATCCGCTCGCGCAGGGGCGCGAGCGACGCGCCGAGGTCGCCGCGCACGTCCGACCCGGTCCCGGCCGCAGCCTCACCGGCCGCCTCGCCTGCGCGGCCTCCGGCTCCGATGCCGCCGCCCCCGACCGGCACCCCGCGCGGCGTCGTCCGACCGTCGTCCGTCATCGAGCGCCTCCCGTGGAGTCCCGCCGGACGATCTCGTCGAGCGCGAGGAGGTATCCGCGTGGCCCCATCCCCACGAAGGACGCGACCGCGACGTCCTGGAGGAAGTTGACGCTCCGGAAGGCCTCGCGCTTCGCCGGGTCCGAGAGGTGGACCTCCACGAACGGCCGCTCCACGGCCAGCAACGCGTCGCGAAGCGAGACCGACGTGTGGGTGAGGCCGGCTGCGTTGACGATCGCAGCATCGAAGTCCCGGCGGTGGAGCCGGTCGATGAGGTCGCCCTCGTGGTTCGACTGGTACGTCTCGACCTCGACCCCGAGGCTCGCCGCGTGCTCGCGGATCATCGCGTGGATCTCGTCGAGGGTCGTGGAGCCGTAGATGTGCGGCTCCCGCGTCCCCACGAGATTGAGGTTCGGTCCCTGGAGCACGAGCACGCGCACCCTGCTACCTCCCGCGTCCGCGGACGATCCCGCCCGCCACGGCCGACACGATCGCGTCGGGGACGTCCGATCGGACGACGATGCCCGACTCGGTGGGCAGGACCCAGCGCAGCCGCCCGCCCGCCACCTTCTTGTCGATCGCGAGCGCGGCCACGAGCGCCTCGGGGCGTGACGCGAGCGGCGCGATGCCGAGGCCGAGTCGGTCGAGGAGGTCCTCGATCCGGGCGGCCCGGGCCACCGGCGTGACGCCGAGCTCGGTCCCGATCCGCGCCGCCGCCCGGAGGCCGTACGCCACGGCCTCGCCGTGGAGGATCCCGCGGTAGCCGGCGACCGTCTCGATGGCGTGGGCGAGGGAATGGCCGAGGTTGAGCGCGATGCGTCCTCCCGCCTCGCCCTGCTCGCGCTCGTCCGCGACGACGACCTCGACCTTCGCCCACGCGCACCGCTCGACGATCTCGGCCACGGCGCCCGAGTCGAACGCCGCCGGCGCGCCGCGCGCCACGAGGGTCCCGTCGGACTCCAGGAGCTCGAGGAGGCGCTCGTCGCCGAGCGCACCCATCTTCACGGCCTCCCCGAGCGCCGCGCGCAGCTGGCGCGCCGGCAGCGTCCGGAGCGCCCGGACGTCGGCCACGACGGCGGCGGGTTGATGGAACGCCCCGACGAGGTTCTTGCCCTCCGGCAGGTCGACCGCCGTCTTCCCGCCGATCGAGCTGTCGATCTGCGCGACCATCGTCGTGGGGACGTGGACGACCGGCACGCCTCGGAGCCACGTCGCGGCGACGAATCCCGCCGCGTCCCCGAGCGCGCCGCCGCCGACCGCGACGATCGGGTCCCGTCGCTCGGCGCGGAGGAGCGCGAGCCGGCGAGAGGCACGCTCCACGACGCGGAGGGTCTTCGCCCGTTCCCCGCGCGGGATCAGGACTGTCTCCACGCCGATGCCGTCACGCGCCAGCGCGGCCGCGAGCGCCTCACCGACCACGGTCCATGCCATCGGCTCGGAGACCACGATGGCGCGGTGGGCCCCGAGCGCGGCGATCGCCCGCGAGGTTGCGGACGCCGCGATCCCGTCGCCCAGGACGATCGTCCCGATCGGCGTGGAGGCCCGCAGGAGGGTCCCTCCATCGGGGACCGATCCGTCGAGAAGCCGCTCGACGGTCGCGACGACCGTCCCGACGGGCGCGACGCCGTTCACGCGCAGGGCGGGTGCGTACACCCGTTCCCGGACCGCGCCGAGCGCCGCGATCGCCGCCACGGGGTCGCGGTCGACGAGGAGCGGTCGCATCGCGCGGCTCCGGCGGAGCCGCCCGGCGAGGATCTCGGGCGGGCCGTCGAGCCAGACGGCGAGACGGCCGCGGTAGAGCGCCCAGCGATTCCGCGGGTCGATCGGGGTCCCGCCCCCGGTCGCGATGACCCGCGCGAGCCGCGGCGACGCGTCCGGCGCGCCGAGCGCTGCGACGGCCGCGCGCTCTCGCGAGCGGAACCCGGCCTCGCCCTCCTCGGCGAAGATGGCGGGGATCGGCCGCCCGGCGGCCGTCTCGATCCGGCCATCGAGGTCGATGAACTCGGCTCCCCGGCGGCGCGCGATACGGCGCCCCACCGCGGTCTTGCCGGTGCCGGGCAGGCCCACCAGGACGAGGTCCACCGCCGGCCCCTAGTCGTCGCCGCCGGAGCCGGCCTCGGACGAGCCCGCGACGGTCGCCGGGCGGCCCGGGGCCGCCGGCCGGTCGTCCCGGCCCGACGGACCGGCTTCGTCGGTTCCGCCCCCGGACTCCTCCGGCCAGCGCGCGATCCGCTCGCGGTATCGCCGCAGGTTGTCGGCCGTCTCGGCGAGCGAGTCGCCCCCGAACTTCTCGAGGACGAAGCCGGCCACCGTGAGCAGCACCATGGCCTCGCCGACGACGCCCGCCGCCGGGACGACGCTGATGTCGCTGCGCTCGTAGTGCGCCTTCTCGACGGGGAGCCCGGTCACCAGGTCCGCGGAGGGGAGGGGGCGGGCGAGCGTCGAGATCGGCTTGACCGCGCCGCGGACCACGAGCGGCTGACCGTTCGTCATCCCGCCGGTCAGGCCGCCCGCGTTGTTCGACGCGTGGACCCAGGTGCCGTCGGCTTCGCGGCGCTCGATGATGTCGTGGACCTCCGACCCGAGGCGTCGCGTCTGCTCGAACCCGAGGCCGAACTCCACGCCCTTCACGATCTGGATGCTGGCGACGGCGGCCGCGAGCGCGGAGTCGAGCCGGCGATCCCAGTGGACGTGGCTGCCGAGCCCGATCGGGAGCCCGTGGACGACAACCTCGAACACGCCGCCCACCGTGTCGCCGCGGCCGCGCGCCTCGTCGATCCGGGCGATCATCGCGGCCTCCGCCTCGGGGTCCGGGCACCGCAGCGGGCTCGCGTCCGTCTCCTCGCGCGTCCGCGTCGAGCGCGCCCGGTCCACGGCGATCCCGCCGACCTCCGCGGTGAACGACCATGCCTCGATCCCGAGCTCGCGGAGGAACGCCCTGGCGACGCCGCCCGCGGCGACGCGCGCCGCCGTCTCGCGCGCGGACGCGCGCTCGAGGATGTCGCGGACGTCGCGCGTCCCGTACTTGAGGGCACCGGCGAGGTCCGCGTGACCCGGCCGCACCCGCGTGACCGGGACGGCCCTCGCAACGCCCGAGGCGCCGAGCGCGAGGATCTCTGCCGCGTCCTCGTCGGTGAGCGGCGCGGCCTGCATGATCCGCGCCCAGCTCTCGTGGTCGCGGTTCTCGATCGTCAGGAGGATCGGCGAGCCGAGCGTCCGGCCATGGCGCACGCCCCCGCCGATGACCGCCCGGTCGCGCTCGATCGCCTGGCGCGCGCCGCGGCCGTACCCGCGCTGGCGCCGCCCGAGGTCCACGGCGAGGTCATCCTCCGTGAGAGGGATCCCGGCGGGGAGCCCCTCGAGGATGACCGCGAGTCCGCGGCCGTGCGATTCGCCGGCGGTGAGGAACCGCAGCGTGCCCATCCGTCGGTGCTCAGGGGCCCGGCTCGGCGGCCGGTCCGGTCGACTCGGCGTCCGCGAGGCCCGCCGCGCCGGCCGCGATCGCCTCCTCGAGCTTCATCCGCATGAGGTCGAGCGGCGCCTTCGTGCCGGTCCACAGCTCGAACGCGGCAGCCCCCTGGTGCAGCAGCATCGTCTCGCCGCCCATGACCGAGCAACCGGCCGCCTCCGCGTCGCGCATGAGGCGCGTCGGGTTGGGGTTGTAGATGAGATCGAGGACCAGGAGGTCCGGCGGGATCAGCTCGGCGGGGATCGGCGTCTCGTCCGCCCGAAGGCCGACCGACGTGGCGTTCACGAGGACCTTCGTCTTCGAGAGCTCCGCCTCGATGACGGACTCGTGCCACGGCATCGCCCGCAGCTCCATGTGCGCGGCACTCCGCGCGAAGAAGCGCGTGAGCCCCTCAGCGCGGTGGAGGTGGCGGTTGAAGACGATGACGCGCTGGAACCCCTGGCGGATGAGCCCGTAGACGACGGCGCGCGCCCCTCCGCCGGCGCCGAGCACCACGGCCTGGCGGGGCATCTTCTGCTTGCCGACGAGGGCGTCGAGCGCGACGTTGAAGCCGGCCACGTCCGTGTTGTGCCCGATCAGCCGCTTCCCGTCCTTGGTGATCGTGTTGACAGCGCCGGTGGCGTGCGCGTCCTCGGTGGTCTTGTCGACCAGCGGAACGGTCTTCTCCTTGTGGGGGATCGTCACGTTCGCACCGAGGAAGTCCTCGCCGTGGAGCTCCGCGATGGCCTCCGGGAGCGCGAGCGGTACGCGGTCCCAGAGCTCGTAGCGGATGTCGAGGCCGCCGCTGTCGAATGCGGCCTGCTGCATCCCGCCGGAGAGGGAGTGGGCGACCGGGTGTCCGATGAGGACGACGCGATTGGTCATGCGCGCACCCTTTCGATCTCGTCGAAGAACCCCGGGTAGCTGATCGACGCGCACCCTGCACCCAGGATGGCGGTCTCGCCCCCGGCGATGAGGCCGGCGATGGCGAACGTCATCGCGAGCCGGTGGTCGTCCAGGCTTTCGGTCACGGCGCCCGCCAGGCGCCGGCCGCCCTCGATCGTCATCAGGTCCCCGTCGACCGCGACGCGCGCCCCCATCGCTGCGAGGCCCGTCGCGATCCCGGCGACCCTGTCGGACTCCTTGTGCCGAAGCTCCCCGACGCCGTCGATGTGCGTCGTCCCCGACGCCAGTGCAGCGGCCAGGCAGAGGACCGGCACCTCGTCGATCGCCGCCGCGACCTCCCGCGGCGTGACGTCGATCCCGTGCAGCTCGCTCGAACGGACCACGAGGTCGGAGACGGGCTCCCCGCCGCCGTCCGCGCCGTCACCGCCGGCAGGGATCTCGTCGATCGAGGCCCCCATCCGACGGAGCACGTCGATGATGGCACGGCGCGTCGGGTTGGTGCCCACCGCGCGGAGCACGAGCTCCGCGTCGGGGTGGGCCGCGCCCGCGACGAGCCAGAACGCCGCCGCGGATGGGTCGGAGGGGACGCGCTCGCGAGCCGGTGCGACCGCGGCGGGGCCGTCCACGGAGACGACCGCGCCGGCTCCGTCGGGACCCCACGCCTCGGACCGCACGGCCACACCCCGCGCCCGGAGCATCCGCTCCGTGTGATCGCGCGTCGCGACCGTTTCGCGCACCGTCGTCGTCCCGTCGGCGCCGAGCCCGGCGAGGATGATGGCGGACTTCACCTGGGCGCTCGGAACGGTCGTCGGGTGATCGATCGGGCGAAGCGGAGCCCTGCCGGTCACCGCGACCGGCGGCAGGGTCCCCATCGCGCGGGCGGCGATGGTCGCGCCCATCTCGGTGAGCGGCCGCGCGATGCGCGCGACGGGACGGCGCCGGAGCGACGCGTCCCCGTCGAGGACGGCGAAGACCGGCCGTGACGCGACGATCCCCGCCGTCATCCGGAGCGTCGTGCCCGAGTTGCGGCAGTCGAGGATCCCGTCCGGCTCGGCAACGCGCTCGCGGCCCGGTGAGACGACGCGGTAGTCGACGCGGCCGACGCGGTCCGCGATCCGCTCGACCTCGGCTCCGAGCCGGGCGACGACCGCGGCCGTGGTCCGGACGTCCTCGCCGTCGCCGGCATCGAGGATGGCGCTCTCGCCCTCGGCGAGGAGCGCCAGGAGGAGCGCCCGATGCGAGATCGACTTGTCGCCGGGCAGGCGCGGCGAGCCGCGCAGATGCGCGGCGGACCGGACGACCGCGGCGCCCTCCTGCGTGGGTGCGCCGCTCTGCGCCCTCAATGCTGGCCGCCCCCGACCTTGAGGGCCGAGGCGGAGAGGACCGGGGCACCGTGGAGCGACGCGACGGCCTCGTGGACGGGCCCGACGAGATCCATGATCTCGCGGAAGAGCGGGAGCGTGAGCGACTGCTCGCCGTCGGAGAGCGCCTCCTCGGGTCGCGGATGGACCTCGAGGAGCGCGCCGTCCGCCCCCACCGCCACTCCCGCGAGGACGAGCGGCTTGACGAGGAACCGCTTGCCCGTCGCGTGCGACGGGTCGACGATGACGGGCAGGTGGGTGAGGTGGTGGAGGAGCGGGACCGCGCCGAGGTCGAGCGTGTTGCGCATGTACGTCTCGAACGTCCGGATCCCGCGCTCGCAGAGGATGACGTTGGGGTTGCCGCTGCTCATGACGTACTCGGCCGCCATGAGCCACTCCTCGATCGTCCCGGAGAACCCGCGCTTGAGCAGGACCGGCTTCGCGACGCGGCCCACGGCCATGAGGAGCGAGTAGTTCTGCATGTTCCGGGCGCCGATCTGGAGGATGTCGGCGTACTCGGCGACGAGATCCACCTGCGCCGGCTCCATCACCTCGGTGACCACGGGCAGACCGGTCCGCTCGCGCGCCTCGGCGAGGAGCCGCAGGCCCTCCAGGCCGAGGCCCTGGAAGGAATAGGGGCTCGTGCGCGGCTTGAACGCGCCGCCCCGGAGGACCTTCGCGCCCGCCGCGGCGACCGCGTCCGCGGTCTCGAACAGCTGGTCGCGGGACTCCACCGAGCAGGGTCCGGCCATCACCGTGAAGGACCCGTCGCCGACCGCGACGTCGCGCACCCGGATGACCGAGTCCTCGGGATGGAACTCGCGCGACGTGAGCTTGAACGGGCGGCTGATCGGTGTCACGGACTCGACTCCCGGCAGGGCCGCGAACCGGCTCTGAAGCACGTCCTTGCGCGGCCCCACTTCGCCGAGCGCGGCGAGGACGACACGCTCGGTGCCCCGGTTCTCATGCGCCGCGAGGCCCTCCGCGAGGATATGACTCTTGACGCTGTTGATCTGGTCTTCGGTGGCGTTCGGCGCCATCACGACGAACATCGACATGGTCCCTTCCGGAGAGGCCCCGGGACAAAGAAAAAAGCAGAGGCTCGCCACCTCTGCTCACCCGGCACGACCCGCGGTCCGGGCCTACTGCCAGGACTCGGTCATGCCGGGCGGGGGTAAAAGAACGCGGGCGTCCTCATGAGGGTGCGAGCGTAGGCGGTACGGCCCGCGCCTGTCAACGCGAGCAGGCGCGGGCGGAGGCGGCGCGGCCGCGCGGTCCCAAGCGGACAGGCCCGTCGGGCCGCGGCGAGGCTCCTCTCACGCGATCCAGACGAACCGTCCGTGCCCGGCCGTCCGGACGACCTCGGCCACCATGGCGGGGACGGCCGCGACGAGGAGGACCAGGGCCCAGTCGACCACGTCGAGCGGCGTCGCCCGGAACGCCTCGGCGAGCGGCGGCACGTACGGGATCAGGAGCTGGATCGCGACCGCGGCGACGCATGCGCCGAGCAGGAACCCGTTCCGCCCCAACCGGTGGATCGGTTCTCGGATGCTCCGGTTCCAGTAGGCGCGTGCGCACTGCCCCACGACAAGGATCGTGTACGCGAGCCACGCCGCGTGCTCGAACGAGCCCCCATGCGTGAGCATCACGACCAGTGCGGCGACGGCCGTGAAGGTCCCGGCCACCGCGATGCCTCCGAGGATCCGGTCGGTGAGGAGAGGCTTCGTGGTGGAGCGCGGGGGGCGTGTCATGAGGTCCGGCTCGGGCGGCTCTCGCTCGAAGGCGATCGACGTGGACAGATCGATGAACAGCTCCATCCAGAGGATCTGGAGCGGGATGAGGACCTGGCTCTCGGAGACGAACACCGTCGAGATGAAGATGAAGCCGAGGAAGGCCATGTGCGTCGAGAGGAGGAAGACGAGCCCCTTCTGGACGTTGTCCACGATGCGTCGGCCCTCGGCGAGGCCGAACATGAGCGTCGCGAAGCTGTCGTCGCCGAGCACGAGGTCCGAGGCCTCACGTGCCACCGCGGTCCCGCTCCCCATCGCGACAGCGACGTCCGCCCCGTGGAGCGCCGGTGCGTCGTTCACGCCGTCGCCGGTGACCGCCACGATCCGGTGGTCCGTCCGCGCGGCGCCCACGAGACGCCGCTTCTGCTCGGGTGTTGACCGCGCGACGACATGGAGGTCGGGGAGGGCCTCCGCGAGCCGCGCGTCGTCCCACGCTGCGAGCTCCTCGCCCACGACGATGTGATCCGCGTCGAGCCCGGCCTCGCGCGCGATCGTCGATGCCGTGCGGGGATGGTCCCCCGTCACGACGATGACCTGGATCCCCGCACCGCGCGCCGTGCTCATGGCGTCCGCGATGCCAGGGCGGATCGGGTCGGCGAAGCCCACGAGCGCCTGCATCTGCCACGGCCCGTGGTCGACCCGCCTGGCGAGGGCCACGAGACGCTCTCCGGCGGCCGCGGAGGCCTCGATGAGGTCGGCCCACGGACCGTTCCCGTCCGCGTGGTCGTCCTCGTCCGCCACGTACCCGAGGACGACCTCGGGCGCGCCGAGGGCGAGGCCCTCGACCCGGCCGTCGCGGCGCGCCTCCGTGCGGGTCACCGGGTGTTGGTCCGTTGCGGGGATCGCCGTCTCGAGATCGGCAGCGTCGAGCCGGGCGCTCCCGCCCGCCTCCGTGACGGCCGCGCGCAGCGCGCGCGTGAACGACGTCGGCGCGATCTCCTCGCCCGGCCAGGCATCCTCCTCCGCGCGCAGCGCGTTCTCCAGGAGCGCCCGGCGCACGTCCGGATCGGCGACGGGCCCGTCCGGCGTGCGGACGGACGAGACGGCGAGGCGGTTCTGCGTGATGGTGCCGGTCTTGTCCGTGACGATGAGATCCACCGCCCCCAGCGTCTCCTCGGCGTTGAGCCGGCGGACGAGGACGCCGCGCCGCAGCAGCCGGTACGCCCCGAGGCCGAGGATCACCGCGAGCAGGACGGGCGGCTCCTCCGGGATGGCGGCGATCGCCGCGGACACGCCCGCGAGGAGGTTCTCCCCCAGGGAGTGGCCGCGCACGAAGCCGATGCCGACCGTGAAGGCGATGAGCGCGAGTGCGACGACGAGGAGGATCCGGACGAGCCTGTCGAGCTCCCGCTGGAGCGGGGAGCGACGCCGCTCCTCCGACGCGAGGCTGCCGGCGATCCTCCCGAACTCGGTAGCCCCGCCGATCGCGACGACGATGCCCTCGCCCCGTCCCCCGACGACGCTCGTGCCGGAGTACGCCATGGATCGTCGGCTCGTGAGCGCGGCATCGGCCGCGTCGGGCTCCACGCGGGCCTGCTCGGGGATCGACTCGCCCGTGAGCACGCTCCGGTCCACGAGGAGTCGGTCTGCCCGGACGACCCGCAGATCGGCCGGCACGACGTCCCCGGCCTGGAGCAGGACGACGTCGCCAGGGACGAGAGAGTCGGCGGCGACGATCCCGGCGACCCCGTCCCGGCGCACGCGAGCCACCGGTGCGGACGCCTCGCGCAGCGCCTCCAGCGCACGCTCACCGCGGTACTCCGTGACGACGTCCGCGCCCACGATCGGCAGCAGCGCGATGAGGACGAGGACGCCGTCGCGCACCTCGCCCACGAGGATGGCGAGGACGCCCGCGAGGATGAGCATGATGATGAACGGCTCGGTGAGCGCCTCGAGGACCATCCGCCAGACGGGCTCGCGGCGGACCTCCTCCAGCGCGTTCGGTCCGGCCTCCATCGCCCGGCGGAGCGCCTCGCCCGTCGGCAGTCCCTCTGTCGGGTCGACGCCGAGACCGGTCGCGACGCCCTCGGCCGGTTGCGCGTGAGATGGCGCGCTCACGGCCGGAACCCGGCCTCGAGGGCCCGCATGCCGCGTGCGAGGATGGCGAAGGCCGCCTCTCGCCCGAGGTCACGGTCGGCGGTCCAGGCCGCGATCCCGATGCCGACGACGCCACCGGCCGCGGCCTGCACGAGCGGATCGTGCGGATCGCGGCCCCAGTCCTCGCCGATGAGCTCGGCGAAGAGGCCGACCATCCCGGTCGCCTCGCCCAGGAGCGCCTCCCGTGCCCGGGCGAGCGTGTACAGGATCCTCGCGTCGTCCGGATCGCCGGTCGCGCTGAGGCGCGACAGATCGTCGAAGCTCGTGCGCAGGGCGGCGTGGATCGAATCGAACACCGTGTCCGAGGGCGACGCGCGCCCGCGCGCGTCGCGGACGAGGGTGGCGAGGTCGGTCGACAGCACGAGCTGAGCCTTGGTGGGGAAGTACCGGAAGAGCGTCGAGAGCGAGATCTCCGCGGCCTCGGCCACCTGCTGGACGGTCGTCGCCTCGTACCCCTGCTCCACGAAGAGCCGCAGCGCCTGATCGCGGATCTCCGCCCGCAGACGCGCCTTCTTCCGTTCGCGGAGTCCCGACCGTCGATCCGGCGCGTGTCCCGTGGAGATGGCGTTCATCGAGCCCTCGGCGCTGCTGGTCCCAGGATGCGCGCGAACGGGGCCCGTCGTCGCCTGCCGACGGGCCCCGTCATGTCGCTCCGTCCGTCAGCGAACGGGCGACCCATGTCCCTGCCCGCCGGGGATCTCCCGACGGATGTACCACTGCGCGACCAGGTCGACGATGATGCCGACGACGAGGCCACCGACGATGGCCGGCACGACGGCGATCCCTTCGATCTCCGGGGTCGTGCCCGCGAAGAGCCACTCGCTGGTCCCGAGTGCGCCGACGAAGGTCGCGACGGCAGTCACGATCCACCGATACGGGAACCCGGTCCTCATGAGGAGCTGGGCCACCACCGCCACGAGCACCGAACCGACCGCGAGGATGACCCACCCGAGGAGAGTCACGAACCGCCTCCTGTCCCTGCCCTCGTCCGCTGGCAGGTCCGCGGGTACCGGCCGGGTGGTGGGCCCCTCCCGCCGTCTGGGCGTCCGCGGGGTCCCGACCGAGCGCGCCGAGTACACACCCGATCACGGCCCATCACGACGGCCGCTTGTCACCGGGGATCGTGACATTCATCCCAAAACACAGTACTGCCATATCGAAGGAGTGTCACCGACAGGTGACGCCCGCCCCGCCGGATCACCGGGACGCGTCGCCGCGCCGGCACCTCCGGCGGCACGGGCAACGGAGCGCCGGTCCGGGCACGACCCCGTGCTATCATCCCGGTCGCCACGGGACGGAGAGGTCGCATAGAGGCCTAGTGCAGCGGTTTGCTAAACCGCCAAGTGGCGTAAGCTGCTTCGAGGGTTCGAATCCCTCCCTCTCCGCCAGCGTCCCGTCGGCATGTGCGCCCGTAGCTCAGTGGATAGAGCGTCAGGTTGCGGACCTGAAGGTCGTGGGTTCGAGTCCCGCCGGGCGCGCCACCTCCCTCTCGACCGCCGCGTGGCGTGCCCGCCTTCCGCAGGAGTAGGCTGCCGGCAGGTCGCTGCGGACCCGGCGCCCACCTGGGGCGGACGCGGCGCTCCCGCGGGAGGGCACGATGACCACCGAGATGCAGCCGGATGGGACGCCCCCGACGGGTGCACCCGCATCGGGGATGTCGCCTGCTGCTGGCGCTCCCGAGACCGTGGCGGCCCCGCCCGAGACCGTGGCGGCCCCGCCCGATTCCGCTCCGGCGCCGCTCCCTCCCGCTCAGGCTCCGCGGCCCACGCGGCGGAGGCGGGACCGGGTGCTCGGCACCGTCGGCCAGCTCCTCGGGATCGGGGGACTCGTCGTCTGCCTGCTCCTCGCCGTTGGCGTCGTCATGGGGCGCGGGTGGGCGGTCGGCACCGTCGACGACGTGGCCGGGCGGATCGACGCACAGATCGCGAAGACGGGACCGATCCTCGACCAGGCGCAGACGCGGGTCGGTGAGATCTCCGGGCGGGTGAGCAGCGTGTCGGAGATCGCCGCGGCGATCGCGGCGGACCCGAATCCGTTGCCGAACGCGTTCGACGGGCTGCGGAGCGCGCTCACGAGCGTCTCGGATGGATACCAGAACCTGCGCACGCGGTACGCCGACCTGCGGGAGACCGCGGTGTCGATCGGCGACGTGCTCGCGACGCTCGACCGCCTGCTGCCGGGGGTCTCGATACCGCAGGGACCGGCTGACGCCCTGTCGGCACTGGACGCGCGCCTGCAGGAGCTCGATGCGAAGGTCATGGCCCTCATCGCGATCGAACCGGGCCAGGGGCCCGTGAACAAGGCTGCCGCGGCGGTCTCGCAGGCCGCCAACGACGTCAGCGCACGGGTCCAGGGGGCGTCGGACGGCCTGGGCGAGGTCCAGCAGGAGATCGCGAAGCTGCGCGCCGACATCGCGTCGGCTGCCGACACGCTCAGGCTGTGGATCACGCTCGGCGCGATCGGGGTGATCCTCCTCCTGCTCTACCTCGCGCTCCTCAACTGGGTCCTGTTCCGGCACGCGGGGGAGATCCGAAGGAAGACGTCGGCCGGGTGAGGAAGGCCGGGGCTCCCCAGGGCGGCGGTCATCCACCGCGTCGCTTGTGACATCCGGCGATACAGGGTAGGGTGGGGAGGTCGCCGCTCCTGCGGCGATGATCCGCGTGGTCGACCCCCTCGTCTCGAACGGGCCGTGCGCATGCCGTCAGGTCCGAGAAGAGCCGCCTCGAGGCACCGTCGGTGCCCGCAGGGGACGCACCACGACAGGAGATCCCCATCGCGAAGACCGCATTCGTCTCTACCTACGCGCCCGTCCGCTGCGGGATCGCGACGTTCACCGCCGATCTCGCGCTCGCGGTCGGGGACCGGGAGGTCGTCGCGCTCGATCCGCCGGAGAGGCCCGGGCAGTACCCGATCGAGGTCCGCCATCGCATCCGCCGCGACGTCCGCGAGGACTACCTGCGGGTCGCCCGTGCGCTCGACGCAAGCCCCATCGGCGTCGTCTCGCTGCAGCACGAGTACGGGATCTGGGGCGGACCCGACGGCGCCCACGTCCTCGACTTCGTCGGCGCCCTCCGGACGCCGACCGTCGCCACGCTCCACACGGTCCTCCAGCACCCGACCCCGTCGCAGCAGCGGATCCTGACCGACCTCGTGAAGGCGACCGCCGCCACGATCGTCATGTCGACCTCGGCCGCCGAGCTCCTGGAGCGCTCCTACGGGATCGATCCGGCACATCTCGAGATCGTCCCGCACGGCGTCCCGGATCTCCCCCTCGTCGCTCCCGACACCGTGAAGCCGCAGCTCGGCCTCGCGGGCCGGATGGTGATCCTGAGCTTCGGCCTCCTCGGGCCGGGCAAGGGATACGAATCGGCGATCGCCGCGATGCCGGCCGTCGTCCGGGCCGACCCGTCCGCGCTCTACGTCATCGTCGGCGCCACCCACCCGGAGATGCTCCGGCGCGAGGGGGAGTCGTATCGACGGAAGCTCCAGGCGCTCGCGGCGTCCCTCGGCGTGAGCGACCACGTCCGGTTCATCGGGCGTTTCGTGGACGCTGTCGAGCTCGGGACCTGGCTCGAGGCGGCGGACATCTTCGTGACGCCGTATCCGAACCTGGAGCAGATCGTGTCGGGGACCCTCTCGTACGCGATGGGCGCCGGCAAGGCGATCGTCTCCACGCCGTACGCGTACGCGAGCGAGCGCCTCGCGGACGGCCGTGGCCGGCTCGTGCCGGCAGGCTCCGTCGAGGCTCTGGCGGATGCGCTCGTCGAGCTTGCGCGGAGCCCGGAGTGGCGAGCGGCGTACGGGAGGCGCGCCCACGAGCACAGCCGTCGGATGCTCTGGTCCGAGGTCGGGATCGGGTATCGCCGCGTCTTCGCCCGCGTCTCGCGTCCCGTCGTGGCCGCCGGACCGGTCGCGACCACGGGACCGGTGATGGTCCCGTTCGACACCATGGCGCCCGCCCGTGTCTGACCGCCCGCTCCACCCCGTGCGGCGGGTGCACCTCGAGGAGCTCGGGGGGCCCCTGGGCATCTGGCAGCACGCGAGCCGGACCGTCCCGGATCGGTCGTTCGGCTACTGCACGGACGACGTCGCCCGGGCGCTCACCGTCGACCTCCTCCACGCCCACGAGCTCGGCTGGGAGGCCGTGGCACCCGACGCGCGACGATCCCTCGCCTTCCTCCGCGCGGCCTTCGATCCGGCGACGGCGTCGTTCCGGAACTTCCGGAGTGCCGATGGCGCATGGCTCGACGCCGTCTCGTCCGAGGACAGCCAGGGTCGCGCGCTGCTCGCCCTCGGGAGCGCGGTCCGTGACGGACCCGAGGCCGCCGTGCGGCGGGAGGCCGGCTCCCTCTTCGAGGCCGCCCTGCCGATGGCGCGCCGCCTGACGTCCCCGCGCGCCGTCTCGTCGGCGATCCTCGGGTGCGATGCGGCCCTCGACGCCGGCCTGCCCGGCGATTCGCTGCGGACGCTCGTGGGCCTCGCCGGTCGGCTCGGGCGTGCGTTCGGCGGGCTCGACCTCGACGGCGGCTGGCCATGGCCCGAGTCGGTGCTCACCTACGAGAACGCCCTCCTGCCGCACGCGCTGATCGTGGCCGGGCATCGGCTCGCCGACCCGGATCTCCGTCGGATGGGCCTCCGCGTGCTCGATTGGCTCATCCGCGTCCAGACATCGCCCGACAGCTCGTTCTCGCCCGTCGGCAACGACGGATGGTGGCCGCGTGACGGAGCGCGCAGCCGGTTCGACCAGCAGCCCATCGAGCCAGCGGCGATGATCCTCGCCGCCTCGGCGGCACTCCGGGAGACCCACGACGAGCCGTACCGGCGCGCCGCCGAGGCGGCCTACGCGTGGTTCCTCGGTGGCAACGACGCCGGGATCCCCGTCGCCGACGCCTCGACCGGCGGATGCCACGACGGCCTGTCTCCGCGCGGCGTGAACCTCAACCAGGGCGCCGAATCCACCCTCATGTGGCTGACCGCGCTCGAGACGATGCGGTCGATCCGGTCGCGTGCGGCCGCGGTCGCGGCCGCGGCCGCACGGCCACGCCCGACCAGGCGCAGGCTCGTCAGCGTCCGCGCATGACCCGCGCCGCGCTCCAGGAGCTGTTCGACCGCCACCCGTCGAACCCGATCCTCACGGTCGCCGACCTGCCGTACCGCGCGAACTCGGTCTTCAACCCGGGGGCCGGCCGCGTCGGGGGTGAGACGCTCCTGCTCGTCCGCGTCGAGGACCTCCGCGGCATCTCCCACCTGATCGTCGCGCGGAGCGCCGACGGCGCGACGGCGTGGCGGTTCGACGAGGAGCCGCTCATCGTCCCGGAGCCCGATCGTCATCCCGAGGAGATCTGGGGCTGCGAGGACCCGCGGCTCACCTGGCTCCCGGAGCGCGAGGAGTGGGTCATCGCGTACACGGCGTACAGCCGTCGGGGTCCGCTCGTCTCGCTCGCGATGAGCCGTGACTTCACCGATGTCCGGCGGCTCGGGCCGGCGATGCCACCGGAGGACAAGGACGCGGCCCTGTTCCCGCGACGCATCGACGGACGCTGGGCGATGATCCATCGACCGTCGCCGCTGCGGGGTGGTGCGCACATCTGGATCTCGTACTCGCCGGACCTGCATCACTGGGGCGACCACGAGCTCCTGCTCGAGGCACGGGATGGCGCCTGGTGGGATGCCGGGAAGATCGGCCTGGGGCCGCCCCCGCTCGAGACGGCCGACGGGTGGCTCGTCTGCTACCACGGTGCGCACGGGACGGCCTCCGGCCCGATCTACCGTGTCGGTCTCGCCCTGCTCGATCTCGACGACCCGCGCCGTGTGCTGCGACGGACCGACGAGTGGGTGTTCGGGCCGCAGGCGCCGTACGAGCGCGGCGGCGACGTCAACAAGGTCGTGTTCCCGACGGGCTGGGTCCTCGATGAGGCGACCGGCACGCTCTCGCTCTACTACGGTGCCGGGGACTCCGTGATCGCGCTCGCCACGGCCAACCTCGCCGACATCCTGGCTCTCATGCGGACGGTCCCGGCGGGCTGAGGCTGGCCTCCGCCCGCCCGGCGTGGCCGGCGCCGCGGTCAGCTCATCCGGTCGACCCGGACGCGCCCCTCCGTCACGACCATCCGGAGAGACTCCTCCGGCCGCGCGAGGACGCCGACGTCGGCGAGCGGGTCTCCGTCGACGACGATGAGGTCGGCTGTCGCGCCGACGACGAGTCGCCCGAGACCCGGCCGGCCGATGAGGTCCGCGTTCACCGATGTCGCCGACCGGACGATGTCGGCGGCCGATTCCACCTCGGCCCGGATCGCGAACTCGCGCGGCTGCATCTGCTCGAGAGCGCCGAGGAGGTCGGTCCCGAACCCGATCCGCGCCCCCGCTCGTCGCAGGACGGCGAAGGCGCCGAGCCCGGCGCGCCTGACCTCATCGTTCTTCGCGAGGCGCCACTCGTCGACCCCGGCCTGGCGCCCGAGGTGCTCCGGCCCCTCGTAGGCGACCATCGTCGGGACGACCCAGGCGTCGTGCGCGGCGACCTCCGCGGCCGCCGTCTCGTCGACGAGGTTCGCGTGCTCGATCGACCGGATCCCGCACCGGACCGCCCGGACGATCGCGTCCGGCCCGTACGCGTGCGCCATGACGTACGTCCTGCGGGACGCTGTCTCGGCGACGATCGCGCGCATCTCGTCGTCCGCGTACTGAGTCATGTCCACTGGATCCGTGGCCGACATCACGCCGCCCGACGCGCAGATCTTGATGTGATCCGCGCCCCGCCGGAGCTCCTCCCGGGCGGCGAGGCGCACTCCTTCCACCCCGTCGGCGATCCGCGCGAACTCGCCCGGATACGCGCCGGCCGGCGCGTCGCCGTCCGTCACCTGCCGGTCGTCGCCATGCCCGCCGGTCTGGCTCAGGGCCTTGCCCGCGACGAGGAGCCGCGGGCCGTCGATGAGGCCCTGCTCCGTCGCCATCCGAAGCCCCGCATCGGCGCCCCCCGCGTCACGGACGGTCGTGAACCCGCGCCGCAGCATGCGAGCGAGGCGGACCCCGGCGTGGTGCGCGCGGAGCGTCGTGGGCATCGGCCGCTGGAAGTCCTCGATGATCTCCGTCGCGGTCGGATGGACGTGGGCGTCGATGAGCCCGGGCATGAGCGTCAGACCGCCCAGGTCAACGACAACGGCGTCGCCGGATGGGGCAGGGGCGAGTCGAGGCCCGATCTCCGCGATCCGACCGTCCAGGACGAGGAGGTCGATGCCGTCGACGGGCTCATCCGCCAGGCCGTCGACGAGCCGGGCGGAGCGGAAGAGGATCGCGGTCACGGCGGCGGCTCCCTGCGGGTACGGGCACGGATCACGACGATCGTAGCCCGGCCCGTCCGCGCCATCCCCCCGCCCGTGTGCACAGCCCGCATCGGGCTGGCCGACCGCGTCCGGGGCCGCCGGGAGCTCCCGGAGATCGCTGCCCTGGACGCGACCCGTGAGGCGATCCGGACCCCAGGGCCGGTCGGCGACATCCCGCTCGCCGTGGTCGCGAGGATGCGCCCGCCGCCCGCGTGGTTCGCCGGAGGCGCGGGGCACGCCTCCCATCTGGGCCGGCGCGTCCATGGGCCGATCCCGCCGCGTACGATGGCCCGGATTCGGCGCGGGCGTTCGCCCGCCCGGCGAGGGGAGGTGAGCCGTGCGCTTCTCGCGGATGATCCAGGCGGTCGATGCCCACGCGTGCGGCGAGCCGGGGCGGGTCATCGTCGGGGGCGTCCTCGACGTCCCGGGCGCCTCGATGCTCGAGAAGATGCGCCATCTCGCCGAGCACGGCGACGACCTGCGCCGGCGGATGCTCCGCGAGCCCCGCGGCTACCCCGCCGTCTGCTGTAACGTCATCCTCCCGCCCACGCGCCCGGAGGCCGACGCGGGGTTCGTCATCATGGAGCAGGTCGAGTACCCGGCGATGTCCGGGACGAACACGATCTGCGTGGTGACGGTCCTGCTCGAGACCGGGATGCTCCCGATGACGGAGCCGGTGACCGAGCTGACGCTCGAGGCGCCCGCCGGACTCATCAGGGTCCGGGCCGACTGCCACGACGGGAAGGTGACCGGCGTCACGTTCCGCAACGTCCCGGCCTTCGCGGCCCACATCGACGCCCCGATCGACGTGCCCACCCTCGGGACCGTGAACGTCGACGTCGCGTGGGGCGGCATGTGGTACGTCATCGCCGACGCGGCCCGCTTCGGGCTGCGCCTCACCCCCGACGAGGGCCGCGACATCACGCGCATCACCGAGCTCGTGAAGGCGGCCGCCCGGGAGCAGCTGCCGGTCACCCATCCCGAGCAGCCGGCCTTCGCCGGCGTCTCGATCGGCCAGCTCTCGGGCGAGCCATCGCGACCCGACGCGCACCGGAAGAACGTCGTGACGGTCTCGACGGGCGAGGTGGACTGGGACAGGCCGTCCACGTGGACCGGGGTCATCGATCGCTCGCCGTGTGGGACGGGCACGTGCGCCAAGATGGCCGCGCTCCACCTGCGCGGCCGCCTGGGTATCGGCGAGCCGTTCGTCCACGAGGGGATCCTCGGCACCGTCTTCACCGGCCGGCTCATCGAGGAGACGACGGTGGGCCCCTACGCGGCGGTCGTCCCCGAGATCACGGGGACCGCGTGGATCACGGGCTTCGCGTCGTATGTCGTGGACCCGGACGACCCGTTCCCCGACGGGTTCACGGTCGGCGACCTCTGGTGACGCCGGAGGCGGCGCTGTCCGCACCGCGCTCGCGCCGGCGCCGCTCGGTGCCGGCTCTGGTACCGTCGGTCCCGTGACCGAGCGCATCGTCATCCGGGCGGGCCGCCTCCTCGACGTCCGCGCCGGCGCGCTGCTGCCGGATCGCGCGATCGTCGTGGAGGACGGGCGTGTCGCGGCGGTGGTACCCGGCTCGCAGGCGCCCACGACTGCCGAGTCTGCGACGCTCGATCTCTCCGGCCTGAGCGTCGTGGCGGGCCTCATCGACTGCCACACCCACCTCGTGGGGCACGTGCAGGAGGCAGGAGTCCCCGCCACCTCGACCACCGCCGCCCAGGAGGCGTTCCTCGGGGTCCGCAACGCCCGCGCGACGCTGCGCGCCGGCTTCACCTCCGTGCGCGACCTCGGGTCCTTCCGCGCGTTCGTCTGCCGCGACCTGCGCGACGCGATCGTGGCCGGCGATGTCGAGGGGCCGGGGATGCAGGTGGCCGGGGCATACATCACGGCGCCGTGGGGCGGAGGAGACGTGGTCGGACTCGCGCCCGACATCCGCCTCCCCGACGATCTCCGGTTCGGGGTGGTCACCAGCCCGGCCGAGGTGCGCGACCGCGTCCGACGCCTGCTCATCGGCGGCGTGGACGTCATCAAGTGCATCGCCACCGGGGCCGTCCTCACGCGCGGCGGCGTCCCGGGTGCGCCGGAGCTGTCCGAGGAGGAGCTGCGCGTCGCGGTGGACGAGGCAGCCCACTACGGCGCGTTCGTCGCGGCGCACGCGCACGGGGCCGAAGGGGCGAGGCGCGCGATCCGGGCCGGCGTCCGCTCCATCGAGCACGGCAGCATCCTCGACGATGAGGCGATCGCGATGCTCGCAGAGACGGGCACGTACCTCGTGATGGATCTCTACGACGGCGAGTGGATGGCCGAGGAGGGCCGCCGGGCGGGCTGGCCCGCGGAGACCCTGCGGAAGAACGACGAGACGATGGAGACCGCGATCGTCGTCTTCGCGAAGGCGCGCGCCGCCGGCGTCCGGATGGCGTTCGGGACCGACGCCGGCGTGTATCCGCACGGACTGAACGCCCGCCAGCTCGCCTGGTACGTGCGATGCGGGATGACCGCTGCCGAGGCCATCCGGTCGGCGACCCTCACGGCAGCGGAGCTCATGGGCCGGGACGACCGCGTCGGCACTCTCGAGGCCGGCCGCTTCGCCGACCTCGTGGCGGTCGCGGGCGACCCGCTCGCCGACGTGCGCGCTCTCGAGGAGCCCGTCGTCGTCGTGAAGGCCGGGATCGTCGTCCGCGACGACCGCCCGGTTCGTCTCCCCACGCCCCCGGCCGGCCAGGCCTGGCCGGGCCTGGCCTGAACCTCGCCACGTCACCCACCGCGTGCTGCCGGACGCGGCGACGCGCCACCCAACGGCCCACACCCACACAGAGCTCACATATCAGAGGAGTGATCGCATGACTGCTGTCGGATTCGCCGGCCTCGGGACCATGGGCGCGGCGATGGCCGCGAACCTCGTGCGCGCCGGGTTCGAGGTGCGCGTCTGGAACCGGACCCCCGGCCGCGCGGGGGACCTGATCGCGCTCGGGGCGACCGAGGTGGCGGACCCTTCGGAGCTCGCGGCGGCCTCGGAGATCGTCGTCATCTGCGTCTCGGACACCCCCCACGTCGAGGCGGTCCTCTTCGGCCCTCGCGGGGTCGCGGAGGGCGCCCGGCCGGGCACCGTCGTCGTCGACTGCTCGACGATCGCGCCGGCCGGGACGCGCGACTTCGCCGCGCGGCTCGCCGCCGCCGGCGTCGGCCTGGTGGATGCGCCCGTCACCGGCGGCTCCGAGGGCGCGCAGAAGGGGACTCTCTCGATCCTCGTCGGCGGCGCGGATGCCGACGTCGCGCGGGTGATGCCGGTCCTCGAGGCGATGGGGACCACGATCACGCACTTCGGACCCGTCGGGTCGGGCCAGGTCGCCAAGGCGGTCAACCAGACGGTCATCGCCGGTGGCTACCTGTCGGTCGCCGAAGGCCTCGTGCTCGGGATGAAGGCGGGTCTCGATCCCGACCAGCTCGTGACGGCGCTCTCCGGCGGGCTCGCGGCGAGCTTCATCCTCACGAACCGGAGCGCGCGGATGATCGCGAACGACTATCCGCTGGGGTTCCGGCTCGCCCTCCACCGGAAGGATCTCGGCATCGTGCTCGAGCTCGCGCACGAGACCGGGGTGACGCTTCCGGTCACCGCGATGGCGGCGGCGTTCGAGGACGGGCTCATCGCCCGCGGTCACGGCGACGACGACAACTCCGCCCTCGCGCGGGTCATCCGGGAGCTGTCGGGCATGGAGGGCTGACGGCGCCACAGGCGCGACGACCGCGAGGGCCGACGCGCGCCGCGCGCGCGTCGCCGGTCACGCGTCCGAGCGGAGGAGGAGCGGCAGGCCGAGCCGGTCGGAGTACTGCGGGCGGAAGCGGTCCTCGTTGTACATCGTGGCGACGTCGACGGTCCGCGGCGGGAGCGCCGGGTCGGGGAGCGGGACGTGCGCGTACCGACCCTCGAGGACGGCGGTCATCCGCCCCTTCACGCCGTCGCGGATGAGGTCCAGCGCGATGTTCGCGTAGGTGATCGCGACCATCTTGTCGAGCATGTCCGGCTCGCCGGAGCGCAGGTCGTACGTGAGCTCGCTCGCGACCGTGTCCTCGCCCGAGAGCCGCTTGATCTGCTCCGCGAGCGCCTCGCCGACGTTCTCCTTGTGGCGATGGCCGAACATGTCGGTCTCGCCGACGTCCCGCAGCACGCCGCCGCGCCACATCGCGCCCTCGGCGACGATGACGACCGCGTACCGGCTCGGGTTGCTCTTCTTGTCGTCGATGAGGATCTCGACGAGATGGTCGAGGTCGAACGGCGCCTCGGGGATGAGGCAGCGCGCCGACGCGACGTACGCGGTGTAGAGCGCGGTGAACCCGGCGTCGCGCCCGAAGATCCGGAAGACGCCGATCCGCTCGTGGGAGCCCAGGGTGGACCGCTGCCGGCCGATGAGCTCGGTCGCCCGTGAGACCGCGGTCGAGAAGCCGATGCAGTACTCGGTCCCCTGGACGTCGTTGTCCATCGTCTTGGGGATCGCGATGAGCTTCACGCCGTTCGCGTCGAGCGTGCGCGCGAAGCTCAGGGTGTCGTCCCCGCCGATCGGCACGAGGTAGTCGATGCCGAGCGCCTCGAGGTTCTCGAGGACGACCGGCGTGAGGTCGTAGACGCCGTCGGAGACGAGCATCGAGGCCGCACGCTCGGCCGAGAGGGTGGGCGGCAGGGCGGACGCCCTCATCTTGCGCGGGTTCGTCCGGGAGGTATGGAGCATCGTCCCGCCCGTCCGGTCGATCGTCCGCGTGTTGATCCGATCGAGCCTGATCGTGTACGACGGGTCGAGCTCCGGACCCGTCCGCATGTGCGTGAGGCCCTCCCAGCCGCGGCGGATGCCCACGACCTCGAACCCGAGGTTCCCGGCGCCGTACACGACGCTCTTGATGACGGAGTTGAGGCCGGGGACGTCGCCCCCGCCCGTGAGGATCCCGATCCGGCGCGCGCGAGCCATCGACGTCTCCATCCATCACGCCCGCGCCGCCGGTCGGGCTGCGCGGGGTCATTGGTCCGTTCCAATCAGGCCGCGCCCATGCTAGCGCGGTCCGATGCCCCGCGGTGCGCCATCTGCCGTCGGACGGTCCGCGCCTCGGGCATCCCCGGAGGGTGCGCGCCCATCGCCCGGGGGGACGCGGCCGTATCATCCCGGCATGAACTACGAGCTCTTCATGGGAGAGGCGCTTGCCGAGGGGAGGCTCGCGCTCGAGGAGGGTGAGCTGCCCGGCGCCGCTGTCGCCGTCCTCGATGAGGCGATGGTCGGGCGAGCGCACGACCAGGTCCGCACCCAGGGCGACCCCACGGCCCACGCGATCCTCGTGACGCTTCGCGACGCGGCCCGGCGCCTCGGCCCGGACCGCCTCGGCGAGCTGACGATCTTCACCACCCTCGAGCCCTGCGCGATGTGCGCCGGCGCGCTCCTTGCGTGCGAGGTCGCCGAGGTCGTCTACGCCGTCCCGGACGCGGAGGCCGGCGCGGTCGGATCGGTGCTGCGGCCACCCGGCGCCCGAGGCGGGCCTCGAGTCGTCTCGGGGATCCGGCGCGACGAGGCCGAGGAGCTGCTGGCGGCCGTCCGCGCATGACGCGGAGCCCGCTCGAACGGGCCTCCACCCGGGCTCCTCTGGTATCCTCCCGCGCGGAGAGGTGTCCGAGTGGTTGAAGGTGCCGCTCTCGAAAAGCGGTGTGCGCAAGCACCGTGGGTTCGAATCCCACCCTCTCCGCCACGCTCCGGTCGCGACGCCTCGTCGTCACGGCCGGGACGCGCCACGGCCACGGTTCGTCGTGGTGCTCGGCGGTGGCATGTCGCCCGCGGAGAGGTCGCCTAGTGGCCTAGGGCGCCGCACTGGAAATGCGGTATGGGGCAACCCATCGAGGGTTCAAATCCCTCCCTCTCCGCCATCGTCCTCGCCGGCCCCATCCGTGCCCTGCTGCTATGATTCCCGGCGCCGTGCTAGGCGGGGAACTAGCGGTGCCCTGTACCTGCAATCCGCTCCAGCAGGGCTGAATCCCCCCCCGAGGTCTCCGTCGTCGCGTGCCGTCGTCCGGCGCGGTGTCGAGGGTCGGGTCCCGCGCAGCGGCGGATCGCGAACCGCGTCAGGTCCGGAAGGAAGCAGCGCTAAGCGACCACCGCCGGGTGCCGCGGCAAGGCCTGGCCTGAGCCGC
>JAKAJU010000160.1 GCA_021813655.1 Chloroflexota bacterium | reverse complement strand
GGACCGACTCGGGGTGGAACTGGACACCCTCGAGCGGGAGCGTCCGGTGGCGGATCCCCATGAGGACGGCGCCGTTCTCGGCGGTCGCCGTCACGACGAAGTCGGGCGGGAGGGTCGCTCGATCGATCACGAGAGAGTGGTATCGGGCGGCCTGGAAGCCGGGCGACATGCCCGCGAGCAGTCCCTGTCCGTCGTGATCCACCGCGGATGCCTCGCCGTGAACGAGCGTGGGCGCGCGGACGATCGACGCCCCGAACGCGGCCCCCATCGACTGCATCCCGAGGCAGACGCCGAGAACGGGGATCCCCCGCTCGGCCGCGACGCGGATCGCGTCCATGCTGACGCCGGCCTCGTCGGGGTCGCCCGGGCCGGGCGAGACGACGATCCCCCGCAGGTCGGCCTGCGCGTCATCGGCGAGCGCCCCGACGCCGGCCCGGTCGATGGCGTCGTTGCGGACGACGCGCACGTCGGCTCCGGCGGCCTGGAGCGCCTGGACCAAGTTGAAGGTGAACGAGTCGTAGTTGTCGATGACGAGGATCACGAGACGGCCCTCGCGATCCGCGCCTCAGCGGCGCTCCCGCCCGCGTCGCCGCCAGGGGCGGGCGACCCGCTCTCCGGCCCGGCCCGTCCGGCCGCGAGATCGATCGCCCGGCGCATCGCGGCGGCCTTCGCCTCCGTCTCGCGGTACTCCGCCGCGGGATCGCTGCCCTTCACGATCCCGGCGCCCGCATGCAGGTGCGCGAGGCCGTCCCTGAGCACGGCGCTGCGGATCGTGATCGCCGTGTCGAGGTCTCCGTCGTAGCCGAGGTAGCCGACGGCGCCGCCGTAGAGGCCGCGCCGCTCGCCCTCGGCGCGGGCGATGAGCTGCATCGCGCGGACCTTCGGCGCGCCGGTGAGGGTCCCGGCCGGGAAGACGCTCCGGAGGGCGTCGAGCGAGTCGCGGCCGTCGGCGAGCTTCGCCTCGACGTGGCTCACGAGGTGCAGCACGTGGCTGTACCGCTCGACCTCCATGTACTTCGTGACCGCCACGCTCCCCGGCTCTGCCACGCGCCCGAGGTCGTTGCGCCCGAGGTCCACGAGCATCACGTGCTCGGCGCGCTCCTTCGGGTCGGCCTGGAGCTCCTCGGCGAGGCGGCGGTCCTCCACGGGATCCGCGCCACGGCGGCGCGTGCCGGCGATCGGGTGCGTCGCGATGCGCCGGCCGGTGACCCGCACGAGCAGCTCGGGGCTCGCCCCGACGACGTCATGGCCCGGGGTCCGGACGAAGAAGAGGTACGGGCTGGGATTCACGCGGCGGAGCGCGCGGTAGACGCCGAGCCCATCCACCGCTCGACCCTCGGGACCGGTGGGCAGGTCGAGCGTCTGACGCCGGGCGAGGACGACCTGGATCGCCTCGCCCGATGCGATCGCCTCCTTCGCGACGACGACGGCGTGCTCGAAGGCGTCGCGACCCATGCTCGTGCGCCCCTCGTCGGCAGCGGCGATCCCCGCGTCGATGAGCGGCGCGTCATCGGTCGCGGCGGCGCTGGCGTCCGGACCCCGGAAGGCCGATTCGGCCGGCGCCGGCCGCGCCGTCCTCTCGAGCGCCTCCCAGACGGCGCGCTCCGCGATCCGGTAGCGCTCCTCGATGCGCGGCGACTCCGTGTGAAGCGAGGCGATCGCCGAGAGCGTGTGGGCGATGTGATCGAAGACGAGGACGAGGTCGGTCTCGAGGAAGGTCGCGAGGGGGACACCCACCGGATCGGCGTCCGGGAGCGGGACGGTCGGCTCGAAGGTCGAGACCGCGTCGTACGAGAGCGCCCCGACCGCACCGCCGATGAACCGGGGCATCCCGGCGAGGGGCTCTACGCGCCGGCGTGGAACGAAGCGGCGGAGCGCGTCGAGCGGGTCCGCGGACGGGAGGGGCTCGACCGGGAGCGCCGCGCCCCAGCGGGTCTCCTCGACGGGGCGGACCTGGACCCGCGCACCGTCTCCGTCGACCGTGAGGATCCGCCGGGGTCCGACCCCGAGGAAGCTGTATCGACCGACCCGCTCACCGCCCTCGACGCTCTCGAGGAGGTAGCCCGGGCCGCCGTCGTCGAGACGCATGAACGCCCCGATCGGGGTCTCGAGGTCGGCGTCGCGCTCCGCGCGAAGGAGGACCGTGTCCGCCCCCGCGGCAAGCCGGCGCACCTCGCCGAGGCTGAGCGGGTTCGTGAGCGGCATCGACCTGTCCTCCGGGTCCGCGTGCGCCGGCGCGCGGTGCAACAAAAAAGCCCTTCGTCCTTCCGGGACGAAAGGCCATGCCCTCCGCGGTACCACCCGCATTCGGCGTCCGTCGACGCCGCTCTCGTGACCGACGGGCCCGGCGGCGATGCCGCCGTCCGATCGGCGCTGCCCTGTAACGCTGGCGCTCTGCGCCGGAGCCTACTTGCCGGGCGGCGGTCCCGCCCCGCGTTGGGTCCGGAGGCTCCCGGGTCCATTCGCCGCCGTCGTCGCCCCGGCTTCCACCAGCCGCCGGGTCTCTCTGCCGACGCCGCGACGGGTACTCGTCCCGTTCACAGCCCGATCTTCGCGATGTGGCCGCGAGTCTAGGGGCGACGCGCCGGAGATGTCAAACACCGCTCGGCGCCGCGATCACGGCACCCGCCGTGCCCAACCCCGCTCAGACCTCGAGCAGCGCCGGCAGGACCGCGGTCGCCGGCCCGAGCACCCTGTGGTCGAACCACCCCGCGTTGTCGGCCTCGTCGAGGTTCGCCAGCCACGTCTCGGCCCCGAGGTCGGCCGCGTACCGGACGAGGCCGCTGGCGGGCCAGACGGACCCCGACGTCCCCACCGCGAGGAAGACGAGCCTCTCGCCCGCCTGCGCCGCGTCCTTGACGAACCTCCTCGTCCGCCTGTCGGCCTCGGCGTCCACGGCTTCGCCGAACCAGACGACGTCGGGCCTGAGCGCGCCGCCGCAACGGTCGCAGCGCGGGGTCGCGGTCGGCTCCGAGCTGTCGGCGAAGGGCGGGCGGTCGCACCCCGAGCAGCGCGTCCGCCAGAGAGAGCCGTGGAGCTCGAGCACGCGACCGCTCCCCGCCCGCATGTGCAGGCCGTCGATGTTCTGCGTGACGAGGAGGAAGCGATCGCGCATGCGCGTCTCGCACGCCGCGAGCGCGCGATGGGCCGCGTTCGGCTCGACGGCCGCCGCCGCGCGGCGCCGGGCGGCGTAGAAGGACCAGACGAGGTCGGGCGCACGCGCGAAGCCCTCTGGAGACGCGACGTCCTCCACCCGGTGACCGTCCCACAGCCCGCCGGCCCCCCTGAAGGCGGGCAGCCCGCTCTCGACGCTGACGCCCGCCCCCGTCAGGACGAGAAGGCGGGTCGGAGCCCGGAGGTCCAGGGGCGGGAGTTCGCCCATCACCGCGGTCGTCGCTGCGCAGGTGGCTGGGGGGCAGCCGGCACGCCGATCAGGGCGCCGAGCCGGCCACCTCGAGCCATCCGATCCAGAACGGCGTGGGCGAGCCGCCATCGGGCTGGAGCCAGGCGACGACGAGCCGGACGCCGGGGCCGATGCCGTCGACCGACAGCTGGAGGGTCCCAGTGGCGTGAGCAGGGAGGAACGGGGCGTCGAGGGACGGTCGGGCCGGGCCGGTGACCGCGATCGATCGAACGACGACCTGGCTGCCCGACGTCTCGAGCACCGGATCGGGCGCCGCGGAGGGACCCGGCGACTGCGACGGCGAGGGCGACGCGACCGGGCCGCCCTGCGCCGTCGGGCCGCCGGTCGCGGGCGTCGTCGACGAGGAGTCCGTCGGCGGCGTCGCGATGAGGCCGACGACGGCAGCCGAGAGGCGGACGCCGAGAACGCCGTCGACCCCGGTGCCCACGACGTCGACCGGGGCCGGCTCGGACGGGGTGCGGCCGATCGCGTCGGCGCTGCGGGGGTCGACGATCCACGGGTTGGTCACCACGATCCGGCCGGACGACGAGCGCTTCACGAGGGCGACCGCGGGGACATAGCGCGTCGCGGTGGACCCTGTGAGCCGGACGACGACGAGCGCGGGGAGCGGCGCCTTCTTGAGCGGGACCTTGAGCGAGACGGCGGTCGGCCCGATGGACTCCGTGACGTGGAGCGACGAGAGCCGGACGGCGGGCGATGTCGCGTCGAGCGGGATGGCCCATGCCTCGAGGTCCTGCGTGGCGGGGTCCTCGGCCGCACGAAGCACCCCCGGACCCGACGAGCGGACCGTGGCGACGAGCGCGTCATCGGTGGACGCGCCGACCGCGAGGACGGCCTCGCCGCGGGCGTAGACGCGCACGAGCGACGAGACGATCTTCGGGTGGTCCGGACTCGGCAGCTCGGCCCCGTCCGTGTCGCGCGGGTCGAGGTCGAGGCGCCACAATCCGGGCGCAGCGGGTGCCTTCACCGAGAGCGTGAGGGTCCCGGGCACGGAGGTCGCGCGAGCCGTGAGCCAGTCCGGCTCGGCGGGGCGGTCAGGCAGGACGGACGCGGTCTCGACGATCGAGATCGGCGTCCATCGCGCCGAGAAGCGGATCCCGGCGGGGATCGTCGCGCCCTTCTTCGCGGTCCACCGCACCGCGATCCGGGACGTCGTCGCGGCATGCATCGCGTCCGGGAGCTTGACGGTGCCGAACCGCAGCTGCCGGGATGCGAGCGTGGGAACCTCGGCGATGAGCCAGTTGGCGTGCCGGACGACCCCGTACTGCCAGTGCGGCGAGGAGGCATAGGCGAGGTTGACGGACCGGAGCGTCCGGAAGCCGGTCCACCAGGGGCCGTCGGGCTGGAGATAGCCGTCGCGGATGTACCGCGCGACGACGTCGACCCCCTCGGCGTACGAGCTGAACGTGGTCGCCCACTTGAACGGGTCGCGGTCGTACGCGTTGTACCCGAAGAGGTTCTTCTTGATCCGCGCGATGTCGGATGTGCCCCAGCCGGACTCGTGCATCGCGATCGCGACGAGGACGATCGCGTTGACGCCGTAGTCGCGCTCGGCCTTGACGAACGCCGTTCCGAGCGGCGGGAGCTTGGTGTGCGCCGCGAGGTACTGGTCGATCGCCCACGCAGCCATGTCGGACGACGAGAGGATGTCCGTGTTCACCGTGATGGGCTCGCCCGGGCGGTAGGCATCCTGCTGCGCGGGGAACGGCTTCACGACGACGGGAGGCGGCGCCGGCGGCACGACGGCGACCGCCGGCGCGGCGACGACGGTGGAGGCGACGAAGACGCCGACGATCGTCGCGGCGAGGCGGAGGGATCGGCTTCGCATCCTGATCGGCGAGGTCCTCGATTCGGTGCGTCGGCGGTCTAGGGTCGCACACAACGCGGCCGCACGCACCACAGTGCACCTCTCGGCGCCCTCTGCGGCACGGCCCGGACGTCCCGTCCGGGCCGGGGACGTTCGTCCCGGGCCCGGCGCGTCAGGAGACCTCGATGGGCAGCTCGTAGATCTCGGCGGTCGGGTGACCAGCTCGCTTGTGGATCCGCATCACCGCCTCCTTGCTGGGACCGGTCGACAGGCAGAACACCTTGCCCGCCTCCGGATCCAGCCAGGCATGCTCGAAGTGGACCCCCTCGTCGCCCTCGATCGCCCAGTCGGCGGCCTGCGCCGCCTTCAGCTGCTCCTGCGTGACGCCTCCGAAGCCGTCGTGCAGATCCATGAAGCGCGGCATCGCCAACCCTCCTCCGAAGCACCGGCGACCCCGCGTCGCACGGGGACACCCATGCGCTCATGATGAGCCTCGCTGACGGCGGCGGCTGCCCGACCGCGACCGGCGCCGGCAGCCTCACCCATCGCCGCCCCGATCCTCCCCGGGAGCTCCGCCCTTCGAGCGCTGCCAGGTCGCGCGGCAACGCTCCAGCAGACGGGCGGACGCCAGAGCATCGCCTCGCTGGAGGGCCCGGACACCCGCTGCGCCGAGCAGCTGCGCGGACCGCCTGGCAAGGTGCCGGGTCCGCTCGCCATCGAGGCCCAGCTGCTGCCGGTAGGCCACGGCCTGCTCGAGGTGGTAGCCGACGACCTCCTCGCATTCCGCCAGCCGTGGGCCCGCCACCACCTCCTGGAAGTCGGCGAAGCGCTCATGCAGCTCCGCGCGCTCCCGCTTGGAGACGCCCGCGTAGGTGGCGTCGCGGATGAGCATGTGTCTGAACCGGTAGGAATCGGGCGTGTCGGGCGAAGGCGCGTTCGGCCGGATGAGCTCCTTGCGCACGAGCGAGCCGAGTCGCCGGACCACGTCGGGCATCGACGCGCGCTCGACCAGCGCCTCGACGGCCTCACGGGTGAAGGTCTTCCCGACGACCGCCGCCCGCTCGAGGACCGTGCGCTCGTCATCCGGCAGCCGATCGAGCCGGGCGGCCAGCAGCGCCATGATCGAGGCGGGCGTCGAGATCGCCGCCCCGTCGCGCGTCGCGACCCATTCACCCCCGCTCCGGAGGAGGATGCGGTCCTCCAGGAGCATCGTCAGGAACTCCTCGACGAACAGCGGGTTCCCCTCGGCAGCCTCGACGATCCTGTGCTCGACCGGCTCAGGCGCCCCGGTGCCGCCGAGGAGGTTGCGGATGAGCTGCGTCACCTCGGCGGGCGCCAGCGGTCCGAGGAGGACCGACACGGCGTTCAGCTTGCCGCCGCCCCAGCCCGGTCGCTCCTCGAGCAGCTCCGGGCGAGCGATGCAGAGCAGCAGGATGGGCGCGCCCCGGGAGGTGTCGGCGAGGCACTCGATGAGATCGAGGAACGACGGCTCCCCCCACTGCACGTCGTCGAAGACGATCACGAGCGGGCGGGTGCGGGCGATGGCCTCGAAGGTGCGCCGCACCGCCCATGCAGCCTCGTCGCCGGTCGAGCGGCCCTCGACAGCGCCGAGAAGGGCGACGAGGTGCTCGGCGATCGTCACGGCCTCGGGATCACCGCGGACGAGTGCCGCGACCTTGTCGCGGACCGTGTCGGCTCCATCGTTGTCAGCGATCCCGGCCGCCTGCCTGACCGCCTCGACGATGGGCCAGAACGCGTCTCGCTCGCCATACGGCGGGCAGCGGCCGCGGATGATCTGCGCCTCGGCCCGGATCGACCGCGCGAACTCGTGCACGAGCCGCGACTTCCCGACCCCTGCCGGACCGAGCAGCGAGAACAGCTGGCATGTCTGTTCGGCGGTCGCCTGCCGGAAGGCAGACTCGAGGAGGCGCCGCTCGCGCACCCGGCCGACGAGAGGCGAATCGAACCGCTGCGCATGGACGCCCAGGCCGGGCTCCACCCGCAGCAGCCGGAAGGCCTCGACGGGGCGGCTCCTGCCTCGCGGATCGATGGGGCCGGCCGCCGTCGCGTCCACGGCCCAGCGGACGAGGTCGTACGTCCCCTCCCCCAGCAGGATCTCCCCCGGGCCCGCCGCCTGTTCGAGCCTGCTCGCCGCGCTCACGGCGTCGCCCGTCAGCGACGTCACAGAGCCGTCGTCCGGGCGCGCGACGACCTCGCCCGTGGTCACGCCGATGCGCACTTCGGAGCAGACATGGAGCTCGCGCGCGTGGCGACCGTCGAGCAGGGCGAGCGTCTCGCGCATCTCGGACGCGGCCCGGACCGCCCGGAGCGCGTCGTCCTCGTGAGCGAAAGGGATGCCGAAGGCGGCCACGAGGGTGTCGCGGAGGGGGCGGTCGACCCTCCCGCCGTGGCGCTCGAGGACCGTGCGCATCTCCTCGAAGCAGCGGTCCAGCGGCGGGCACACAGACTCGGGATCGAGAGGCTCGCCGGCCGGAGTGGATCGCCGGAGGTTCGCCACGAGCATGGTGACCGTGCGGCGCGCCTCGGCCCGCCGAGTCGCCGGCTGGATCGGCGACATCGCGCCATCGGGCCTGCCGTCCCCGTGTCGCGACCCGACGCCATCGGGCGGGCCGGCGGCCGCGATCGTCAGGGCGGGATCGTGGCCGAGGACGGCGCGCTGCAGCGACTCGAGCTCCTCCCCCGGTGCAACTCCGAGCTCCCGGTCGAGCGTCGCACGCGCCTCGAGGTACACGTCCAGGGCTTCCGCCTGGCGGCCCGATCGGTAGAGAGCAAGCATCAGGCGGACCGAGAACGCCTCCTGCAGCGGCATCTCGGCGACGATGCGCCGCAGCTCGGGGACCACCTCCAGGTGGTGGCCGCAGGCGAGCTCCGCGTCGATCCACCGCTCCAGGGCGAGAGAACGGACCTCGTTGAGTCGCATCCATTCGGCGCGTGCGGCGGTCCCATCCAGGTCGACCAGCGCAGGCCCGCGCCACAGCGCGAGCGCGGTCGCGAGCCGATCCGCCGCGGTCCGCGGATCGCCCGCATCCATCGCGCGGGCCGACTCGGCGACGAGGGCAGCGAATCGCTGGTGATCGACGGAGTCGCCGTCGGCCCGAAGCCGGTAGCCGCCGGGCAGGGTCTCGATCCGATCGGATCCGATCGCACGGCGCAGGCGGGAGACATGGACGGCGAGCGTGTGTCGCGCGCTGGTAGGCGGATCGTCGCCCCAGACCGCGTCGATGAGTCGGTCGCCCGAGACGGCCTCGCCGGCGTGGAGGACCAGGGCGGCGAGGATCGCGCGCTGGCGGGCGCTGCCGATCGCGATCGGACCCTCAGGTCCGATGACCTCGAGCGGGCCCAGGATCCGGAACTCCACACCACCCACGGCCCCACTCCTGCACACAGGCGCCCAGTCTAGGACCCTGACCCGTCCCTAGATCGGCCCTTGAGCGTTCCTTGAGCGCTGCCATCGAACATCCATCTCGTCGAGGCGTCCCCAGCAACCGCACCGAGCGCACGCGCCCGGTGCACAGGGAGGGAGAAGGTCATGGCTCGAACACCCAGGTGGCTCCGTGTGGCGGTGGCGGCCAGCCTCGTCGCGCTGAGCCTGACGGCATTCGCCGGCAGCGTGTCGGCGGCGCCGGATCCCACCCCGAACGGGTACGTCGGAGCCTGCAACATGCTGCAGGCCTGGGGAGTCGGGGCGCAGGGCGGCATGGAGAACGCGATGTCGCGCGACAACCCGAACGGGAATGACGGCATGTGGCGCGCGGTGGACGCCTCCGGCTGCTCCTAGGCGGATCGTGGACCCGGCCCGCCGCACCCGGAGCCGACCGGACGGGCGCCGGGCGGGCAGGCGCGCGGCGGTGCCGGAGTCATGCTGGCGGAGGGGGTGGGATTCGAACCCACGAGGCGCGAGGCCTTGCGGTTTTCAAGACCGCTCCGATAAACCGCTCCGGCACCCCTCCGGATCGACGAGCCCTGGCCGCCGACGACCGCATCGTACCTGCCGGCGACGATCGTGGCCCGAGGGCGTCGCGACCCTGATGCCGTGCGAGCCCGGCTGGCGGGTCGGGGCGGCAGGTCAGGGCGGCGGAGGTGTCAGGCGGGGATCGGAACCGGTCGTCGGGCGAGGATCTCGCCCGCGACCGCGTCCGCCCACGCGCGGATGCGCGGCCACTCGCGGAAATCGCCGCCGAGCCCGCCGACGGAGAAGAGGTTCTCGAGGACCCCGGCGGCACCGGCCTCCATCCGTCCCCCGAAGATGACGTACCCGCGGATCCCGATCCGGTCGGCGATCGTCTGGACGGGGACCGGAAGCGGCCTTTCGCGCGTCTCCGGCATGTCGTCGAGCGGGCCGCTCTGGAAGAGCCAGACGTCCCTGGTCGAGAGAGCCCGCTCGTGCGCGTGGAGCAGGTCGACCATCTCCGGATGCCAGCGGAGCATATAGACGCATGACCCGGCGATGACGGCGTCGTACGGCCCGACGTCCGAGACGCTCGCGACGGGAAGGAGATCGGTGACGAGCCCGCGCGCACGGATGCCGTCGGCGATCGCCTGCGCGATCTCGGCGGTCGAGCCGTTGCGGCTCGCGTACGCGACGAGCACGTGCGGTCCGGTCATGTCGCCCCGCCCCCCGGTCGGCCTCTGCCGGCTTCTGCGTCCGACCTGAGCATCGCCCTTGCAGGGTGGGGCGTCAAGGCAGGTCGTGCACCACCCAGACGTTCTGGTCGAGGTACGTCCCGAGGTCGACCTCCCGGTCGATCGTCAGCGGGCGAGTCGCCTGCGGCACGACGTACTCGCCACTGTCGGGGAACGAGAGTCCCGTCCACGCCTCCCAGTCGGCGACGCTCCCGCGGATCGTCATCGACGCCGGCGCCGGCCGGTCGATCCGGCCACCCAGCCGCACGTGAAGACGGATCCAGGGGTCGAACGGTGCGCCGTCGGCGCGCGTCCAATGCGCGTATCGATCGATCGGGGCGAGGGGGTACAGGTGCTTGTCCGTCGGACGGACGCACGCCACGAGGGCGCGGTATCCGGCCGCCCGGGCGCGTCGACGCAGCTCCTCGACCATCCGGCCGGCGAGGCGGTCGCCGCGGCGCGAGGGAGCGACGACGATCTGGAGAGCACCGAGCGTGTCCGGCGGCACGCCGGCCCGGAGCTGGGCCACGGTCCGCTCGAACTGGTCGTCCCAGCCGTCGGGGAGGCCGGCCGAGGTCTCGTCCCACGCGAAGGGCGCGCTGTTCGCCGCCGCCGCGATCCGGTCGTCCTCCTCGAGCAGCATGACCTGCCACACGGCGAGCTCGGCGTGCAGGTGGCGCCAGAGCCTGCCCGCGACAGGGTCCTGGAGCATGAAGGCGGGCCACGCCGACCCGTTGTGACGGTCGAGCACGTCCTCGAGGTCCGGCCTCTCGGCCAGCGTGACGACGCGCAGCCCTGCCGGCGACGAGGCATCGCCGGCGTGGTCACCCCGCACGGCGGCGCGCGACCGGTCGCGGCTCACCATCAGGTGCCGGGCGGGAGGATCCGGTCGATGCCCATGAACGGCCTGAGCGCCGCGGGAACGTCCACGGTGCCGTCGGGCCGCTGGTACGTCTCCAGGATCGCTGCGACGACGCGCGCGAGCGCGAGACCGGACCCGTTGAGCGTGTGGACCAGCTCGGGCTTGGCGCCGGGCGCCGGCCGGTACCGGATCTGCATGCGCCGCGCCTGGTAGTCGCGGAAGTTGGAGCAGGAGCTGACCTCGAGCCACCGCTCCACGCCCGGCGCCCAGACCTCCAGGTCGTACTTCTTCGCCTGGACGAAGCCCATGTCGCCGGTCGCCATGAGGAGGACGCGGTACGCGAGGCCCAGCCGCCGGAGGAGGTCCTCGGCGCGGCCGACCATCCACTCGAGCGCGTCGGACGATTCCTCCGGCCGCTCGAAGAGGACCATCTCCACCTTGTCGAACTGGTGGACCCGGAGGATCCCGCGCGTGTCCTTGCCCGCGGCGCCAGCCTCGCGCCGGAAGCAGGGCGAGTACGCCGCGTACCGGACGGGCAGCGCGCCGGCATCGAAGATCTCGTCGCGGTGCAGGTTGGTGACCGGGACCTCGGCCGTCGGGACCAGATAGAGGTCGTCGCGCGTGACGACGTACATCTGGTCCTCCTTGTCCGGGATCTGCCCCGTCCCGCGCGCGGAGGCGCTGTTCACGACGGCGGGCGGCCAGATCTCGGTGAAGCCGTTCTCGACCGTGTGCGTCCGGAGGAAGAAGTCGATGAGGGCGCGCTGCATCGCGGCGCCCGCACCGCGGTAGACGGGGAAGCCGGATCCCGCGATCTTCGCGCCGCGTTCGAGCTCGAAGATGGCGAGGCTCTCGGCCACATCCCAGTGCGGGAGGCGCACCCACGTGGCGCCGCCGGGCGCCGCGTCGGCACCCACCTCGCCCTCGACCGGCGCGACGCGCGGGAGCAGCTCGCCCCACGTGCGGACAGTAACGTCGTCCTCGGCGGTGCCGACGGGCACGTCCGGGTCGGCCGGGTTCGGGATGCGGAGCATCGCCTCCTCGAGCTCGGCCTCGATGCCGGTGATCTCCAGGTCGAGCGCGGCGATCCGCTCGCCGAGCGCCGCGGCGGACGCCCGGATCCCCGCGACCTCGGGACCGGCGGGGTCCGCGCCGCCACGGACGGCCTCGCCGACCCGCTTGCTGGCGGCGTTGCGCTCGGCCTTGAGGCTGTCGCTCTCGCCCAGTCGCGCGCGGCGGCGCTCGTCGAGGGCGAGGGCGAGGTCGACGAGCGCAGGATCCTCGCCCTTGTCGCTCGCCCCCTTGCGGATGACGTCCGGCTCCGCGCGGAGCCGCTGGAGGCCGACGCTCATGAGATCGCTCCCGGCGCGTGGGGCGACGCGGCCGTCGGATCCGTCATGGCAGCGGCGCGGAGCCGGCCGAGGACGAAGGCGCGGTCGAGGCTCGCGAGGAGCCAGCCCGCGCGCGGACCGTTCGCCCGGCCCAGGAAGGCGAGGTACACGGCGCGGAACGCGGCTCCGTTGCCCACGCCGGCATCGGCTGCGACGCGGAAGAGGAGCGCCTGCCATGCCTCTCCGTCGGCCGGAGGATCCGCCTGTGCCACCTCGGCGAGTGCGGCGCAGAAGGCCCGCTGCTCCGGGGTGAGCGCGGCGGCCCGGTCGGGCAGGCCCTCCATCCGGACCGCGATCCGGGCGTCGTCAGGGGCGTAGGCGTCGAGCCACGCGCGGGCCGCCCGGAGCCGCTCGTCGAGGAGAGTCCCCTCGTGCTGGGTCAGCCCCGAACCCTTCTCGGCCGCGACGCGCGCGGCGACGTCCACGCCCGGGATCTGTGCGAGGAGAGCGAGATGGGCGAACGCCGGCCGGAAGGCGGCCGCCGACGCGCGGTGGTCGATGGCGGGGTCGATCTCGGTGAGGGCGAAGATCCGCTCCGGGTCCGGGGGCAGCTCGCCCTTGACCTCGCGCCCTGCCGTGGCCGCGGCGAGCCGGTCGAGCTCGTCGAAGAGCCGGGGGATGGCGTCGGTCCCCTCCGGGTCGAACTCGATCGCCTGGTTCGGTCGCGGGCGGAGGAAGAGGAGGCGAAGAGGCTCCGGAGGGATGGCCTCGGCCATCCGGTGGGCGGCGGCACCGCGGCCCTTGGACGTGGACATCTTCCGGCCGCCGATGTTGAGGAACTCGTACGGGACGTTGATCGGGGGCTCCCTGTCGAACACCTCGCGAGCGAGAGCGTCCGAGCGGTCGCGCGAGCCGCCCGCGGTCGCGAGGTCCTTGCCGCACGGCTCGATCGTGACGCCGAAGAGGCTCCACTGAGCGGCCCACTCCAGGTTCCACGGGAGCTTCGCGGTCCCGCCGAACGGGCGGATCCGACCGGAGGCGCCGCAGCCGTGCGCCCACGTGACGTAGTCGGGCTCGCACGAGTACGCGACGGACTCGCCGTCCCAGTCCCGCGCGATCGTCGTCCCGACCTTGCCGCAGGTGGGGCAGATGACGTGCACGGGGAGCCAGCCCTCGGGACGCTCCACGTGCGAGACGCGGCGGTAGAGCTCGCGGACGATGCCGGCACGATCGAGAGCTGTCCGGATGAACACGTCCATCGCGCCCGTCGGGTAGATGTCGCTCATCCAGTAGTAGCGGTCGGGGTGGATCCCGAGGCCGGCGAAGGTATCGATGAAGGTCTGGGCGTGGTGGCGGGCGTACGAGAGGTGGCAGTCGCCGGCCTGGTCCGGGACGTGCGCCAGAGGACGGCCCATCTCGTGGTCGACGGCGTCCGGGGTCAGGAGCGCCTGCGCGTCCATGGGGTCCAGGTCGTCCACGCCGTAGAGGAGGGTGGTGTCGACGCCGCGGTCGCGAAGCGACCGGGCGATGACGTCCAGGATGACCGGCCCGCGCAGGCTGCCGACGTGGACCGTCCCCGACGGCGTCTTGGAGTCGTTGACGACCTGGGGGCCGTCGACGGATGCGGCAAGCTCGTCGGCCCAGAACATGAGCGGGTCCCTTCCCTGCCGGCCCCGCCGGACCCTCGCCGGCGGCGTCAGCCGATCGATCGGATCGTGTAGACGACGTCCCCGGCGGGGACCCTCACGACGATCTTCTCGCCGACCTTCTTCCCGAGGAGCGCGCGGCCGACCGGCGATTCGTTGCTGATGCGGCCGTCCGCCGGCCGGGCCTCCGTGGAACCGACGATCGTGAACGTGATCGGGCCCTCGTCGGAGTCCACCTCGACCGTCGCGCCGATGCTCACGTGATCGTTGGAGCGTTCCTCGTCGATGATCACGGCGCTCTTGATCTTGTGCTCGAGCTCCGCGATCCGCCCCTCGACGAAGGCCTGCTCGTTCTTCGCCTCCTCGTATTCGGCGTTCTCGGAGAGGTCGCCGTGCTCCTTCGCCTCGCTGATGCGCGTGGCGATCTCAGGCCGCTTGATGGCGATCATCTCGTCCAGCTCCGAGCGGAGCCGGTCGAGACCATCGCGGGAGACGTACGTGGGCTTGTTGTTCACGGCTCGGTCAATCCTTCCGGCTGGGGCCGTGCAGTGGGTCGTCTAACAGCGAAAGAACCCCAGGGCGCTCCGTTCTCGGCGCCCGGGAGTCCGGTCCGGCGTATGGTAGCCCGCCGCGCCCAGCCGCGCAAAGGATTCGCGTCGGGACGTGCGTCGGGTCGCCGGGCCGGCGGCGGTCGCCGCGCACCGATCCCGGGCGCCTGGACGGTCACGCGGTGGGCGGGCAGCCTACTCCGCGAGCTCGACGATCCGCGCCCAGACGCGCCTGCGCGCCGCCACGTCGCGGCACGCGATGAAGACCGTGTCGTCGCCGCTGACGCTGCCCACGACGCCCGGCCACCGTGCGCGGTCGAGCGCGGCCGCGATCGGATGCGCGGAGCCGGGCAGCGTCCGCACCACGACCATCGTCCCTGACTCCCCCACTTCCACCGGCAGCTCGCGGAGGAGCGCCCGGACGCGCTCCTCACCGGTCGGGTCGGCATCGGCGAGGCGGGCCGGCAGCGCGTAGACGTGCACCCCGTCGCGCATGACCTTCACAAGCCCGAGCTCGGCAATGTCGCGGCTGATGGTCGCCTGGGTCACGCGATAGCCGCGCTCGCGCAGGGCCGTCGCGATCTCCTGCTGCGTGCGGACGGGCCGCTGCGCGACGAGGTCGCTGATCATGCGCTGGCGGAGGCGCTTCATCATCTCCATGGGCCGGGCCCCCTGGGTCGTCGGGCCGCCATCCGGCCGGCCCGGGCCGGGCCCCATCGGCTCATCGGGCGAGGACCGCGACGACGATGATCGCGGCGAGGACGAGCCTGTAGACGATGAAGATCGTCATCGGGTGGGTGCGCAGCCACCGGAGGAGGAACCCGATGGCCAGGAGCCCGGTGACGAACGCCGCCGCCATCCCGACCACGAGCGGGACCATCTCGACGGCGACCCCAGCCTCGCCCGCGATGAGCTTCTTCGTCTCGTACGCGCCCGTCCCGGCGATGATCGGCGCGGACATGAGGAAGCTGTAGCGAGCAGCCGCCTCGCGGCTCAGCCCGAGGAAGAGGCCCGCCGAGATGCTCACCCCCGAACGGCTGATCCCCGGGATGAGCGCGATCGCCTGGGCGATGCCGATCCCGAACGCGCCCGGGAAGCCCAGCCGATCGAGCCCGAGCGTCTTGGAGCCCCAGCGGTCGGCCACCCAGATGATCGCGGCGCCGACGACGAGCGCGAGCGCGACGATCCCCACCTGGCGGATCTCCCGCTCGATGACGTCGCTGAAGACCACGCCGACGATCGCGGCCGGGATGGTGGACGCCACGATGAGCCACGCGAGACGGCGGTCCGGATCGCCGCGGAAGGAGCGATCCCGGATCGTCGCGATCCCTGCGGGCACGAGGCGCAGCCAGTCGCTCCAGAAGTACACGAGGAGGGCAGCGAGCGTCCCGAGGTGGAGCATCACGGAGAACACGAGCGAGTCGAGGAACGGGTCCGTCCAGCCCAGCAGGTACGGCACCACGAGGAGGTGGCCCGAGCTCGAGATCGGGAGGAACTCCGTGAGGCCCTGGACGATCCCGATGACGAGCGCCTGGAACGCGGAGTCCATACGGTCCCCCGAGGGTGAGCGGACCCGGCCGTCATCGACGGCCGGGTCCGCTCAGAGTGACTACCGGACGAAGAGCGGGGCCAGGACGAGCGTGATCGTCGCGAAGAGCTTCACGAGGACGTGGAGCGACGGGCCCGCCGTGTCCTTGAACGGGTCGCCGACGGTATCGCCCACGACGGCCGCCGCGTGCGCGTCGGTCTTCTTGCCGATGACCTTGCCGGCCGCGTCCGTGAGGTGCCCCGACTCGATGTACTTCTTCGCGTTGTCCCATGCCCCACCGCCATTGTTGAGGACGGTGGCGAGCAGGACGCCCGCGATCGTGCCGATCATGAGGAAGCCCGCCACGGCCTCGTAGCCGAAGAGGACGCCCACGATGACCGGGGTGAAGACCGCGACGAGACCGGGCGCGATCATCTGGCGGAGGGCGGCCTGTGTCGTGATGTCCACGACGCGGGCGTAGTCCGGCTTCTGCGAGTAGTCCATGATCCCCGGCATCTCGCGGAACTGCCGGCGCACCTCGACGATGATCGCGGAGGCGGCCACGCCGACCGCGCGGATCGCGAGCGAGCTGAAGAAGTACACGATCATCGCCGCGATGAACGCGGCGAGGAAGACGTTCATGTCGGCGAGGTTCACGGACGTCATGAGGTCGCGGCCGGATCGGAGAAGGATCAGGTTGACCTTGTCGATGTACGCCGAGAAGAGGAGGAAGGCCGCGAGCGAGGCGGACGCGATGGCGTAGCCCTTCGTGAGGGCCTTCGTCGTGTTCCCGACGGCGTCGAGGCGGTCCGTGATCTCCCGGGCGTGCGCTTCGGCGCGGCTGAACTCGGTGATCCCGCCGGCGTTGTCCGTGATCGGGCCGAACGTGTCCATCGCGAGGATGTACGCGGTGGTCATGAGCATGCCCATCGTCGCGACCGCGGTCCCGAAGACCCCGCCGACGTTCTTGCCGGCCTCGTTCACGAGGTTCGCCTGCTCGCCGAGCCAGTGGCTGACGAAGAGCGCGATGACGATGACGACGGCCGTGACCGCCGTCGTCTCGAAGCCGACCGCGATGCCCGAGATGATGTTCGTCGCCGGGCCGGTCTTCGACGCTTCCGCGATCTCCTTCACCGGGCGCCACGCGCCCGCCGTGTAGTACTGGGTGATGTAGACGAAGGCGATCGAGGTCGCCAGGCCCACGAGACCGGCGAGGAAGAAGTAGGTCCAGATCGGGATCCCGTTCGCGCCCACCTGGCCGCCGGTGTTGCCCTCGCCCATCATCACGTACGTGACGAAGAGGAGCGCCACGGCTGAGAGGGCCGTCGTGACCCAGTAGCCGCGGTTGAGCATCCCCATCGGGTCGGAGTCCTCGCGGCCCCGGATCGTGAACATCGCGATGATCGTCGCGAACAGGCCGAACGAGCGGACGACGAGCGGGAAGAAGATCCAGGCCTCGGGATTGGGCCAGCCGAGGCGGAGCGCGATCCCGTAGACCGCGACGCCCAGGATCATCGCGCCGATGTTCTCGGCGGCGGTGGACTCGAAGAGATCCGCGCCGCGGCCGGCGCAGTCGCCGACGTTGTCGCCCACCAGGTCCGCGATCACGCCGGCATTGCGCGGGTCGTCCTCGGGGATGCCGGCCTCGACCTTGCCGACGAGATCCGACCCGACGTCCGCGGCCTTCGTGTAGATCCCGCCACCGAGCTGGGCGAAGAGTGCGACGAAGGAGGCGCCGAAGCCGAAGCCGACGATGAGGAAGGGGGCGACCGCGGGGTGCTCGAAGCCACCCATCGCGGCGAACATCCCGTAGACGCCGAGGAGCGAGAGCGAGACCACGAGGAAGCCGGAGACGGCACCGCCGCGCATGGCGACCTGAACGGCCTCCACGACGCCGCGCTGTGCCGCCGATGCGGTCCGCAGGTTCGCCTTCACCGAGATGTACATCCCGATGATCCCCGAGGCCATCGAACACGCCGCGCCGACGAGGAACGCGATCCCGGTCCGGATCCCGAGCTCGATCCCGTAGATGTCCGTGTCGGCGACCTGCTTGGTCTCGACGGTCGAGATGAGCGCGGTGAGGACGACGGCACCGAGGAGCGCCAGGAGGGCGATCGTCGTGTACTGGCGCCGGATGAATGCGACGGCACCCTCGAGGATCGTCGCCGCCACCTCCTGCATCGCCTTCGTGCCGGTGTCGCGGCCGAGGACGTCGCGCGCGAGATAGAGCGCGAACAGGACCGCGATGATCCCCGCGGGCAGGATGATGAGCTGGAGCGTGCTGCTGTTCATCGCCGAGACTGGTCCCTCCTCACGTGCGCGCGGGCCGCCGCGAGCCGTCCGGGGCCGTCGCGGGCGGGATGCCCGACGCGCGCGCGGCACACGGGTCGGCGCGCTCACGCGGGGCAGGGTGAGTGTATCGACGTGTCGCTCGGACGGTCAATCCGGCGCCCCCTTCTCCGCATCCCCGGTCGAGCGTCGAGCGTGCGATCGCGACCGGGCCACGGGGCACGGATGACGCCCGCTCGGCCCGCCGCGCGCGCCGAACGAGCGGCGCCTACGCGGTCGGCGGTAGGCTCACCTATACTGCCGTGCTTGTGAGCAAACGCCCCCTCGGGTGCCTCTTCGAGATCGTCGAGACGCTCGTCCTGACCCTGATCATCTTCTTCGTCATCCAGACGTTCGTCGCCCAGCCGTACCGGGTCGAGCAGCAGTCGATGGAGAGGACACTCGAGCCGGACCAGTACGTCCTCGTGGACAAGCTGACGCCGCGCTTCGACGACTACAAGCGCGGCGACATCGTGATCTTCGACCCCCCGGCCACCTGGGCGGACGCGCGCGGAACCCCGTACATCAAGCGGATCATCGGGCTGCCCGGCGACCGGGTCGCGATCCGCGACGGCCTCGTGTACGTGAACGACGTCGCCCTGCAGGAGCCGTACCTGTACGAGGGCCAGCCCACCGTCGCGACCGGGCCGGACTCGACGTGGGTAGTCCCGCCGAACGAGCTCTTCGTCATGGGCGACCACCGCGAGGACTCGGCCGATTCGCGCGTCTTCGGGCCGGTGCCGCGCGACCGGGTCATCGGGCGGGCCTGGCTCCGGTACTTCCCCCTGTCGACGTTCGGCGTCCTGCCGACGCCCACCTACCCGGAGCTCGCCGGTTCGCCCGGCGCCGGCGCACTGAGCCCGGCACCCGGGAAGCCGGAGGCGAGCCCCTCCGCACCGTGATCGGTCTCCTCGACCTCGCCGCGTCGATCGTCGTCGTGGCGAGCGCCGTGCTCGCGGTGTCCGCGCGCGACGCCCGGGCGGGGATCGTCGGCCTCACGCTCGCGTCGGTGGCCGCCGCCGTGATCGCGGATCCCCTCCCCGACCCGATCGCACTCGCCTTCCGCGTGGTGGCCGCGCTCTTCGCCGCCTACCTGCTCTGGGTGACGGTGCGCGAGACCGACACCCGGACGGGGAGCACAGCGCTCGGTTGGCCCGCGGAGACGATGGCGGCAGCCGCGGCGTTCGCGATCGGCCTCGCGCCGAGCCTGCTGGAGACTGATCGGGCCGGCCCGGACGCGGCGCTCGCAGCGGGCTTCGCGCTGATCATCCTCGCGGTGGTGCCGGTCGTCTTCGCGCGCGACGCGTTCCGGCTCGGGATGGGACTCCTGATCCTCCTCGACGGCGCCGCGCTCGTCCGCGTCGGGATCGCCGGCACACCGGCCCCCCTCGAGCAGCTCACGCTGGGGATCCTCGCGATCGGCGTCGCCGGGGCGACGAGCGTCGTCGCGCTCAACGCGTTCGCGGTCTCCGGGACGCTCGAGGTGGGCGTCACGCCCGGCCCCGAGGACGATCGATGACCGCCCGCGCCGGCGGCCGATGAGCGTCCTGGCGTTCCTCGCGATCACCTTCGGCGCGGGGGCCGCGGGCCTGCTCACGCGTCGACGCCCGCCGGTCTCGATCGCCGTCGGGCTTCTCGGCCTCGTCGCGGCGCTCGTCTCCGCCCTGCTGATCTCGCCGGGCGACCGGCTCGTGGTAGGCACGGGTGCGCTCGTCGCGACGGACTTCATGCAGCTCTTCGTCGTCTTCGGGACGGTCGCCTCGCTCGCCCTCTGCGTCATGGCTCTCGGCGCCGACGTGTGGCAGCGGAACCTGCCGCACGCGATGCTCATCGGCCTGGGGGCGCTCGCGCTGGGGCTCGGCCTCGACGACCCGGTCGCCGGCCTCGCGGCGACGGCCGCTGCGGGTCTCCCCGGCGTGCTCGTGGCGATCACCACGCCCGTGGATGTCCGGGGCGTCCGTTCGGCGGCGCGCGAGCTGCGCGCGGTCGCGGTCACCGGCGCGTTCGCCATCGTCGCCGCTGCGCTCGTCTCGGGCCCGGCGGGACTCGTCAACCTGCCGCCGACGGTCGTCGGGCTCGCGTACCTCGCCATGGCGCTCGCCGTCGCGGTCCGCTTCGGGGCGATCCCGTTCCACACGCGCGTCGCGCGCGTCACCGGCTCCGCGCCGACGGCCGCGCTCCCTCTCCTGCTCGCCCTCGCACCGGCGGGCTTCGCCAGCGCGGCCCTCGTCTGGATCGACGGCAACATCGCGACGACCGCGCTCCCCCTCGAAGCCGAGAGGGCGGTCATCGTCGTTGTCGGGCTCCTCTGCATCCTCCTCGGGATCCTCGCCGCGACGATCCAGGACGACATCGAGCACGTCGTCGGGTACTCGGTCATCCAGGACGCGGGGTTCGCCATGCTCGCCCTGGCGATCTTCGACCCGGCGGCATGGGAGCCCGCCCGCTCGTGGCTGCTCGTGTACGTCGTGACCAAGAGCGCGTTCGCGGGCTGGGCGCTCGCGATGCGGGCGGCCTTCGGGACGAGCAGGATCGCCGAGCTTTCCGGATGGCTGCGGCGCGCGCCGCTCCTCGCGGTCGCCCTGGCGGGGATCGTGGCGGCGACCGTCGGCGTCCCCGGGCTTGTCGTCTTCGACGCGCGGTCGCAGCTCGCGACGCTCGCGCTCGGCTCTCCGCTCGCGATCCTCGCGATCGCCGGCGGGCTCGCGTCGCTCCTCTACTACGGACGCATCGCGATGGTCGGGGTCGGTCCGGCCGCGCCGCTCGTCGCCGCGTATCCCGGGGTCCGGCCGCGCGGACCCGCCTGGGTGTTCGAGCACGCGGCAGGCGCGGAGGTCCGGACCGGCGCCCCGGCGGCTGCCGAAGGCGGCGGTCCGACGGCGACCGAGGCAGGCCCTGCGGACACGTCCGCACCCCGGACGGTCGGCCACCCCGGCCGGCATGGCACGCTGCCGATACCGCTCGGTCTCGACGGCGCCGGCGACGGCTCGACGCCCGCTGCCGGCCGTGATGCGCTCAGCGCGGATGTGACGGGCGCACCGCCACCCGTGCCCATCGCGCCCGGGTCCGCGGTGCCCGGCTCCGTCGCGGTGCCCGTGTCCCCGCCGGCTGCGCCGACAGCGCCCACGTCGCCGAGACCCGGTGGGGCCGACGCACTCCGGCGCGACCCGAAGGAGCTGACACAGGCGTGGGCGCGCGAGGCTCTCGAGCGCGCCGGACTCGCTCCGGCGGTCTCGACCACGGCTGCTCCGCTTCCACCCGCGGGATCCGAGCAGTCCGCACCGCTGCCGCCGGCGACCGGAGACGGCGGACCTGCATCGTCGCCGGGACCGGAGCATGGCGATGGAGGCGGCGGGTCGCGGGCCGGGGCGGCCTCGCGCGGCGCGCGCCGGCGTGTGACTGCAGCCGGCGGGGGCCGCCCGGCGGGGATCGCCGCGTTGTGGGCCGCGAATCGGCTCCTCGTCGTGGTGCTGCTCACCGTGGGGCTCTCGGGGCTCGGTCTGGCGGCGGCCGCCGGCGGTTTCGGCGTCGCCGAGGCTGCCCGTGCCCAGGCGCCCCAGGCGGGGGGAGGCGACCTCACGAAACCCGGCCCCGAGGGCGGCGAGCCGTACGGGCCCGGCGACACGGCCAGTCCCGGCACGTCGGACCAGCCGGGTGCGCCCGGGCAGCCGACGAGCATCCCGCCCGATGCGTCGATCGTGCCGGGCGGGGCAGAGAGCGCCCCGCCCGCTGAGAGCGTCGGGCCTGCCGGGAGCGCCGTGCCGGCCGAGAGCCTCGGGCCTTCAGGGAGCGCCGCGCCGTCGGTCGCTCCCTGAGGAGCCGACATCGACGACGCCGGGCGATGTCAGCCGGACGCGCCGGGCGCGCGGGCGCACGTCCGGCGGCGCAGCTTCGGTCAGTCGACCGGCGAGAGCACCCAGCGATCCACGTCGCGCGCGTAGTCCACGATCTCGCCCGGCGCGAACCAGAGCGCCAGCTCCGCGATCGCCGTCTCCGGCCCGTCCGATGCGTGGACGAGGTTCTGGGCGGTCTCCATCGCGAGGTCGCCGCGGATCGTGCCTGGCGCGGCCTCGTGCGGGCGGGTGGCTCCGACCATCGCGCGGGCCATCGCGATGGCATTCGGGCCCTCGAGGGCGACGGCGACGAGCGGGCTCGAGGTGATGAACGACACGAGCCCCTCGAAGAACGGTCGCTCGCGATGGACGGCGTAGTGCGCCTCCGCGAGCGTCCGGTCGACCGCGACGAGCTTGAGCCCGACGATCTTGAGGCCGCGCTCCTCGAAGCGCCCCAGGATGCGCCCGACGAGCAGGCGCTGGACGCCGTCAGGCTTCACGAGGACGAGGGTCCGTTCGGTCACGATGTCTCCTCCGTTGGGCAGGCGTCTGCGGCAGGTGCGTAGGCCTCGGGGTCGCCGATGGAGCCGGCGCCAGCGTCGTCGACGCTCGGGCCGTGCCCTGCTGGGCCTCCGGTTCCGGACGGCGTCTGTCCGAGCGGTCCCTCCGGAGGCGGCGCGCTGAGCTCCGGCGCACTCGGAGAGTCCTCCGCGGCGTCCGCGGCCACGTCGGCGCGTCGCTCGGCGAGCCCGAGGGCGGCGGCCGCATAGCAGCGGAGGGCATCGGACTGGTGTCCGACGATCCGGAACGCGTCGCCGCGCAGCAGGTCGTACGAGGGCCCGGGCGTCCCCCCGATCGTCGAGAGGATCGCCGGTGCGAGCGCCGGTGAGAGCCGGAGCGCGACCGCGAGGTACAGCGCCGCGCCGTCTCTGTCGCCGGCCGCGAGCGCGTCCGCACCGGCGGCGAACGCGGCCTGCGGGTCGGCGGCGGCGGACGCCTCCGGCGTCGCTGCGACGGGCCCGCCGACGGCGCGGGCGATGGCCCTCCCCGCCCCGATCGGGACGAGTGGCGTGATCGGTGCCGCGGCGGATGGCTCGACGAGCGCGCCCAGGTCGCGCCGGGGCTCGGGATCGGGCGGGGCGATGTCCACGCCGGGCGGCCATGGGGCCCCGAGCGGCATCCCCGCCACGATCGCATCGAGCGGGAGCGACGCGCGCCGGGTGATGCGGGCGACGATCGCCTCGGCGTCACCGCCACCGCCGTGGGTCGCCGCCGCGGCCTCCGCAGCGATGACGAGCGCGACGAGGTCGTCTCCGCCGGTCCCCATGTAGGCCGCGGCGGCCTCGCCTGCCCCTGCCAGGTCGCCGGTGCGCCAGCGCGCCTCGGCGATGTCGGCGAGGGCGAGATCGTCGAGCTCGCCGGCGCCCGCCGCGGCCTCGAGCTCCGCGCGCGCGAGCGCGAGAGCGCCCGTCCGCAGGTGGATGCGCGCGAGGCGCAGGCTGGCGGGGCGCCCGGGAGCGTCGTGGCTCGAGCCGTCCGCTCGGCTCATCGGCGGCCTCCGTCGAGCGTGAGCGCGGTATCGATCCCGCGGGCCGAACCCTTCGGCGCGACCATCGCGAGGCGGAGGCCGGCGTCGTGGAACAGCCCGCCCGCGAGCCGGCGGATCGACGGAGCGTCAACGGCGCGGATCTCCGCCTCCGCCTCCTCGAGCGTATGGACGCGCTCGTGCAGCGCTTCCTGGGCGCCGATCCAGGACGCCAGGTGCCGGGTCTCCTCGAGCCGCAGCTCGAGCCGCCCACAGAGGTAACCCTGCACCTTCCGCAGCTCGTTCGCCGGGACGTCCTCGTCGCGCAGGCGGGCGAGCTCGTCGAGGATCGCCCGGATCGCGCGGCGCACCTTCGACGGGTCCACGCCCGCCCGGACGACCATCGCGCCGGTGTCGGCGTAGTCGACGAGATACGAATCGACGTCGTACGCGAGCCCTCGCTCCTCGCGGACGGTGAGGAAGAGCCGGCTGCTCATCCCCTCGCCGAGGACGCAGTTGAGGACCTCGAGGACCCACTGGTCAGGGTGGTCGCGCCGCAGGGCCGGGACCCCGAGGGCGACCTGGACCTGGCTCGTGTCCCGCCGATCGACGAGCACGCGCTCTCCTGCCGGGACCGACGGGGCCGCGTCCGGGATGGGCCTCGCGGGACGCGCGGCCCATCCGGGCCCGGGCGCGAACGCCGCGGCCACGCGGCCGACGACGTCCTCGTGCGCGAGGTCGCCGACGACGGAGACCACGACCGCGTCGGGCCGGTAGCAGGCACGCCAGAAGGCCTCGATCGTCTCCGGCGTCAGGCCGCGCACGGACGTCTCGTCACCCGCGATCTCGCGGCCGAGTGGCCCGTCGCCGAACATCGCGCGGTCGAAGAGGATCCCGGCGTACTCCGCAGGGTCGTCCACGTACGAACGGATCTCCTCGACGATGACGTCCTTCTCCCGGGTGGCCTCGGCCGGGTCGAGGCGCGGCCGTGCGACGAGCTCGCCGACGACGCGGACCGCGCGGTCCGCCTCCGCCGACGGGACCCGTGCCCAGTAGACCGTCGACTCCCGGTCGGTCGCCGCGTTGCAGCCGCCGCCGACCTCCTCGATCGCCTCGGAGACGGCGCGCGTCGTCGGGTACGACGCGGTCCCCTTGAACGTAAGGTGCTCCATGAAGTGGGCCACGCCCGCGTCCCCTGGCCGCTCGTGGCGGGTCCCGGCGAGGACGTAGGCGGCGATCGAGAGCGAGTGCGCCCCGGGGACGCGCGCGGAGATGACGCGCAGGCCGTCCGGCAGCGCGGTGCGGTCGTACATCGACGGAAGGGTACCGGAAACGGCGCGGCCGGCCGGGATGGCCCCGGCCGGCCGTGCGCCATCGGGCGCGAGCGTCAGATGCCGAACGTCTGCTGGACCCACGGGATCGCGAAGTAGAGCGCGAACGCCGCCGCCGCGATCCACAGAAGCGGGTGGATCTCGTGCGTCTTCCCCTTCACGACCTTGAGGAAGACGAACGTGATGAACCCGGCCGCGATGCCGTCCGTGATCGTGTACGTGAACGGCATGACGACGATCGTCACGAGGGCCGGGAAGAGATCGTCGATGTCCGTCCAGTCGATCTCCTTCGCGATCGTGAACATGAGGTAGCCCACCACGACGAGGGCCGGGGCCGTCGCCTGCGCCGGGACGATCGCGATGATGGGCGCGAAGAGGATCGCGAGGAGGAAGAAGAACCCGACGACCACCGCCACGAGGCCGGTCCGGCCGCCATCGGAGACGCCGGCCGCGGACTCGATGTACGTCGTGTTCGAGCTCGTCGAGAAGAGGCCACCGAGGACGGCGCCGATCGAGTCGACGAGGAGGACGTTCCGGATGCCCGGGAGCCTGCCGTTGTCGTCCACGAGCCCGGCTTCTTCGCCGACACCGATGACGGTCCCCATCGTGTCGAAGAAGTCGGACAGCATGAGGCTGAAGACCGTCAGGGCGATCGTGATGAACGAGTAGGCCGGGTTGGTCCACACGTTGATGAGGGCCCCGGACGTGAGCGGCGCGAGGAGCGTCGAGAACGGGCTGTCGGCGCCGAAGTCCGTGATCCAGTGGTCCGGGACCTTCGCGGCGCCATCCGCCAGGCCGGACGTCTCGGGGAAGACGGCCCGCAGGGCGATCGCGAACACCGTCGCGATGACGATGCTGATGAGCAGTGCACCGCGGATGTTGCGTGCCATGAGCGCGAGCGCGACGAACAGGCCGACGAGGAAGACCAGGATCGCCGGGGTCGTGAGCGCGCCGAGGCCGAGCGGGGTTCCGCCCCCGCCGACGACGAACCCGCCGTCCACGAGGCCGATGAGCAGGATGAAGAGGCCGATGCCAACCGCGATCGCGCGCTTCAACGACATCGGGATCGCGTCCATCAGCTGCTCGCGCAGGCCGGTCAGGACGAAGATCGTGATGAGGACACCTTCCCAGACGATGATGGCCATCGCCTGCTCCCAGGGCATCCCCTTCCCCAGGATGAGCTGGTACGCGACGACCGCGTTGAGGCCCAGGCCCGCGGCGAGCGCAAACGGATAGTTCGTCGCGAGGCCCATCGCGAGGCACAGGATGCCGGCCGTGAGGGCGGTCGCGACGATCGTCGGGATGAGGGGCGGCCCCTTGCCCTCGGTGGCGACCGAGAGGATCCCGGGGTTCACCGCGATGATGTAGGCCATGACCATGAAGGTGGTCAGGCCGGCCCGAAGCTCGGTAGAGAGGTT
>JAKAJU010000088.1 GCA_021813655.1 Chloroflexota bacterium | reverse complement strand
TAGAGGAGGGCGGCGTCGAGACCCTCGAACAGGCCGTCGTCGATCATGAACTGCTTGCCCGACCCGCGCTCCTCGGCCGGCGTCCCGAGGAACACGACCTCGCCGGGCAGCTCGTCGCGCACGGCCGCGAGGCCGATCGCGGCGCCGACGCCGGACGCCGCCATCGAGTTGTGCCCGCACCCGTGGCCGAGACCCGGCAGCGCGTCGTACTCGGCGAGGATCCCGATCCGCGGGCTCGCCCCGCCGAGGCCTCCCGCGAGCACGCCGCGCACCGCCGTCTCGAGGCTCCCGGCCGGTCGCTCCACCGCGAACCCGAGGCGTGCGATCGCGTCGCCGACCCACGCCGACGCGCGGAACTCCTCGAATGCCGGCTCCGGATTCTCGTGGATCCGGCGCGAGAGCTCGAGGATGTCGTCGCGGGCGGCCGCGATGGCAGCGGCGATCCGGGCCTTCCCGTCGGCGAAGGGCTCGGCGGGGCGCGTCGTGGCGAGCGGGAGCGGCATGAGTCAGGACCTCCGTTGTCGGCGCGGGTGGTCGGATGGGACGTGCCGCCGCGGCTCCGGCGACGGTCGCCCCGACGGATCGGATCGTCAGCGATCGACGGTGAGCGTCACCTCCGCGACCGCGACGATCGCGACGATGAAGAGGACGATCGGCGGGCTCAGCACCCCCTGGATCTGAAGGGCGACGAGGAGCCCGACCACGAGCCCCACCCATCCCCCGCGCCGGAGGGCGCGCATCCAGTCACCGCGGTACGCGATGCGCCGATGACGGGCATAGGCGACGAGCCACGCGAGCGGGACGGCGGTGAGCCCGATCGCGAGCCCCATGAGCGCGGCGCCCCGGAATCCCGCGACCGGGTCTTCGATCGGGTCTTCGGTGAGGACGACGAATGCGACGGCGAGCCACGCCACGGCGGCGGCTGCGAGCAGGCCGAGGTTCGCGAGTCGGTCACGGCGTTCCATCCAGCCGCGAGTCTAGGGGGCGCCGGCCTCGGACGCCGGACCCGGCCGCGAGCGCCCGGCTCCGCGTCCGGCCGTCAGCCATGGATGTCCCGCCGCTCCCACGCGATCGCGGCGAGCGCGATGCACACGACCGCGAGACCCACGAGCGCGAGCACGTGCGCAGGCTCGAGTCCGTTCCGGAGCGGGTCGTTCCCGATGTACCAGTAGAACGGCGAGAGGACGCGCAGATCCTTCATCCCCTCGACGAGGGGCGCGAGGGCGTTCACGAAGTACGCCACGACGGCGACGATGAAGGCGAGCGCGAACGCCGCCATCCGCTTCGCGACGACGACGCCGACGAGGAGGGCCACGCCACCGAACGCGATCCCCAGCAGGGCGCAGTCGACGAGGGCTGCGGCGATCCTGTCGAACGGGAGCTCCACGCCGAAGCCGATCGCGGCGGCGACGACGCCGACCCAGATTGCGCACGCGACGACGAGGGTCCAGAGCACCATCGCGGCCGCCTTCTCGAGGACGACCCGCCAGCGCCGGATCGGGTTCGCGAGGAGGAGGTCAGCGGTCCCACCCTCCTCTTCGCCTGCCGTGGCGCTCGCCCCGAGCGCGACCCCCACCGCGAGCAGGAGGAGGGGCCCGACGAAGCTGAAGAGCTCGATGTTCAGGTAGCCCTCAGCTGTCGAGATGTCCAGGCCGGTCGAGGCGAAGAGCGCACGGTACGCCTCGGGGAGCTGGTCCATGAACTGCTGCATCGAGCCGGCCGCCCCGAATGACGGATAGAGCGCGACGTACATGCCCGGCACGAGCGCCGCGAAGACCGACCAGCCGAGCATCGCCCGCCACTGATCGTGGAGGCACTTCCAGAACACGCTACGCAGCGGCATCGCTCGCCTCCCCGTAGTAGGCGAGGAAGATCTCCTCCAGCGTCGGCTCGGTCGTGGAGACGTCGAGGAGCTCGAAGGCGACGGCCGCCTTGAACAGCGCGTCGACCGAGCCCACGACCGAGCAGCCGACGACCACCCCGTCCACGGTCAGGTCACGGATCCCCGGGACGGCCGCGAACGCATCCTGCGGCACCGGCACGCCGAAGCGGAGCTCCAGCCGCCGGAGCGCGCGTGTCTTGAGATCCGAGACGCTCTCCACGGCGAGCAGCCGTCCCTCGCGCACGATCCCGACGCGATCGCACGTCCGCTCGATCTCCGGGAGGACGTGGCTCGACATGAAGACGGTCCGGCCGTCCGCCCGGACCTCCTCGAGGAGGCGGTAGAAGGACTGCTGGACGAACGGATCGAGGCCCTGCGTCGGCTCGTCGAGGATGACGAGCTCGGGTCGTCCCATGAGCGCCTGGACGAGGCCCACCTTCTGGCGGTTGCCGTGCGACAGCGTCCGGACCTCGCGCGTGATGTCAAGGTCGAGCGTCTCGGCGATCCGCGCCGCATCGGCACCGTCCGGCCGTGTCCGCAGGTGCCCGAAGTAGGAGAAGAGCTCCTTCCCGCTGAGTGAGCCGTAGAGCCGCAGCTCGCCGGGCAGGTAGCCGACGCGACCGCGGATCGCCAGGCCGTCGCGGTGCGCGTCGAGGCCGAACACCTCGGCCCGACCCGACGTCGGCCGGATGAGGTCGAGCAGGAGTCGGATCGTCGTCGTCTTTCCGGCTCCGTTCGGGCCCAGGAAGCCGAAGACCTCGCCCTGCCGCACCTCGAGATCGACGCCGATGATCCCGCGGGAGCGGCCGTAGCTCTTCGTGAGGTCGTGCGTGCGGACGACGGTCTCCGTCACGGCGTTCCTCCCTCCTCCGTGGCTGCCGGGGCGCCGGCTCCAGGTCCGCCGCGGACGGACGAAACCGCCGGCTGTGGCCGGCGGCTCTCGCGATTCTCGGGTCCCCTCCCCGCGGGAGGAAGGGCCGAACGTCCGCCGGGTCGCGCCCATCCGGCAGGGTCGCCCGCGGGTCAGTCGCGCCGCGCTCCGGCGAGGAGGGCGACGATCTCGCCGAGCGCGTGGATCTCCGCGTCGGGGCCCGGGGCTCCGGGCTCCGGGCCGATGCCCGCGCCGGGGAGGGGCGAGCCGGCGTTCGCGCTGTGGAGCCAGACCGCGCGCCAGCCGGCGCGCCGCGCGCCCGCCACGTCCGCTCGCGGATCGTCGCCGACGTGGAGGATCGAGCCGGCCGGCGCATCCTCCATGCCGAGCGCCCGCTCGGCGACCCGGAAGATCCGAGCGTCGGGCTTGATGGCCCCCACGGCCGCGGAGACGACGATCGCCGTGAGGTACGGACGCCAGCCCGCCTGGTCCACGAACGCCTCGATCGTCGCGGCGTGGGGCCAGTTGGACAGGATCCCCACGCGCCGCGTCGCGGCGATCGCCGCGAGGATCCCCCCGACGCCCGCCGGGACGGGGATCCCCTCGACCCAGCGGTCGCGGTAGGCATCGAGCGCGTACGCCACCTCGGCCTGGCCCACGAGTCGATCCACCGCCGCGTCGTCCCAGCGGATGTCGGCGGGCGGCGGAGCCATCCCGCGCGATCGGGCGATGAGGCGGGCGAACCGCCGGCCCATGTCCATCTCCCGTCCCTGCGGAACGTCCTCGCGCATCTGTCGATCGCGCTCCTCCACCCAGGCCGCCAGGAACGCCTCGCGATCGCCGAGGTCGAGCCGGCGCACGACGTCGCCCGCCGCCTCCGCGACGACGGCGCGGAATGCCGCGGCGGAGACGGGGACGAGCGTGTCGCCGAAGTCGAAGGTCACTGCCCGGATGGCCGCGACATCGAAGGTGGTCCGCATCGTCGCGCTACCGTGCCGCGCTCGACGGGCAGACATCGCGGAACGCGCAGTACCCGCACGCCACGTAGTCCGGCCGCGCCGTGAAGTCGCCCGCGCGGATCCCCTCGGCGGCGGCGCGGATCAGCCCGCGTGCCTTGTCGAGGCGCGCCTCGTCGACCTCCGCTTTCCCCACGACCCCCGTCTCGAGGAAGTGGAGCGCGACCTCGTCCGGCGGCCGGCCCGTGACCGCGAGCCAGGCGAGCGCGTAGATGGAGAGCTGGAGCGACTCGCGGGCGCGCTTCCGGGCCTGCACCGGGTCGCTCACGTCGCTCGACTTGTAGTCGGTGATGACGACGCGCTCGTCGGCGCCCAGGGGCAGCATCGGCGTCACCAGGTCGAGGCCGGCGGCCCCGTCCAACGCCGGTATCGCACCGTTCCCGGCCGGGGCCCCGTCCTGCCCCGCACCCCGGCTGGCACGCGGGCACCCCGCCGCCCGGTCCGCGGCGCGCCTTCCCGCCTCGTCGGCCGGCAGGATGTCCACGCGGTCCCACCGCCCGCGGACGCGGTCGCCGCCGAGAGTGAACGAGAACTCCTTCTCCACGTACGCCGGTGCACTCATCCCGGCCGCGAGCTCTCGCTCGCGGAAGCGCAGGAGCGCGGCCCGGCCGGCAGCGCGACGGGCCTCCTCGTGCTCGCGGGTGAGGAACCCCTCGTTGGACCACGCCCGATCGAAGACCTCGACCATCTCCCCCTCGGTGATGGTCTCGCCGGCGGCCTGGCGCCGGTGGAACTCCTGGACCGCACGGTGGAGGGCGGCGCCGTACACGATCGCGTGGTGCGGCGCGATCGGCAGCCGCAGGACGTGGACATACCGGTACTTGAGCGGGCACGTGAGGTAGTCGTCGACCTGGTAGAAGCTCAGCGACAGCGGTCCTCCCGTCCCTGCGCGCGCGGGAGCGAGGGGCGTCGCGGGTGGCGCGCCTGCCCGCGCGAGGCGCTCGAGCGTCGACGGGGCGGCCGCGGTCGTCGCGTCGGCGGTCCGGGGCAGGTCGAGGGCTTCGAGGACGAACGGGCTCACTCGCCGGGTCCGCCGCCCGCCGTAGTCCGCCGCCTCCGTGAACACCAGCTCCTCGCGCGCCCGCGTCATCCCGACGTAGAAGAGGCGCCGCTCCTCCTGGACGTGGGGGTCGCCTTCGGTCGTCACGGCCGGGTCCGCGAGCCCTTCGGGCATCTCCAGGCGCTCGCGGCGGCCGGTCGAGGGGAACCGCCCGGCGACGAGGCCGACCATGTACACGACCGGGAATTCGAGGCCCTTGGCCTTGTGCACCGTGAGGACCGCGACCGCCTCCGCGTCCGGCCCGAGCTCGGCCGACGCCGGATCGTCGCCGGCCTGCACGAGCGTCGAGAGGTACGGCACGAGATGGACGACGCGGTCGTCCTCGAGGAGGGCGGCGCGCGAGCGGACGATCTCGAAGAACCGAGCGACGTTGAGGAGCGCCTCCTCGTCGGCCACGCTCGTGGGGGCCGCATACCGGGCGAGGAGCCCGCTCTCGCGGAGGAACGCGTAGAGCACCTCGCCGGCGGGCCGCTCGTGGGCCAGCGACGCGTAACGCCGCACCTCCACGACGAGCCGTGCCGCCGCCGCGCGGGTCTCGGGCGCCATGCGGAGGATCGCGGGACGCGCCTCGACATCCTCGAGGGTCTCCCACAGCGTCCGGTTCGTCCGGCGCGAGCGAGCCACGATCGCCGTGAGATCCGTTCCGCCGAGGCCGTACACGTCCGATGCAGCGAGTGCGTAGACGTCCGCCGACGAGCCGAGGTCGGCGATCGCCCGGAGGAACGCGAAGAGGAGCCGGACCTCCGGACGCGCGTACAGCCCGGACGCGCCGGAGAAGCGCCACGGGATGCCGGCCATCGTGAGGGCCCGCAGGAAGGGGTCCGCGTCGGCGTTCGCCCGCACGAGGATCGCGTGGTCGCGCGGCGCCGCACCCTCGGCCACGCGACGCGCGATGTCGGAGGCGACGAAGTCGGCCTCCTCGCTCCCGGTCGCGAAGGCGCGGTGGCGCACGGGCGCCGGCCGACCGCCCCGGCGCTCCGCGACGAGCCGCTTCGAGATCCCGGCGCGGGCCTCCAGGCGGTCCGGGTCGTTGAAGCGGACGAGCCGATACGCGGCGTCCAGGATGGGGGCCCGGGATCGGTAGTTCCGCCGGAGCACGACCGTCCGCGCCTCCGGATACCGGTCGAGGAACCCGAGGATGTTGCTGATCGCCGCGCCGCGGAACCGGTAGATCGACTGGTCGTCGTCGCCGACGACCGTCAGACGGTGGTCGGGCTCGGCGAGCGCCGCAACGAGCTCCCACTGCGCGCGGTTCGTGTCCTGGAACTCGTCCACGAGGATGTAGCGATACCGGGCCCGAAGGCGCTCGAGAGCCGCGGGCGACTCCCGGACGAGGCGGAGCGCGAGGCTCACCTGGTCGCCGAAGTCCACGTGGCCGGCCCGCGCCATCAGCTCCTGGTATCGCGCGAACGCGCGCGCCAGCTCCCCCTGGCGGCGCGCGAGGTCGGCCGCCGCCGCGGCGGCCTCCCGGTCCGCCGACGTCGCGACGGGCGCCGCGGCCCGAGTCTCCGCGTCGGCCGCCGTCGCCACGAGACGATCCACGTACGCGAGGTACGCCGCCGGATCGACGTCCTCGTCCTTGCATCGACTGAAGAGCGCGACCAGGGCGTCGAGGAAGCGGGTCGGGTCGCCGAGAGGGCGGTAGAGGTCCAGGTCGAAGTCGAAGAGCCGTTCGCGCATGAAGAGGACGGTCTCGGGGCGCGTGAGGACCCGCACGTCCGACGGGAGCCCCAACTCGAGCGCCGACTCGCGGACGACCCGGTCGCCGAACGCGTGGAAGGTCGAGATCGCGGCGTCGGCGTAGCCGTACGGGACGAGGCGGTCGACACGCTCCTGCATCTCCTCGGCCGCCTTGTCGGTGAAGGTCAGGGCGAGGATCTCCGACGGCCGAGCGCGCCGCGTCGCGATGAGCCACGCGATCCGTCGGGTGATGACCTGGGTCTTGCCGGTCCCCGCGCCGGCGACGACGAGCAGCGGCCCATCGTCGTGCGTCACCGCGCGGCGCTGGTCCCGACTCAGGCCCTCGAGAAGCACCTCCACGCCGGTCGCGGGTCCCTCGGCAGGACGGCCGCGGACGCCGTCACGCACCGACGCGGGGGACGGGATCGGGCCGACCTCGGCGTCGCTCCACACGGGGATCTGCTCGAGCGGCCGCGGCTCGCGGCGTCGCGACGGGCGGCGGGGAGGGGTGGCTCGCGGCGCCACCGGTTCAGCGCTCGAGCGCGATCCGGAGCGCCTCGGCCTCCTCCGCCGAGAGTGCGGCGTCGGACCTCCCGCGGCGTACAGGCTTGGCGTACATCCGCGTCGCCTGGCGCGTGTGCAGGCTCGTGAGGATCGTGCCGTCGCCGTCGGCGTCGAGGAGCGCGAGCGCGAAGCTCTGGTTGCCGCCGGTGTCCTCGAAGGGGTTGTAGCGGACGAGGCCGAGGCGCTGGAAGGCCCGGCGGCCCTCGCGTTCGATGACCTCCGTCCGGCGCTGGAGGGCGTCGGTCTCCCGCGCCACCGCGTACACCTTGTCGAGATGGGTCTCGATCACCCCCGCGAGGCTCTTCCCGTCCTCGCCGCGGGTGAGCGCCTCGAGGGTGCGCTCCACGCTCCGCAGGCGCGCGAACAGCCAGGCGGAGACGGCCACGAGGACGACCGCGATTGCGAGCGCGACGAGCGCGACGAGCGTGGGGGCGTCGATCACGAGACCTCCGGGACGAGGGACGGCCGGGGTCATCGAGTCTAGCAGGGTCGCGCGGCGCCGACCGCCGCGGTCGCGCCGACCCGGTTCAACTCGGCGCGGCCGTCGGCTCGGTGGTATCCTCCCTCGTCGGTGCGCCGCGCGTCCGTGGCGGGCAGCAGACGCTCGCGTGAAGGGACGGCGGACGCACGACGTCCACGGAGGCCCCGCACGAGAATGGCGAAGCGCCAGCGCGCCGTCCGCCCCGGACAGCGCCGACAGACGACCCGGACCGGGCCCAAGCCCGTCGCCACGACGACGGCTCCCGCGCCGGCGACCAGCCTGACCGCCGCGGAGGAGGCCCGAGCCGCCGAGCTCGAGGCGCAGATCGTCGCGCAGGAGCGCACCGCCGCGTCCGCTGCGGACCGGTCGCGCTCGCGTCGCGCGGATGCGGACGCGGCCCCGCGCGGACGGACGAAGGAAGGCGGCCTGCTCGCATCGCGGGCCACCCTCGAGTACGCCTACGTGAGCGCGGACCTCCGCCGCATCGGGGTCGTCGCGGGCGCCCTGCTCGTGCTCATGATCGCGATCTGGGCCGTCCTGAGCCTCTCCGGCGCCCTGAAGTTCTGACGGCGGTCCCGGCGAGCCGGGTGCCGCCCCTCCAGGGACGGGCCTCGTGAGGCCGTTCAGGCCCGCGAGAGCGCCGCGGCCAGGTCGGCTTCCACGTCGGCCGGGTGCTCAGCGCCGACGGAGAGCCGGATGAGGTTCGCCGGGATCTCCGCGATCGTCCGCCCCTCCTCCCCCTGCTGCTGGTGGGTGGAGATCGCGGGGATCGTGGCGATGCTCTTGACCCGCCCGAGGTCGGTCGCGCGCCGGACGAGCCGCAGCTCGTCGAGGACCCGCCGGGCCGCCGGCTGACCCCCGCGCACGGTGAACGCCATCAGGTGCCCGTAGCGATTGGCCGGCTCACCTTCTCCGTCGGCGCCGTCGGCGAGCCACATGTCGCGGGCCGCGACGGCATGCCCGGCGTCGGACGCGAGCCCCGGGTAGAGGACCCTCTCGACGGCCGGATGCCCCTCGAGGAACCGCGCGACCCGGAGCGCGCTCCGGCTCCACGCGTCCATCCGCCCGCGGAGCGTCCGCAGGTCCGTGAGGATCATGAGGGCGTTGAACGGGCTCAGGGCCGGCCCGTGGTCGCGCATGGGGAGGAGCTTCACGTGGAGCGCGAAATCCTCGCGCATCTCGTCGGGGCCGGTCCGGGCGACGATCCCTCGCCGCGCGACGACCGCCCCCGCGATCGCCAGGCCGGACGCGGAGATGCTCTTGCTGACCGAGTGGACGACGATGTCCGCCCCCAGCCCGAGCGGACGTAGGAGCGCCGGAGTCGCGACCGTCGCGTCCACGATGAGCGGGACGCCGGCGTCGTGCGCGATCGCGGCGACGCCCGGGATGTCGAGCACCGACAGCGACGGATTGCTCGGCATCTCCCCGTACAGCAGGCGCGTCGAACCGTCGACCAGTCGCGCCCACTCCGCCGTGTCGAGCGGCTCGCGCACCCACCGGACGTCGATCCCCCGCTCGCGAGCATAGCGCTCGCGGAAGAGCTGGAACGTCCCGCCGTAGCACCTGGCCCCGACGACGACGCTCGCGCGACGACCGCTGCCATCGTCCGCGAGGAGCGGGCTCACCGCCATGTCGACGGCCGCCATCCCCGATGCGGTGACGGCCGCCGATGCGACCGTGCCCGTCCCGTACGCCTCGAGGAGCCCCAGCGTCTCCTCCAGGTAGTGGACGGTCGGGTTCGCGATCCTCGTGTAGCCCCACGCGGGCATCAGGTAGCCGAGGGCGGCCTCGAGATGCTCGCTGTCGGCGAAATGCTGGGCAGGACTCAGGTAGGCCGGCTCGATGATGCTCCCCTGATTCTCCAGGGCCGCCTCGGCCGAGTAGATGCCGTGGACCGCGATCGTGTCGAAGCGCATCCCGCGCATCCGGGCCCGCTCGCGTTCCTCCGCCGCCGCGACCTCCTCGCCCCGCGCGACCCAGGCCGTCAGGCCCTCGGGGGCGCCCTGGATCGTCATCGGACCTCCCTCCCGACCACTGTGCCGGCGCTCATGCCGAGAGCGGCTCGAACCGTGCCTGGAAGAACCGCAGGTATCTCGGCTCGTAGACCATCGCCAGGCCCGTCGCGCGCTCGCGCGCATCGTGGACCGCCTTCACGGACTCGGCCACGACGTCCATGTGGGCCTGCGTGTAGACGCGTCGCGGGATCGTGAGTCGCGTCAGCTCGAGCCGGGGCCGGATGTGGTCGCCGGTCGCCGGGTCCCGGCCCGCGCTCGCGATCCCCCGCTCCATCGACCTGACGCCCGAGTCGAGGTACAGCTCGGCGGCGAGCGTCTGCGCCGGGAACGCGTCCTGCGGCAGGTGCGGGTAGAAGCGCCGTGCGTCGAGGAAGACGGCGTGCCCGCCGACCGGAAGGACGATCGGGACACCCCAGTCGACGAGCAGCTCACCCAGGTACCGGACCTGGCCGATCCGTGCCCGGATGTGGTCGTCGGAGACCGACTCCTCGATGCCGATCGCGAGGGCCTCCATGTCGCGCCCGCTCATGCCACCGTACGTGTGGAGCCCTTCGTACACGACGACGAGGTTGCGCAGCTCCTCGTACACAGCGTCGTCGTTCACGGCGAGCCAGCCGCCGATGTTGACGAGGTTGTCCTTCTTCGCGGACATCCACGCCCCGTCCGTGTACGAGCAGAACTCGAACAGGATCTCGGCGATCGACCGGTCGGCGTACCCGGGTTCGCGCTCCTGGATGAAGAACGCGTTCTCCGCCATCCGCGTCGCATCGAGCAGGAGCCGGATCCCGTTGCGCGCGGTCAGCTCCCGCAGCGCCCGGACGTTCGCCATGCTCACCGGCTGTCCGCCCGCCATGTTGACGGTGCCTGCCAGGCTGACGTACGGGATCCGGTCGGCCCCGATCTGCCCGATGAGCGCCTCCAGCTTCGCGACGTCGACGTCGCCCTTGAACGGGGCGAGGCTCTCCGGGTCGTGGGCCTCGGCCACGATGACATCGTGGAAGGTGCCGCCGGCGAGCTCCTGGTGGAGGCGGGTCGTCGTGAAGTACATGTTCCCGGGGATGTGATCGCCCGCCTTGATGAGGGTCTGGGAGATGAGGTGCTCGGCCCCGCGCCCCTGGTGCGTCGGCAGGACGTGCCGGTAGCCGTAATGCGTCCGCACCGCCTCCTCGAGGTGGTAGAAGTTCCGGCTCCCCGCGTACGCCTCGTCGCCGAGCATCATCCCGGCCCACTGGCGATCGCTCATCGCGCTCGTCCCGGAGTCGGTGAGGAGGTCGATGTACACGTCGTCGGACCGCAGCAGGAAGGTGTTGTAGCCGGCGTCGCGGAGGGCGGTCGCGCGGTCCTCGCGCGAGATCATCCGCAGGGGCTCGACCATCTTGACCTTCCAGGGCTCGGCCCAGGAGCGGCGGCCGAGCTGCTGGCCCATCGTCTGCGGGATCTCGTGCGTCATTCGGCACCTCCGGGTGGGGTCGAGGGAACGAGCGGGAGAGCCGTGCTGGCCTTCAGCTCGCGGAGGACGAGGCTGGTCTGCACCTTCGCCACACCGGGGATCGGCGTGAGACGGGCGACGATGAAGCGCTCGAGGTCGTGGCGGTTCCTCACCGCGACCTTCAGGAGGTAGTCGTACTCGCCGGTGACGTGGTGGCACTCGAGGACCTCGGGCATCGCGCCGACCCGCTGCGGGAACGAGGCGACGAGCGTCGGGCGATGGAGCTGGAGGCTCACGCTCACGAAGCAGAGGAGGTCGAAGCCGGCCTTCTCCCTGTCGACGAGCGCGACGTACCCGCGGATGAGCCCGTCGCGCTCGAGACCCCGGACGCGCGCGTGGGTGGCGGCCGGCGAGAGGCCCACGGCGCGCGCGAGCTCGGCGATCGACGCCCGCCCATCGGCCTGGAGGATGTCCAGGATCGCGCGGTCGATCGCGTCGAGGTCGGGAGGCATGCGCGGTGTATACCGCTCGCGTAGGACATCGTCAACGGACCTTCGGCCCATCATCGTTGGGACCGATGATTCGTCGCTCCCAAGCCGCCCTCGCCGAACGGATCCCCGGATCATGCGGCCTCGGCCACTCGCCCGGGAGGCTGACATCCCGCCCTGCGCCCCCGTACGGCCGGGACGGGTCACGCCGCACGATCGCGCGGGGTGACGCGCCTGCCGGGTCGCCTGCTCCGGGTCGGCACGGCCGGCTGTACTCTCACGGGCGGACCGCCGTCGCGCGCCCGGCGGGCGCGCCGAGCGGACCCGGACCGCAGGGGACCCGTGTTCGACGAAGCCGAGATCGGTGGCCATCTCGACCGGCACGCGCCGCTCGCGGCGCGCCTCCGGCCGCGCTCGCTCGACGAGGTCGTGGGTCAGCGCCACCTGCTCGGCCCCGACGGTGCCCTCGCGCGCTGGGTCGCGGGAGGCCGGATGCCCGCGCTCGTCCTGTGGGGACCGCCCGGCTCGGGGAAGACGACGCTCGGCCGGCTCCTCGCCGATGCGCTCGGCCTCGGCTACCTCACCCTCGATGCGACCTCCGAGGGCCTCCCGGACCTCCGACGACGGCTGACGGAGGCGGACACGCTCCGGACCGCCACGGGACGGGCCCCCGTCCTCTTCGTGGACGAGCTCCACCGACTCGCGAAGAACCAGCAGGACGGCCTCCTCGGCGCGGTCGAGACCGGCCGGATCACCCTCGTGGCGGCGACGACGGAGCCGCCGATGGCCGGCGCTGTGATCGCCCCGCTCCTCTCACGGCTCACCGTCCTCCGGCTCCATCCGCTATCGGAGGCGGACCTTTCGACCCTCCTCGCTCGCGGTCTCGCCGCGTACGCCGCGGAAGGTCGGACCATCGCGCCGGACGAGGCGGCCGAGCGCAACCTCATCGGACTCGCCGCCGGGGACGGGCGTCGCCTCCTGTCCCTGCTCGAAGGGGCTGTCGCGCTCCTGCCTCCCGACCAGGGGACGCTCGATGCCCGCGCCGTCCTCGTGGCCGCGCAGTCGCGGACGCAGCCGTACGACCGCTCGGGTGCCGTCTCCGCGATGATCAAGAGCATCCGGGGAGGCGACGAGGAGGCGGCGCTCTACTGGCTCGCGGTCCAGCTCGCGGCCGGCGACGACGGCCGCCACGCCGCGCGCCGGCTCGTCGTCGCCGCCGGCGAGGAGGTGGGGGCGGCGGATCCCGCCGCGCTGCCGATGGCAATCGCGTGCCTGGACGCCGTGGAGCGCGTCGGACTCCCGGAGGCCCACTACCCGCTCGCCGCCACCGTCAGCTACCTCGCGCGCACCGGGCGCGACTGGTGGCCGGGCGCGGCGCTGGCCCGGGCCCTCGAGCTGGCAGAGGGCGGCGCCGAGCCCGTCCCACCGCACCTGCGGCCCGCGGCGAAGACGTACCGGCACCCGGCGGGCGACGACGGTGGGAAGCCGCAGGAGTACCGACCGCGCGGCCGTCCGGCCGGCTTTCTCGGGCACCGCACGCCACCCGACAGGCGTCCCTGACGCGTCCTCGCGTCCTTCAGGGCTCCAGCACGATGGTTCGTCGGCCGGCGGAGCGAAGGACGGCGACCGGGCGCCGGTCGAACGTCGCGATCCGCGAGACGCCGAGTCGCTCAGCCGCGGCGACGAGGAGCGCGTCGGCGAGCCGCGGTCGGTGCTCGGCGTGCTCGACGAGAAGGTCGGCCGCCCGTGCCAGGTCCGCGTCGCCCGGCGCCACGACGCGCAGCTGGGCGTGGCGGAGCGACTCGAGGAGGGCGAGCGTCGGCGCCTGCCCGAGCGCGCCCTGGAGGACGAGGTCAGCTTCACCGAGCGTGAGGGCGCACACGAGGAGAGGCTCGTCGACACGCCGCAGCCACGCCCGTGCCGCCTCGTGGTTGATGTCCGAGACGTCCGCGGCGGCCACGAGGAAGCTCACGTCGAGGATCGCGGCCACCGGCGCCCCTCAGCCTGCGCCGGGCGGGCGGGCGCCGCCGCGCGGGCCGGCGGCCGTGAGACGCGCCGCCACGCGACGGGAGTCGAGCGACAGGCGACCGTGGCCGCTTCGGCCCACGGCGACGAACGCTGGCTCCTCGCCGGTCTCGTGCGCGTCGAGGTAGGCCTCGAGCGCGGCTGTGATCACGGCGGTCTTCGTCCGCCCGGTCCGGCGGGCGAGGCGATCGACCCGGTCGAGGAGATCGGGGTCGGCCAGGATCGTGGTTCGGCGTGTCATATGACGGCATATATACCACGCTGGCCTGCGCCGCCGCCGACGGCTACCATGCCGCGTACCCGTCGCCGGGCGGGGCACGAACGGACCGAGGAGGCGAGATGCGGATCCTGGTGGCCGAGCCGCTGGCGGCGGAGGGGATAGCCGTGCTGCGCGAGCGGCACGACGTCGACGAGCGGGCCGGCCTCTCGCGGGACGAGTACCTCGCGATCATCCCCGACTACGACGCCCTCGTGGTGCGCAGCCAGGTGCAGGTGGACGCCGCGATGATCGCCGCCGGCACGCGGCTCGCCGTCATCGGGCGCGCCGGGGTCGGCGTGGACAACGTCGATCTCGACGCCGCCACTCGGGCGGGCGTGACGGTCGTCAACGCACCGACCGGCAACACGATCGCCGCCGCAGAGCACACCCTCGCCCTCCTCTACGCCCTCGCGCGGAACGTGTCGGCCGCGGAGGCATCGCTGCGGCGCGGCGAGTGGAAGCGCGCGCAGTTCACCGGCGTCGAGCTGCGCGGGAAGACGCTCGGGATCGTGGGCTTCGGGAAGATCGGCCAGGCGGTGGCAGCACGCGCCCAGGCGATGGAGATGCCCCTCCTCGTGTCGGACCCGTACGTCACGTCGGAGCAGGCGGCCCTCCACGGCGCCGAGCTCGTGAGCCTCGACGAGATCCTCACTCGGGCCGACGTCGTGAGCCTCCACGTCCCGAAGACGCGGACGACGGCGGGGATGATCGGCGCGGCCGAGCTCGCCCGCATGAAGCCGACCGCGTTCCTCCTCAACGTGGCTCGCGGCGGGGTCGTGGACGAGGTGGCCCTCGCCGAGGCCCTCGCGGCGGGCACGATCGCCGGTGCCGCAGTCGACGTCTTCGCGGCGGAGCCGCCGGTCGGGTCGCCGCTGCTCGAGGCGCCGCATGCCGTCCTCACCCCGCATCTGGGCGCCTCTACGGCCGAGGCGCAGGTCCGCGTCGCCGTGGAGGCGGCGCAGCAGGTGGTGGACGTCCTCGAGGGTCGGTCGGCGCGGTACGCGGTCAACGCTCCGCTCCTCACGCCCGAGACGGCGCGCGCGATCGCGCCCTACGTGCCCCTCGCCGAGACACTGGGCTCGTTTCTCGCCCAGTACGTTCGCGGCGGGATCGACAGCCTCGCGGTCCAGGTCTCGGGCGAGCTCGCGGAGCACGACTGCAGCCAGGTTGCGGCGGCGGCCCTCCGAGGCCTCCTCGAAGAGACCACGACCGAGCGGGTCAACCTCGTGAACGCCGCGACGATCGCGAAGGCACGCGGGATCGGTGTCACCGAGACGCGGACGAGCGACGCCGGCGCGTACGCGACGCTCGTCACGCTCCGCGCCGGGTCGGGCGGCAGGACCTCCACGATCGCGGGCACGATCGGCGCGGGCGAGCCGCGGATCGTCAGGATCGATGACTACCGGCTCGACATGGAGCCGGTGACGTGGATGCTCATGACGAGCCATCGCGACCGCCCCGGGATGGTCGGGCGGATCGGGGCGGTCCTTGGCGAGGCGGACGTCAACATCAGCGCGATGACGCTCGCCCGCAGCGCTCCCCGCGCCGACGCGCTCATGCTCCTCGCGCTCGACGACACCGTGCCCGACGCGGTCGCGGCGAGGATCCGGGCCCTCGATGCGATCCTCGACGTCTGGGTCCTCCACCTGGGCCGTGGTGACGCGTGACCATCGATCTCGTCCCCGCGGGCCTCGAGGCGACGCTCGTCCTGCTGCGACACGGCGAGACCGAGTACCTGCGCGAGCACCGGTTCCAGGGCCAGGCGGAGACGCCCCTGTCCGCCCGCGGCCGCCTCCAGGCGGCCCTCGGCGGCGAGCGCATCGCGCACCCCACGCGCGCGCCGGCGCTCCCCGTACCGGCGGGGCCGCCGCGGTTCGTCGCTCATTCGCCGCTCCGGCGCACCGCGGAGACTGCGGCAGCCGTCTCGGCCGCCCTCGGCGCGGCCGGCGCGCACGACGTGCCCGTCCTGGCGATCCCGGGTCTCGTCGAGATCCACCAGGGTGCATGGGAGGGCCTGACGCAGGAGGAGGTCGCCGATCGCTTCGCCGCGGAGCTCGCCGGCTGGCGGCGCCGCCCGTGGGAAGCGCACGCACCCGGCGGCGAGTCGCTCGGCGACGTGGACCGTCGTGTCCGCGAGGGCGTCGCCCCGCTCCTCGCGCGCCTCGCCGCCGAGGGAGAGCCCGCCTCCCTCGACCGACCCCACGTCATCGGGTACGCGACCGACGGATCGGCGGTTCGCTGGGCGGTCCTCGTGGGCCACGACGGGTGCTTCAAGGTCCTGCTTCTCGCGCTTCTCGCCCTTCCGATCGAGGCGTTCTGGCGGTTCCCGTTCGCACTCGCGGCGATCACCGTGGTCGAGATCCGCGGCGGGCGCGCCTGGCTGCGGCTCCACAACGCAGCGGACCACCTCGTGCCCCTCGCCGAGCAGGGTGAAGGCGGCCCCGAGGCGCCCAGGGCCCCCGGCGCCCTCTGAGGCGATCCCGCCGCGGCGGTCGTGCCGGATCGCATCCTCGCGGGGGCCGGTGCCACGGCGCGGGGCGGCGCCCCGGGATCAGGCCGTGGGGCCGGGCGGCCGCGGGCCGCGCCGGCCGTGCGGCCTGTGGAACACGAGCGCGAGGAGTCGCACGCGGAGCCTGCGACGCACGAACGCGAGCTGGCGCATGAGGTCCGGCGCGGGATCGCGCCGGGCGTAGGTCGCCTCGACCTTCGATGTCGCGACGATCGCGAGGTCGGGCCGCACGGCGGGCAGTGCGTCCCCGAGGACGGCGGTGTACTCGTAGACGGTCTGGTCGGGTCGCTGTCGATAGCCCAGCCGGCCGGCGATCCCGGTGATCGTGCCGTACGCGGCGTCCGGGCCCACCGGCCGCGGCGCTCGGCGCAGGAAGAGGGCGGCGCCGAGGATCGCGAGGGCGGCGAGGAGCAGCCCGCCCACGACGGCGACGATCGGCCCGGGGACACCGCCGCCGCCACCCGTCACGCTTCCGCTCGGGCCGGCTGCGGCGGTCCGCCGCGGGTCGCGCTCGTTCGTGTCCGGCACGATGCTGCCCGACGCGCGGGGCGTGGGCGTGGGGGTGGCGACGGGCGGGCCCGCGGGAAGGCTCGTGTCCACCGCAACGCCGCCGCCGGTCGGGTCGAAGTCCACCCAGCCGAAGCCCGGGAAGTACACCTCCACCCAGGCATGCGCCCGGTTGCGCCGGACCTGCTGCACGCCGTCGCCGATCTGGTCTCCGGGAAGGAACCCCTCGACGAACCGCGCCGGGATGCCCCGCAGGCGAAGCATCATGGCCATCGTCGTCGCGTAGTACTCGCAGTAGCCGCGCCGCGAGACGATGAAGCAGTCCGTGATCCCGCGTCCCCCGCACTCGACGTTCGAGACGTCCGTGTCGTAGGTGAAGTTCGCGGGGTCACGGAGGTACCGCTCGATCGCGCGGGCGAGGTCGTAGGGGTTCCTCGCCTCGGACTGACGCTCGATCTGGTCGAGCAGGAGACGGGTCTCGGTCCCCACGGTGTCGGGGAGGACCTGCGCGTACAGATCCACGACGGCGGCCGGGTAGTCGGTTCCGGCAGCGCGGAGGCGGTTCGCGGTGAGCCCGGTCGGATCCGCCGGATCCACGTCCGGCACGAGCGCTGCGACCGTGTAGGTGTGCGGCGAATCGGTCGCGGCGATCGTCGAGAAGAACCCGTCCAGCGGTACGGCGGGGGTCGCGCCCGCTGTCGGCGCGGCGGTCGGCGGCGCGTCGGGTGCCGCGTAGACGAGGGTCTCCTTCGTCGGCCGGTCCACCGTCGATGGACCGTTCGGGCTGACGATGAGACGGGGTGCGATCTCGGCCGGTGTCACCTGCACCGAGATCTCCCGGCGCCCGGCGGTCGGATCGAGGGCGTCGGCGGTGGCGGCGAGGAGCGGCGCGCCCGCGTCGACGCGCGTGTCGCGCGTGTCGGTCCACGCCCAGCCGCTGCCCGTGAACTGGTTGTACGCGGCGGCGCGCCACGCGAAGCTCTCGCCCTCGGGGACCTTGGCGGTGAAGACGAGCGTGTCGTCGGTGACCCATGTGCCGGTGATCGCCGCGCTCTGGCCGAAGACGATGCCGCCGACGCGCGTCCCGGGGCCGCCGCCGGGCAGGAGGCGCGAGAGCGTGGCTCCCACCTCCACGAGCCGCTGGTCCACGCCGTCCCATGCCGCCGCGAGCGGGGCGGAGGCAGCCGTCGTCGTGAGGAACAGCGACCCCACGATGGCGATCGTGACGAAGGCGAGCCCCGCCCGAAGGAAGATGCTCGCGGTCCTGCCCGCGTCGTCGATCCGGTGCCTCGACCACTCCTCCTCCTCGTCCGCGACACGGACGCGCACGAGGAGGAGGAGTGCGGCGAGGCTGAAGATGACGAGCAGGTAGAACTGGTCGCGGATCGTGATCGACATGTTCGCGACCAGGACGAACCCGATCGCGAGGACCGCGCTCAGCGGACGGCCATGGCGGTAGACGGCCCAGGACGCGAAGAACGCGGTGGCCCAGACGAGGAGCCCGAGGATCCCGAGGAAGTGGCCGACCTGGAGCGTCGTTGCCCGGCCGCGGACGACGAGGTCGAGATAGGCGCGGTTCGCCGACTCGATCGTCGCGTGAACGGCGGCGAACGGGACCGACACCCCCGGCTCGATGGTCATCCCGACGGCCACTCCCACGATGACGACGCCGATCCCGGCGCCGACGAGGAGAGCCGGGAGCCGCGGCCAGCCGCTCTTCCCGAGGACGAACCCCAGCGCGATCGCGGTCGGGATCATCCAGGCGAGGAAGTCCGTGTTCTCGCCGCGACCGAGGACCCACCGTGCGTCGTCGATGGACCAGGCCATGGTGAGCCCCATGACGAGCAGGAGCAGCAGGCTCGACCACCCCTCGGCCGGGCCCGCGATCACGCGGCCGGCGATCTCGCCGGGGGACGGCATCTGCCGCTCCGCGCCGACACTCGCCACCGCGGTCACCCGAGCACCTCCCCGAGCCGGTCGTCGGCACGGACCACGACCGTCCTCAGGTCGAACTCGGCGAGCCGGTGCCGGATGGCGCGAGCCGCCTGCTCGGCCTCCGGATCGGGAGACGCCGGGGGTCGGTCGGACGGTGCACCTCGCGGCGCCGCGGGCACGGAGAAGCTCGGGGCGTCGAGCTGGACCACGATGCACCCGAGCCCACGCGGCCGCAGAGTGGCGAGCGGCCGGACCCACTCGGGCTCGTCCGACGCCGTGACCACGACGGCGGTGGTGCCGCGGCGCACGCGGGGCAGCGTCACGATGAGCGCCTCCGCGAGCGGCGCCGGCCCATCGCCCTCCACGGCCGCGAGCAGCTGCATGATCTTGTGTCGCTGGCGCGGGCCGCGGTCCGGCGGCAGCGTCGCCGGATGGTGGCCGTTCGTGGTCACGGCGACCGCGCGGTTCTCCGCGAGCGCCTTCTCGGCGATCGAGGCCGCGGCGCGCACCGCGACCTCGACCGTGGAGCGATCGCCCGCGCCCGCCTGCACCGCGGCATCGAGGTCGAGGAAGATCCAGACGTCGGCGGTCTGCTCGAGGTCGAACTCCTTCACCTGGATCTCCCCATGGCGCGCGGTCGACTTCCAGTGGATCCGGTTGAACGCGTCGCCGGGCGCGTAGGGTCTGACGCTGGTCGCCAGCGGCGTCGTCTGGAGCGCGCGCTCGCGGGAGGCGTGGCTCCCCTCGAGGTTCGCCGTGGGGATCCGCCAGTGCGGGAGCCGTTCCACGCGGGGGTAGACGACGACCGAGACGCCGTGGCCGACGCTCGCCACCGATTCGAAGAACCCGAAGGGGTCGCCGGTCCGGACCTGCAGGGCGTCGACGCGGAAGTGACCCCGGCGCGTGAGGGGGACCTTCGCGTTCCACGTCCGCTGGCTCCGGGGACCGAGCGAGAGCGCACGGCCGGGCAGCGGGACCGGCAGGTTCGACGGGTTGTACGTCTCGAGCCAGAGCTTGGGCAGGCGGCCCGCGTTGCGGACCGTCACGGTCGCCCGAAGCTGGTCCCCGACGTGGCCGTGGACCTGGGCGACGGCGAACCCCGCCTCGAGGTCGGTGAGGCCGAGCCGAGTGACGACGTAGCTCCCGAGGCCGACGAACACGCCGAGGTAGACGAGGAAGAAGAGGAACGAGAGGCCCGTCGAGAGCGCCGCGACGACGAGGACGGTCCCTATGGCAAGGAGCGGGATGCGGCGGAGCATGATCGCGAGCCCGGCGCGCCGTCAGCCGGCGGCACCCTCGCGCTCGATCTCGCGTGGGCCGCCGACGCGGGCCGGGATCCGGTCGGACGAGACGGCGACGCTGTCGAGGACCTCGCGGACGATCTGGCCCGCGTCGATGTCGCGCACCGTCGAGCTTGTCTTCACGATGACCCGGTGGCCGAGCGCCGGCTCGGCGAGCTCCTTGACGTCGTCGGGGATCGCGTAGTCGCGACCACGGAGGGCCGCCAGCGCCTGGCTCGCCCGGTAGAGAGCGATCGAGCCGCGCGGGGAGGCGCCGAGGTAGACGTCAGGATGGGTTCGCGTGGCTCCGACGAGCCGGATGATGTAGTCGCTCACCGACGGGTCCACGTAGACCTCGCGGATCGCCGCCTGCATCGCGCGCAGCTCGTCTGCGCTCAAGACGGACGCGATCGTCTCGAGCGGGTGCTGGCGCTTCTGCTCGTCGAGGATGAGGATCTCCTCGGCCGGCCCCGGGTAGCCCATCCGGATCTTGAGCATGAAGCGGTCGAGCTGGGCTTCCGGCAGCGCGAACGTGCCCTCGTACTCGATCGGGTTCTGCGTCGCGATGACGAGGAACGGGTCCGGCATCGGGTACGTGATGCCGTCGATCGTGGCCTGGCGCTCCTCCATGCACTCGAGGAGCGCGGACTGCGTCTTCGGGGTGGCGCGGTTGATCTCGTCCGCGAGGACGACCTGGGCCACGATCGGGCCCGGCCGGAACTCGAACTCGTGGGTCTTCTGGTTGTAGATCGACAGGCCGGTCACGTCCGACGGCAGGAGGTCCGGCGTGAATTGGATGCGCCGGAACGAGCACCCGAGGCTCCGGGCGATCGCCTTCGCGAGGACCGTCTTCCCGGTCCCGGGGACGTCCTCGATGAGGACGTGGCCGCGGCACAGCAGGGCGACCAGCGCAAGGCGCACCTCGCGGTGCTTGCCGACGATGACACGCTCGACGTTCGCGAGCGCTCGCTCGCCGGACTCCTGGATCTGGGGCACTCGTCTGCCTCCCCTGCGGATGGGTGCGGCTCGGTGGCGCCGCCCGGGGACGCGCCGCGCGGACGTCGATAGTACGACCGAACCGCGCGAAGGGTTCGAACGTGCCGGTCAGCCGCGGAACAGCGTGCGGGCCGCCAGCCAGACCGTCGCGCCGGCCCCGAGCGCGCCCATCGAGGCGAGGAAGAGTTCCCCGCCGAGCCACGACGCGACGGCGACGAACGCGAACAGGATCGCCAGGACGCCGGCGATCGCGGCCAGGCCGAGCCTCTCGATCAGGGGTCGCCGCGCAGCTGCTTCCGGGACGCCGTCGGAGGGATCCGACCCGGGCGGCGCCGTCGGCGCGGTCGGCGAGCTCACTGCGCCGCCTGCGCGAAGTACGCCCGCATGAGCTGGCCGGCGATCGGCGAGGCGCGGGTCGCACCGCTGCCCCCGTGCTCGACCACGACCGCGATCGCGATCTGCGGATCGTCGGCCGGCGCGAACCCGATGAACCACGAGTTGGGCTCGCCGTTGCCTCCGATCTCCGCGGTCCCCGACTTGCCGGCCGTGAGGACGCCCGGGACCTTCGCGCCGCTCGTGAAGAGCTCGCCGTACCGGCCCTCGACCGCGAGGGTCATCGCCTCGCGGATCGGCTTCGCGACGTCCGGCCCGAAGGCCCGCACCCAGACCTCCGCCGGGCGCGGCGTCACCGCGCCGCTGGGCGAGACCACGGCGGTCACGACCCGGGGCCGCATGATGACCCCGTCGTTCGCGACGGCGGCCGCGACGAGGGCCATCTGGAGGGGCGTCGCGAGGACCTCCCCCTGCCCGTACGCGGCGTTCGCGAGCTCCACGCGGTCGACGAACCCGCCGGGCGCGCTTCCCTTCCCGCTCGTCACCTGGCTCACCTCGGTGGGAAGGTCGTACGGGATCGATCCGCCGAAGCCCATCGCGGCCGCCCATCGGACGAGGTCCGCTCCGCCCGTCGCCAGGCCGGCGAGCGCATAGAAGATGTTGCAGGAGACCTCGGTCGCCTCGGAGAGCGCGAGAGCCTTCGGCTGGGTGAAGTCGTGGTGCCCGTCCTTCACCCGGTAGCCATCCACGAGGAGACCGCTCTTCTCGGAGCGCGGCTGCTTCGGGAACGTCGTCTTCGGCGTGATCGCCCCGGACGCGAGGGCCGCGACGGCCGTGACGATCTTGAAGACGGAGCCCGGCGTGTAGAGGCCGAGCGTCGCGCGCGGCAGGAGCGGCGAGGTCGGGTCCTTCCGCAGGGCGGCGAAGTAGGCAGGGTCGGCGGTCGGGTCCGCGATCTGGTTGGGGTCATACGTGGGGGTGGAGGCGTCCACGAGGACCTCGCCGGTCCGTGGATCGAGCAGGACGACGGCCCCCGCGTCGTTCCCGAGGAGCTGGACCGCGAGCTTCTGGAGCGGCAGCGAGAGCGACGTCCGCAGGTCGTTGCCCTTCTTCGTCCGGGACGGATCGAGATGGTCGAGGATGTCCTGGATGGGGTCCGGGTCCCGCCTTCCGGTGAGCTCGGCGTCGAACGCCCGCTCGATCCCCGCGCTGCCGTACCTGCGCGAGGCATACCCGATGACCGCGGTCATCGCGTCGGTGGGATACACGCGGTACGGCTCGCCGTTCGCGTCCCGCTTGCTCGCCGCGAGGACGCGGCCGTCGCGATCGCGGATGACGCCCCGGACGACGGTCCGCGCTGCCGCGACGTTCGCCGCGTCGTCGGGTGACGTCGTGAGCCGGCTCGCGTCGACGACCTGCCACCACGTCGCGCCGACGCCCACGAGCGCGACCGCGAGGATGGCGACGAGCATCGTCCGGGTGAGGCTCCGCCCCATCCCCGGGTCGCGCCCGCTCATCCGCGACCTCGACGCAGCGCGCGCATGACCGGGCCGCGCGTCCGCGGCGGCGCGGGCGCCTCGATCCCCCGGTCAGAGATCGCGAGAAGGAGCCCCACGACGAGGGAGTTGGCCAGGATCGACGAGCCGCCGTAGCTGACGAACGGGAGCGTGATCCCGGTCAGCGGCATGAGCCGCAGGTCACCCGCGGCGATGACGAGCGCCTGGGCGCCCACGACGAGCGCGAGGCCGGCGGCGAGGAGGGCGCGGAACGGGTCGGCCGCGGCCGCGGCGATCCGCAGCCCGCGCTCGAGGACGACGAGGTACAGCGCGAGGATCCCCAGGACGGCGGCGAGGCCCATCTCCTCGCCGATCGCCGCGAGCGGGAAATCGGTGTGTACGGCCGGGATCGGGAGGTTCCCCGCGATCTCGGGCAGCCCGGCCCCGAGCCCGACGCCGAAGAGGCCGCCCCGTGCGAACGCGTGGAGCGCCTGGACGATCTGGAAGCCCGCGCCGAGCGGGTCGGCGAAGGGATCGAGCCACACGGAGACCCGCTCGCGCACGTGCGGGAAGGCGAGGTACAGGGCGACCGAGGCGACGGCTCCGAGGGCGATCCCGAGCCCGACCCATGCCGTCCGACCGGTCGCGATGTAGAGGAGCACGAGGAAGACGATGTAGAAGAGGAGCGCGGCGCCGAGGTCGCGCTGGACGATCACGACGCCCATCCCGAGGGCCACCATCGCGAGCATCGGCACGAGGTACGGCAGGGGCGGCAGCCGGATCGGGCCGATCACTGTCCGCTCGGTCGCGAGCAGGGGCCGGTACTCGGCCAGGTAGCCCGCGAGGAAGATCACGAGGATCACCTTGAGCAGCTCGGACGGCTGGCCGCTGAACGGCCCGACGACGAGCGTCAGTCGCGCGCCACCCTCGTCGATGCCGAAGACGAAGGTGAGGACGAGGAGCGTGAGGCCGGCGAGGGCCCACGTGTACTTGTACATGCGCAGCCACGCGTCCGACCGCACCGCGACAGCCAGGACGCCGACGACCGCCAGGCCCAGGCAGAGCCACACCGTCTGGAGCTGGGCGAGCCCGAGGTGGAGCGAGCCGAGGTCCTGGGCGACGAGATCCTGGGGGAGGCGGATCATCAGGAGGAGCCCGATCCCGCCGAGCAGCCCGACCGTGGGCAGCAGGACCTGGTCGGTCCGGCGTCCGGCGAGGGACTGGGCGAGGTGCACCGCGACGAGCGCTCCGCCGTAGATGACGAGGAGCTGCCAGCCCGCCACGGTGACCGTGTCGGTGGTGGTCATCCCGAGCGAGAGCCCGCCGACGCCCAGGACCGCGCAGACGATCAGGAGCAGCATCGCCTCGCGCCGGCGGAGGCGCGGGCGGATCCGCACGATGCCGCGCGGCGCGACGGCTGCCGCTGCCGTCACCTGCGCCCCCGCTCGAGGCGCAGCCGCACGCGACCCACCTGGATCTCGTCGCCGACCGCGAGGGGCACCACCCCGTCGACGAGGCTCCCGTTCACGTACGTCCCGTTCGTGCTTCCGCGGTCCTCGATGAACCAGGCGCGTCCGCGGTACGTGATGACCGCGTGCTCGGTCGACGCGAACGCATCGGCGATGACCACGGTGCTCGCGAGGTCCCGGCCGATCGTCGTGACGGCGTCGACAGGGAACGCGGCGCCGACCGGGGGCTCGCGGTCGGGCGAGGCTACGACGACGAGGCGGCCGAGCTCGGCGCCGGGCTCCGCGGCCGCCCGCCGGACGTCGCGCATGAGGACGCGCGCCACGGCGAACAGGAAGAGCCAGACCAGGGCGAGGAGCGCGAGCCGGACCGCCCAGAGGGCGAGGACGAACGGGTCCATCAGGCGGGGCCGCGGCCCGTGTCGCGCTCCGGCGCCGCGTCGACGGTGATCGTCGTGTCGCCGATCGTCACGACGTCCCCGGCGCCGAGGGCGACCTCGGATACGCGCTCGTCGCGCAGCCACGTCCCGTTGGTGCTGCCGAGGTCGGAGAGCACGAGGAAGCCCGCCCGAGAAGCGACGCGCGCATGCCGCCGGGAGATGCGCCCGTCGGCCACGACCACGTCGCATGCGCCGTCGCGTCCGATCACCAGCGGTGTCTCGCCGACCTCGACCCGTCGGACCCGGCCCGTCGGCTCGCGGATCTCGAGGGTCGCGCGGACCGTCGCGGTGCGAGGGAGCTCGAAGACCATCGTGGCGTCATGCGGAGGCCGCTCCCGCCTCGGGAACGTGCCCGCGGACCCCCCGTCGCCGACGCACGCCACCCGCGCGTCGCCCGCGGGCGCGTCCGCCTCCGCGAGCACCGTGATCGTCGGCAGTCGCCGCATGGTGTAGCCGTGAGCGCGTGCGAACGTGAGCGCAGCGGTGGCGAGCGCGGCGGCGAGCTCGTCCTGGCCCCCGGCCTCGACGGCCAGGGCGTCGAGGTCCTCGGGGCGCAGCTCGACGACGAACGCGTCGGGGACGACGATCCGTCCGCCCGCCCTGCGCCGTCTCTCCTCCATCGCCCGTCCCAGCCGCCGCTCGACGACGACGCGATGGATCGGGGCCCGGAAGAGGCGCGCGGACGAGCGCTCGAAGACGCGCTCGAGGGACCGCTCAAGGAAGGAAAGGGGGCGCATAGGCCGCCCGGAGTCTAGCAGAGGGCGGACGCGGGCCCCGCGACAGTGGGACCATCGTCGCGGATGACCCCGGTCGGCGACCGGGTGTAGGCTCGGTCCACGGCCCCGCCAACCGGCGGACACGGGGGGAATCGCACGGAGACGATGGTCGAGCCGATCACCGGGATGTACTGCGACCGCTGCGGGACGCGCCACGAGTTCGAGCGCGCCCGGACCGGCGGCATCGCGCGGATCCGCGAGCTGGGCCGCGGCCTTCGTACGTACGTGCTCAACGAGTCGGCGACGTTCGACGACGCGATGACCGACGCGTGGAGGCGCCTCGAGGAGGACGGTGCGGCGAGGCAGCTCACCGCCGTCCACAAGACGTTCTCGTTCTGTCTCGACTGTCGCGGGTACGTGTGCGGCCAGTGCTGGAACGTCGAGGCCGGACGCTGCCTGACCTGCGCTCCTGTGGCCGGGATGGCGACCGGCGAGGAGCGGATCGCCGCGCGCCTCGACGCGATCGCCGGCCCGGTCGGGGGGCCTGTCGCGCCGCCCCCGGAGGAGCCGGCGACGGGAGCGCCGATCGGAGCGGCCGAGGCCCCCGCGGCCGAGGCCCTCGCGGCCGAGGCCGAGGCCGTCTTGATCGAGGCCGAGGCCCGCGCGGCCCTCGAGGAAGCGGGGCCGGCGCAGCTCGCCGACGCGACCCCGGCGCCGATGACTGCCGTGGCCGGTCTCAAGCCAGCCGCGCCCACCCGGGCCGTCCCGCAGATCGCGGCGGCCCCCGAGCTGG
>JAKAJU010000055.1 GCA_021813655.1 Chloroflexota bacterium | reverse complement strand
GGCTGTGCTGGTCGTACGGGCGGAACGTCTTCTGGCGCATACGAGATTCTCGCACCCGGGCCACCCGCCGGGTGGCGATTACCGACACGGGCTCCTAGATCGTGTCCCTGCGTCTCATCGTCGCCCTCGTCGTGGTCGCGCTCACTGGGCCGCTGTCGCCGCTGGTCCTCCTTGCGTCGAGCGTCGCTTCGGAGATCAATGCGATCAACGTCCAACTGCTCACGGCTGCCGCGATCGTTCTGGGATTCCGTTGGCCGGCGACGTGGGCGTTCATCCTCATCACCAAGGTGACCCCCGGTGTCGGTCTCCTCTGGTTCGCCGTCCGTCGAGAATGGCGCTCTCTTGGCATCGCGCTCGGCTCGACGGGGGTCGTGGTGGCGATCTCGCTGGTGATCGCCCCGGGCCAGTGGTCCGACTGGGTGTCACAGGTCGCGCGCGCCACGGGCAGAGCCGGGCTGGACGCCGGTGTCCGGCCCACTGTGGCTCCGCGTCGCGATCGCTGCGGCGATCGTCATGTGGGGTGCGTCGACGGACCGTCCGTGGACGGTCCCGATCGCCGCTACGCTCGCGCTGCCTGCGCTCTGGTGGCCCGGGCTCTCGATCCTCGTCGCCGCAGTGCCGTTCCTCATCTGGACGCCGGCGACGGGCCTTCTCCCGGTCTCACTTCGCCCCCCGCACCCGCGGCTCCTGGTCGCAGCATCGCCGCGCGGGTGGCGCGCACCTGCACGGCTGGCGGCGGCCACCCGTCCTGACACGGGAGCACCACCGGCGGCCACGGCACGGTATCCTCCGGGTGGCTGAGGGTCGGCCCGGTCCCCTCCCAGATCCGTCTCTCCGAGCGGGCGCCAGCCGTCGAGGCACGCCATGACGACCACCGACGCCGCAGGCGAGGCGACCGGCCTCGACCTCGCCGCCCTCGCCGAAGCCCACCTGACGCCCGTCCTTGGCCGCTACTTCGAGCGGAGCTGGGACCACGGCGAGGGCCACCGCCTCTACGACACGGACGGGCGCCCGTACCTCGACTTCGCGAACAGCATCGCTGTCTCCGCCCTTGGCCATAGCCACCCGTCGGTGACAGCGGCGATCCACGCACAGGTGGATCGGATGATCGCCCCGATGGCGGCGATGGGCTACGCGGAGTCCACGATCCGCCTCGCGGACAAGCTTGCCGCGACCCTCCCGGCGCCGATCGACACGGTCTTTTTCCTCAACTCGGGCTCCGAGGCGCTCGAGGCGGCCATGAAGCTCGCCCGGCGCGTGACGGGCCGGCCCGCGATCGTCGCCTTCACGGGCGCCTTCCACGGCCGGACGATCGGGGCGACCTCGATCACGAGCTCCAACGTCAACTACCGCCGCGGATACGAGCCGCTCCTGCCGTCCGTCTACCTCACGCAGTTCCCGCGTGTCTACCGCGACTTCGGCGGCGACGAGGAGCGCGCGGTCCGGGTGACGCTCGGTCACCTCGAGGCGCTGTTCGCGACGACCGTGCCGGGCGAGAGCGTCGCGGCGGTCATCATCGAACCGGTCCAGGGCGAGGGCGGCTACGTCCCGGCGCCCGCAGCCTTTCTCCGGGCGCTCCGCGAGATCTGCGACCGGTACGGGATCCTCCTCGTCGCGGACGAGGTCCAGACCGGCTTCGGCCGCACGGGGAAGATGTGGAGCTTCGAGCACGCCGGGATCGTGCCGGACGTGGTCTGCGCGGCGAAGGCGATCGCGAACGGCCTCCCGCTCTCGGCCCTGATGTCGCGCCGCGAGCTCCAGGAGCGCTGGGGCAAGAGCGCCCACGGGACGACGTACGGCGGCAACCCCGTCGCGTGCGCGGCCGGCGTGGCGGTCCTCAAGACGATCGCCGCCGAGGGGCTCGTCGCGAACGCCGCCGAACGCGGCGCCGAGCTCATCGCGAAGCTCCGTGCGATCGCCGCCGAGGATGCGCGGATCGGCGATGTGCGCGGTCTCGGGCTCATGATCGGCGTCGAGTTCGTGAAGGACCGCGAGACGCGCGAGCCGGACGGCGAGACGTGCGAGGCCGTCATCCAGGCCTGCGCGGACGAAGGGCTCCTTCTCATCTCGTGCGGCGTCGAGCACAACGTGATCCGGTGGATCCCGCCGATCGACGTGACCTCGGTCGAGATCGACGAGGCACTCGCGATCTTCCGCAGGGTCCTGGCCGCGACGCGGTAGCGGTCCCGCGCAGCCCCGTGGTGGCGGTCGCGCGCAGCCCCGCGGCGCGCGACCGCGCGTCACCGGCCCGGCTCCGCCGCCCCCCTGCCCTCGGGAGCGGTGCTGTCGGGTGCGTCGTCGCCCGGTGACGGCGCGGCGGGCGGCGCCGCGGACGCGGCTGCCGACGTCGTGACCACGGCATCGACCGCTTCGTCGATCGTGTCGAACATCGCCGACGGCGGGATGCCGAGCGACGCCGCCGTGAGGTGCTCGGGCATGCTCTCGAGCCTGAACCTCGCCACGGCGAAGACGACTCCCCTCCGCTGCAGCTCGGCCGCGACGAACGCGACGGCCGCGGCGCCGGTGAAGTCCACGTCGTCCACCGCCTCCGCGTCGAACACGATCGCCTTCGGCGCGTCCTCCGACTCCATGATCGCGCGCATGCGGTCGCGGAACGTGGACGCGTTCGCGAAGTAGAGCGGCGCGCCGAACGCGATGACCGTCACGCCCGGGACCTCGGCTGCGGCGGCCTTCCCGTCGCGGAGCGGGACCCAGCTCGTGGTGCCGGGGACCTTGCCCAGCAGGACGTCGTGCGGGCGGGCCGAGAGGCGCGTCCGCTCGAGGATCGCGAGGAGGATCGCGATCGTGATGCCGAACTCCGTCCCGATGAACGCGACGGCGAAGAGCGTGAACATCGCGAGGGCGAACTCGACCCGGTCGAACGCCCACACCGACCAGATCGCCCGAAGGCGGATGATCCGTGCCCCGACGTACGTGAGGATCGCCCCGAGGGTCGCCTTCGGGAGGTCGGCGAGCGCGGCGGTCGCGAAGAGCACGATGATCACGATGATCCCGACCGCGACCAGGCTCGCGACCTGGGACCGCCCGCCGGACTGCGCGACGACCGCGGTCCGCGGCGGGCTGGAGTCCACCGGGAACGAGCCGACGAGCGACGCCGCGGCCGACCCGATGCCGAGCGCCACGAAGTCCCTGTTCATGTTCACGTCGTAGCCGCCGAGGTCGGCGAATGACCGCGCCGTCGCGGCGGTCTGCATGAGGCAGACGAGGACGACAGTCAGCGCGATCGGGAAGAGGGAGAGGAGCTGGTCGAGGGTGAACGCCGGGAGCGCCAGGGGTGGCAGTCCGGCCGGGAGCGCACCGAGGACAGCCACGTCCTTCGTCGTGAGATCGAGGGCCTGGACGGCGGCGAGGGAGAGAACGAGGCCGATGAGGGCCCCGGGGATCTTCGGGCTGATCTTCTCGGAGGCCACGACGATCCCCAGAACGGCCGCCGCGATGCCCACGGCGTACCAGTTCCAGTCCGGTGCCTGCTGCAGGATCCAGAGGGCCTGGGTGAGCGGGTTCGCCGGGGTCGGCGAGCCCGGGAAGATCTCCACGGAGCCCTTGGGGACGCCGAAGATGTCCGGCAGCTGACCGACGATGATCGTGATCCCGATGCCGGCGAGGAAGCCTGTCGTCACTGGCGTCGAGAGCAGATCGGCGATCCAGCCCATCCGCAGGAGGCCGACGGCGACCAGGATCGCACCGACGATCAGCGCGAGGAGGACGATGTCCCCCGTGTAGGCGGCCGTCCCGGCCGCGGCGAGACCCGCGACCCCCGCGGCGAAGATCGGGGCGATCGTCGAATCCGCGCCAACGGACATCTGCCGGCTCGAGCCGAAGATCGCGATCGCGAGCCCGCCCGCGACGAACGCGTAGAGTCCGGTCTGGACAGGCATCCCCGCGAGCTGGGCGGTCGCCATCTGCTCGGGGATCGCGATGGCCACCAGGGTGATTCCCGCGATGACGTCGCCCACGAGCCACGCAACCTGGTAGCCGGTGAGCGACGAGAAGATCGGCAGATCGCCTCGCTTCCGCCTCGCGAGGACCGGCCCCGGGGCCGCGGCGGTCATCGTGTCTCCCTCCCTCGCGACGACGACCGGCACAGCGGTGCGCCGTGGCTCGCCTCCCGTGCGCATCGTACGCGGCAGCGATCGCCCCTCGTCATCCCCTGGCCGGATGACCTCAGGATCCGTCGGGCGCGGGCGTCGGAGCGAAGAGCCCGGTCCGCGCGAGGGCAACCGCGAGGTAGGGCGCCAGCGCCCGGGCGAAGGTGCGCGTGAGGTGATGGTCGTCACGCATCGTCAGGTAGCGGCCCAGGACAGCGGCGCAGACGCCCTTTGGGCAGAGGGCGCCCGAGAGGTCGACGACCTTGGCGCCGGTCAGGCGGGCCGCCTCCTTCTCGCGCGCTGCCGGCCGAGAGCCGAACGCGACCGACGCGGGCGTCGCGCACGCCCGGACATCGTGGGGATGCGCCGAGAGACACGCGGGGACGTCGTAGAGGCTCAGCGGGGTGTCGGCGATGACCGCCGTGGGTGCACCGATCCGCTCGATGAGGCGGGCGAGCGCGGTGCCCTGACGGACCGGGTCGGCGTCGCCGGCGACGATCGTCCGGAACCACCGGTGAGACGCGATCAGGACGAGGTCAGGGCGCATCTCCACGAGCCGCGAGACGACCTTCTCGCGCCACGCCTCGCACTCGGTGTACTCGCGCCCGAGCGTGTCCGACCAGATGCGCATGTCCACGAAGACACAGCTGTACCTGGTGAACGGGATGAACCGCCAGTGGTTCGCGGCGGCGAGCCGCTCGATCGCCGGAGCCCACTGCGACGCGTGGGAGTCGCCGACGAGGACGACGGTGACGGACCCCTTGGGGTCGCCGAGGACGCATTCCGGCGGGGTCACGCCCCTGAGCTCCATCCCGCACCCGCGCTCGAGGAGTCGGTCGCCGTCGTCCGCGGCGGTCGCGATCGATGGCGCCAGATCCGACGGGAGGTCCGGTCCGGTCGCCGCGAGCACGGGCGGTGCGGGAGCGGCCCCGACGGGCGGAGCGGACGTGGACCCCGGTGTGGGACCGGCGGAAGCCGGCACGGTCGAAGCGG
>JAKAJU010000170.1 GCA_021813655.1 Chloroflexota bacterium | reverse complement strand
CCGCCGCCACCGGCGCAGGCCCGGGGCAGGCCCGGCGCCGGCCCTGCCCCGCCGCAGCCCCCCGGCCCCGCCGCGCCCTGCTATTCGAGCTCGAGCTCGGGTCCGTCCGCGGTCACCTGCGTCCCCGCGGCTCCCTCGAGAAGCCCCGCGATCTGCTCGAGCCGGCCGATCGCGGCCCGCCCGCCCGTACGCTCGACGAACCGCGCCACCGCCTCGACCTTGGGCCCCATCGAGCCCGCCGGGAACGGCAGCGATCGGAGCCCTGACGGCCGCGCGCGGACGACGCGCCTCTTCTCGGGTGTCCCCCACCCCGCGTACGCGCCGTCCACGTCGGTCGCGAGGATGAGGATGTCGGCGCCCATGTCGCTCGCGAGCAGCGACGAGGCGAGGTCCTTGTCGATGACCGCCTCGACGCCGTGGTATCGCCCGTCCGCATCGATCTCCACCGGGACGCCGCCGCCACCGGTGCACACGACCGTGAACCCGGCCTCCACGAGCCCGCGGATCGCCTCGATCTGCACGATCGCCCTGGGCTCCGGCGACGGCACGACGCGGCGCCAGTGGTGGCCGTCGGCCTTCACGACCCAGCCGCGCTCGGCCGCGAGCCGATGCGCCGTCTCCCCGTCGTACACGGGGCCGATGAACTTGGTGGGATGCGCGAAGGCGGGGTCGTCCGCGTCGACGAGCGTGCGTGTGATGATCGCGACCGTCGCCCGATCCTCGATCGCGTTGTCGAGCTCGAGCTCGATGACGTAGCCGATCTGCCCCGAGCTCTCCGCGCCGAGGACGTCGAGCGGATACGGCTCGGCTCCGTCCGCCTGGCTGTACGCCTCGGTCCAGAGCGCCAGCAGGCCCACCTGCGGGCCGTTGCCGTGCGTGACGATCAGGCGGCACCGGGACGCGATGGACGCGATGACCTGGGCGGCTCCACGAGCGGCCCGCTGCTGGCTCGCCGCATCGAGCGGCTCGCCACGCCTGAGGAGCGCGTTCCCGCCGAGCGCGACGACGACGAGGGGACGGAGGTCGCCGCCGGATCCGACGCGGGCCGCCCGCAGGACGACGGGGCTCGCCGTCGCGCCACCCTCCCCTACGCCCACCGCCCGGCGCCCTCGAGCCGTCCCGTGAGGAGCGCGACGAGGATCGCCTGCTCCGTGCAGAGGCGGTTCTCGGCCTGGTCGAAGACGACCGATCGGAAGCCGTCGATCACCTGGGGGGTGACCTCCTCGCCGCGGTGCGCGGGGAGGCAGTGCATGAAGATCGAGCCCGTCTCTGTGAGGCCCATCAGCTCGTCGGTGATCCGATACGGGGAGAAGGCCTTCACGCGGGCGTCCTTCTCGGACGCGTCGACGTTCATCGAGAGCCAGACGTCCGTGTACACCACGTCCGCTCCCGTGACGGCGACCCGGACGTCGTGGGTGGTCTCGACGCTCGAGCGGTTCTGCAGCGCGATCGAGCGCGCGGTCTCCACCACCTTGGCGTCCGCCTCGTACCCGGGCGGCGTCGCGACGATGATCTGCATCCCGCCGAGAGCCGCCGCCTCCATCAGGCTGTGGACGGTGTTGCACCCGTCGCCGACGAAGGCGACGCGGACGCCCTCGAGGCGGCCGAGCTTCTCGCGGATCGTGAGGAGGTCGGCGAGAGCCTGGCACGGGTGGTGCCCGTCCGTCAGGGCGTTGATGACGGGGATCGTGGACGCCGCGGCGAACCGGGCGACCTCGTCGTCGGCGAAGGTCCGGATGACGAACGCCTTCACGTAGCGCGAGAGCACCCGGGCCGTGTCCTCGATCGTCTCGCCGCGTCCCAGCTGGAGATCGGCGGGCCCGAGCATCTCGGGCGTACCGCCCAGCCGGGCGATGGCGACGGTGAAACTCACGCGGGTCCGCGTTGACGGCTTCGTGAAGTCCATCGCGACGACCTCGTTGCGGAGGAGGCCGGAGTAGCGATGGGGGTCACGCTTGAGCTCCTCGGAGAGATCCAGGAGGAGGGTCAGGTCGCGCCTGGAGAGGGCAGAGATGCGGAGATAGTCCTTCAGGGCCACGGCGTGTCCGTCCTGCGCCTGCCCCGCGGGCACCGGCGGATCGACCGGCGCGGCCACGACCGGGGCACCCGCGGAGCATACGCCGGGTCGCAGCGCGTTTCGACAGCCCGGCGCATCACACGCGGCGGGCAGCGGCGCGCGGCCCGGTGCGCGCCGCTGCCCGGGCGACTCGAGGACCGCGGCCGTACCCCACGAATGACCTGATTGGCCATTGCCCTCGCGGGCACATCCGGCGTACCGTCCCTCGCATCCGGGAGCGCCCCTCTCCGGGGGCGCCCCGTGCGCAGGGGAAAGGGGAGGCCTGATGGCTATCGGCAGAAGGATCCGCGCCCCCCTGGCGGCGGGCCTGGCCGGCCTCGTCGCGGTCGTGGCTCTCAGCATGGCGGTCGGCGCACCCGACGTCGAAGGTGCCCCGACCAAGGTGATCTGGGTCAGCCCTCGCGCGTTCGTTCTGGGCCAGAACATCGCGGGCGGGGTGCTGACGATGAGCTCGCCGAGTGGCAACGAGCAGCACGTGACGACGAACAAGGTCGGTGACCTGCAGTGGGTCGACCTGCCGCTGCAGCTCTCCAACACCATCAAGATCAAGCGCGTGATCACGTGCTACAAGCTCGACGCGGCAACGAGTTACATCTCGCAGGTGCGCCTGGCGTCGTCGACGTTCCCGCCCACCGCGACGGTGAAGTACGACGACGGGGCGGACCTCCTGAGCACGACCGGCGCGTGCCACTACGGGATGACGGTCTCGCCGATCCCGGTGAACAGCGAGTTCACGCTGTCGCTGCGGCTGAACTTCGGGTCGACGAACGAGGCGATCGACCTCGGCGCGATCGGCATCGTCTACCAGTAGAGGAGCATCGGAGGGCCGCCCGCCGGCCACCGGTCGGGCGGCCCTCCGACATGTCCCGACCCGTCGGCGCCCGGGGACGCTGACAGGAAGCCCGGTCAGGTACGCGGCTGGGCGCACGGCCACGGCGCGGGCGCGCGGAGCGCCCGCCCGCCCGGTCGCGTATCGTTCGGGTGGTCCCGTGCATCGCACCCGGCGGGGCACCGGGGCCGGCTCCACGCCCCACCCGCCCGCCTCGAGGACCCCCGCCGTGGCCCTACCCGTCGCATCGCGCACCCCAGCCCCGCCCGACCCGATCCTCGGGCTCGCCGAGGCGTTCCGCGCCGACACCCGCCCGGGCAAGATCAACCTCTCGTCCGGCGTCTACGTGGACGACACCGGGATCACACCGGTGCTGCCGTCGGTGCTCGAGGCCGAGCGGCGGATGCTCGCGGCGGAGACGACGAAGCTCTACCGGCCGATCGACGGAGACGCGGCGTACCGCGCCGCGGTGCGCGACCTCATCTTCACGCCCGAGCACGAGATCGTCCGATCGGGCCGATCGGCGACGAGCCACACCCCCGGCGGTACCGGAGCCCTCCGCGTCGCCGCCGACTTCCTGATCCAGGAGGGAGCCAATCGGACCGTGTGGGTCTCCGACCCGACGTGGCCCAACCACCCGCAGATCTTCGGCCTCGCCGGCTTCCGGGTGCGACCGTACCCCTACGTCCACCCGGGCGAGCGTCGGGTCGCGATCGACGCGATGCTCGCGGCACTCGGCGGGGCCGAGCCCGGCGATCTCATCCTCCTGCACGGCTCGTGCCACAACCCCACCGGCGTGGACCCCACCGCGGACGAGTGGCGGCGGATCGGCGACGCGGTCGAGGAGCGTGACCTGCTCCCGCTCGTGGACTTCGCCTACCAGGGCTTCGGCGACGGGCTCCGTGAGGATGCCGACTGGCTCGGCGCGATCGCCCGCCCCGGCCGGGAGCTCCTCGTGGCGTCGAGCTTCTCGAAGAACTTCGCGCTCTACAGCGAGCGCGTCGGCGCGCTCACCGTGGTCGCGACGGATGCCGCCGCCGCGACCTCGGCGCAGAGCCACATCAAGGTCGCGATCCGGGCCAACTACTCCAACCCGCCCTCGCACGGCGCCGAGATCGTCACGACGATCCTCGGCGACCCGGCGCTGCGGGCGCAGTGGGAGGTGGAGCTCGCCGGGATGCGCGGTCGCATCCACGGGAACCGCCGGGCGCTCGTCGACGCCCTCGAGGCTCGGAACGTGCCGGGCGACTGGGCGCCGATCGGGCACCAGCGCGGGATGTTCGCGCTCCTCGGCCTGTCGAAGGAGCAGGTGGCGCGCCTCCGCGATGAGCTCGCCGTCTACGTCGTGGGCGCGGGACGGATCAACGTCGCGGGGCTGACGAAGGAGAACCTCGACCCCTTCGCCGACGCGGTCTCGACCGTCATCGCCAACTAGGGCGCTGCGCGCGTCGCCTCGCCCGCGCGCCGCGCGACCGAGGCGACGTCTCAGGCGGCGCCGCTGGTGTCGGCCTCGGCCGCGATCGCCCGTTCGATCGCGGCGGCGAGGTTGGCCGCGGTCGGCTGGCCGACGAACGGGGTGACCCGATGGTCGCCGACGACCTCGGCCCAGTCGGGCTCCATTCCCGTCGCCGTCAGGACGACGGGGATGTCGGGGTGGATCTCGCGGATCCTCTCGATGAGAGCCCTCGCGCCGTCCGGCTCGCCCGTCGCGAACGCGTCGTAGACGAGGACGTCGGCCTCCTCCGCCATCGCGCAGGGCATGCCGGCGAGGATCGGGCAGGCGGCGCCGATCGGGCCCATGCATCCGGTGACCTGGTAGCCGGCACGCCGGAGCGCGTCGGCCTCCTGGTCGGCAAGGTCGATGTCGTGGTGGACGACGAGGACGCGCGTCATTGCCGATCTCCCTGCGCGGCCGCATCGACCCCGGCGGCTCCCTGCCGACGGTGCCCGGCCGCCATCCGGATACCGGAGCATCCGCGGCCCCGGAGGACGTCAGGCAGGGCCATCGGGTCCCCCGCGACGGTGCCACCCGTCACGAACCGGGAAGTGCACACGCGCGGCGGCCGAGGTCCCGGACGGCGCGCGACGCACCGCGCGCCGACGTGCCCGGCCGACGATTCCGGCGCCGCGCCACGCTCGCGGGTGGCCCGTCGGACCCGCTCCGGCGGGATGTCGCCTATCCTCTGGCACACGACGGAGGCCGGGTCCGGCCGGCCGACCCCCCACGGAGGAGATGATGCTCGGTCTCTCCCTGCACGCCGACCGTGGCGCCCGCACCGCCCTCGCGGCGATGCTCGCGACGGTCGTCGTGCTCGCCGCCGGTGCCGCGGGTCCCGCCCGCAGCGACGCGGCGGCCCTCGCGACTGTCCACCC
>JAKAJU010000179.1 GCA_021813655.1 Chloroflexota bacterium | reverse complement strand
GAGCTCGCCGATCGCGCCGGCCGGCGGCGGCGCCGGGGCGAACCCGTCGCGGCGCGGTCGTCCGGCGGCGGCCTCCGCGTCGGTCGGCGGGTTGTGACATGCGATGCGATGGGTCGCGCTCTCGCCGGTCGTGACCACCGGCCCGTCGCGATGGAGCCCGCGCAGGCCCGGGTTCTCGATCCAGCATGTCTCGACGCGCCAGGCGCAGCGCGGCGCGAACGGGCAGCCCACCGGTGCGCGGCGCATGTCGGGCGGGCGCCCCTCGATCGGGATGAGCTCCTCCCCTTCCACCGCGTCGAGACGCGGGACCGAGTGGAGGAGGCCGACGGTGTACGGGTGCGACGGGTGGGCGAAGAGGTCGGCCGTCGTCGCGGTCTCCACGATGAAGCCCGCGTACATGACGTTGATCCGCTGGGTCATCCCCGCCACGACGCCCAGGTCGTGGGTGATGAGCACGAGCGCGGTCCCCTGCTCCGTCGTGAGGTTCCGCAGGAGGTCGAGCACCTGCGCCTGGATCGTCACGTCGAGCGCCGTCGTGGGCTCGTCGGCGATGAGGAGCTTCGGCTCGAGGGCCAGAGCCATCGCGATCATCACGCGCTGGCGCATGCCACCGGAGAACTGGTGGGGGTAGTCCCGCAGGCGCGCCTGCGGGTTCGGGATCCCGACCGTCCCGAGGAGCTCGGCGGCGCGCTTCCGCGCGTCCTCCCTCGACATCTTCCGGTGAGCCTGGATCGTCTCGACCATCTGCTCCTCGATCCGCAGGACCGGGTTCAGGCTGGTCATCGGGTCCTGGAAGATCATCGCGATGTCGCAGCCGCGGATCTCGCGGACCTCCGCCTCCGGGAGCGTCGTGAGGTCCTGGCCATCGAAGATGACCCGACCGCCCTCGATGCGCCCGGCCGGCTTCGGGAGGAGCCGGATGATCGCGAGGTTGGTCACGCTCTTGCCGCAACCGGACTCGCCGACGAGGCCGAGGCGCTCGCCTTCCTCCAGCTCGAACGTGACCCCGTTGACCGCGTGGATCGTCCCCTCGCGCGTCCGGAACCGAACGACGAGATCCTCGACCGAGAGAAGCGCCATCGAGCCGGCTACCGCTTCAGGCGCGGGTCGAGCGACTCCCGGAGGCCGTCGCCGAGCAGGTTGAAGCCGATCGCGCTGATGACGATGGCGAGGCCGGGGAAGAGGATCAGGTACGGCGCCTGGCGCAGGAACTTCGTCGCGTCCGTCAGCATCGTCCCCCACTCCGGCGTCCGCGGGTCGGGCGGACCCAGCCCGAGGAAGCCGAGGCCCGCGACGTCGATGATCGCCGTCGCCAGGGCGAGCGTGGCCGCGACGATGAGTGCGGTGAGCGAGTTCGGGAGCATGTGGCGCATGAGGATGCGCATCCGACCGGCCCCGATCGACCGCGACGCGTTCACGTAGTCAACCTCGCGGTTGGCGAGCAGGCTCCCGCGCAGGATCCGGGCGAAGATCGGCGCGTTCGTCGCCGCGACCGCGAGCATGATCTGCGGCAGGCCGCGGCCGAGCCACGCGACGATGCCGATCGCGAGCAGGATCCCCGGGACGGCGAGCATCACGTCCACCACCCGCATGAGGATGTTGTCGACCCGTCCGCCCGTCGCGCCCGCGGTGGCGCCGAGGATGCCGCCCATCGTCACGCCCATGATCACGGAGAAGACCCCGACGAAGAGGCTCACCTGGGCCCCGTAGAGGATGCGGGAGAACTCGTCGCGGCCCTGGAGGTCGGTCCCCATGAGATGCACGGCGCTCGGCGGCTGGAGGCGGTCGGCGAGGCTGCCCTCGAGCGGACCGTACGGCGCGATGAAGGGCGCGAGGATCGCCGTGATGATGAAGACGGCGATGAGGACGAGCCCGACGAGCGCAGGGCCGTTGCGCATGAGGCGCCGGAAGGCGTCGCGCCACAGGCCGCGGCTCGCGCGCGCATCCGCTCGTGCCGCGGTGGTGGGGGCCGTGATCGTCGCCATCTATGCGTACCTGATCCGTGGGTTGAGGAAGGCGTACCCGATGTCCACGATGAGATTCACGATGAGGAAGATCACCGCGAAGATGAGGATCGTGGACTGCACGACGAAGTAGTCATGGTCTTGGATCGCCTCGACCGTCCACCGGCCCACGCCGTTCCACGAGAAGATCGTCTCGGTGATGACGGCGCCGGCGAGCAGGCCACCGACCTGGAGCCCGATGACGGTCACGACGGGGAGCCAGGCGTTGCGCATGATGTGCCGGCCGTCCACCCGCCGCTCGGTGAGGCCCTTGGCCCGGGCGGTCCGGACGTAGTCCTCGTTCGTGACGTCGAGGACCGACGCGCGCGTGATCCGGGTGATGATCGCGAGCGGGATCGAGCCGAGCGCGATCGCCGGGAGGATGAGGTGCCGGATCCCGTCCACGAAGGCGCCCAGATCTCCGGCGAGCAGCGTGTCGATGAGGACGAAGTTCGTCTGATACTCGAGCTGGATGCGCGGGTCCAGCCGACCCGACGTCGGCAGGATCCTCAACTGGACTGCGAAGATGTACTGGAGCGTCAGGCCCAGGACGAAGATCGGGATCGAGACGCCGAGGAGCGAGATGACGGTGACCATCCCATCACCGGCGCCCTGAACGTGGCGCGCCGCGAACCGGCCGAGGGGGATCCCGAGTCCGACGGCGAAGATGAGCGCCCCGATCGTCAGCTCGATCGTGCCGGGGAACCGGATGAGGAACTCATCGATGATCGGGCGGTTGTTGATGATGCTCTTCCCGAGGTCGCCCTGGAGGAGCTGTCCCAGGTAGTTGATGTACTGCTGCCAGAGCGGCTTGTCGAGGCCGAGCTGCTCCCGGATCTGGGCGGTGAGCTCGGGGGTCGCGTGCTGGCCGAGCAGGGCGGCCGCGGGGTCGCCCGGCAGCATGTGGATGAACGCGAACAGGATGATCGACAACCCGAAGAGGACCGGGATCGCCCCCAGGAGCCTCCGGACGATGTACTTGGCCACGGGCGGGTCGCGTCTCCTGCCTTGCGATCGGCCCCCGGGGCGTCACGCCCCGGGGGCCGATCGTGCGCGGTCGCGTTCGCGACCGCGGCCCTAGCGACGGGTCAGGCTAGCGGTCCAGCCAGACGGAGTTCATGAGCTCCTCGAGGTTGCCGGCCCCGACGAAGCCCTTGACATCCGCCTTCGCTGCGGCCGGCGGCTTCGAACTCACCAGCGGGACGAAGGGGAGATCCGCGGCGAGGATGTCCTGCGCCTGGCCCCAGGCGGTCGCGGCGGCGGCGTCGGTCGTCGCAGCCATCGCGGAGTCGAACGCCGTCTTGAGCGCCGGCGGACCGTACGCGAACTCGGGGTTCGGCTTGTCGCCCTGGAAGTGGAAGAACGCCGTGATCAGGAAGTTGTCCGGGGCTGACCAGTCGCACGTCCAGCCGAGGAGCCACATCGGGAACTTCCCGACGGCCTCGTCCGCGAGGTAGCCGGTGCGCCAGCCCTCGGTCTTGAACTCGACGGTGAACCCGACGGCCTCGAGGTCGCGCGCGATCGCCTCTGCCAGGCCCTTGGGGTCAGGCATGTACGGGCGGGCGACGTCCGACGGGTAGTAGAAGGTGAGCTTGAGCTGGTCCGCGGGAACGCCGGAGGCGGCGATGAGGTCCTTCGCCTTCTGCGGGTCGTACGTTGGCAGGCCGAGCGGCTTGTAGTACGCGAGGCCGGGCGGCATGTAGTTGTCAGCCGGGACCGCCTGGCCGGAGTAGAAGGCGTCGATGTACGACTGCTTGTTCAGCGCGTAGGCGATCGCCTGGCGGATCTGAAGGTTGTCGAGCGGCTTGTACGTCAGGTTCATCTCGAGGTTGCCGATGTTGCACGACGCGCCGCGATCGATGACCTGGAGGTTCGGGTCACCCTGGACCGTCGCGACGTCGTTCGGCGCGATCGTCTGGGCGAAGTCGATGTCACCCGCCTGGAGCGCGTTGAGCTCGGCGGTCTGGTCGGCGTACGGCTTGTACGTGATCGCATCGAGGTGTGCGACGCCAGCGGCGTCCCAGTAGCTCGGGTTCTTCACGATCGTGACGTGATCGTTGGGGACCCACTCCTTGTACATGAAGGGCCCGGTGCCGACCATCGACTTGCCGGTCCCGCCCTGACCCTGCGCGTATGGGCTCTTGCTCGGGTCAGGATTGTCCGCGTCGCCGGCCTTCAGGGCCGTGGGGCTCTGGATGCCGAACTGGGGGAGCGTCTGGCTGAGCAGGAACGTGCTCTGCGGCGTCCCGAGCGTCATCACCACCGTGGACGCGTCAGGCGCCGTGATCGACTTCAGGTTGGACTTGTCCGCCCAGCCGAAGACGGCGCCGAAGTAGTAGTTGTACGCGTCGCGGAGCGCCTCAGGCGCGTTCTTCTGCCGCTCGTAGTTGTAGACGACCGCAGCGGCGTCGAGTGGCGTCCCGTCATGGAACATGATGCCCTGGCGGAGTTTGAACGTATATGTGAGTCCGTCTGAGCTCACCGTCGGGAGGCTTTCAGCGAGGACGGGGATGAGAGTGTCCATCGTGCCCGGCTTCAGGCCGACGAGCCCCTGGATGACGTTCTGCTGGATGTAGGACGAGTTGCTGTCACTGACGAGCGTCGGGTCGGCGAGCACCATGTCGCCGGGCAGGCCGACGATGAGCGTGCCACCGTCCTTGGGTGTGCCTGCCGCGGCGGTCTCGCTGGGAGCCGCCGTGGCGCTCGGCGCCCCGGTGGCCGGGGCCTGCGTTGCCGGGGCCTGCGTGGCCGGTTCGGCGCTCGGCGAGGGCGACGCCCCCTGCGAGCACGCGGCGACGACGATCGCCATGACGGCGCCGGCCGCGAGCAGCCGATGTTTCACCATGCCGTGCTGTCCTCCTCTCTGCCGTGCGAGCCGGGCGCTCCGCCTGGCCACGGGTTCTCCTCCCGACGTGACCGGCGACCCCCCGGCGTCCGGCCGACGGCTCGGCCGGGCACGGACGTGGCGTGATGATAGACCGCGGCGAGGGCTCCCGCGCGGATCCGTTCCTCCTCGGGCCTACTTGACGTACATCTTCTTCATCGAGAGCGCCTGCTCCAGGTACGGTCCGAGCGCCTTGCGCGCAAGGCCGTAGAGCGCGATCCCGTCCGAGAGGTCCTTCACGCCGGCATCGACCGCCGTCGCGTCGCCCTTCGCCACCCCGTCGACGATCGCCTGCGCTCCGGAGCGCATCTTCGCGATCGCCGCTGCATACGCGTCACCGAGCGACTTCGTGCCCGGGTAGCCCTGGATCGTCGACACGTTGTCCGATTCCTTGTCGAGCAGGTCCACGAGCCCTTTCGCGGCCGCCGAGACCGCG
>JAKAJU010000032.1 GCA_021813655.1 Chloroflexota bacterium | reverse complement strand
TGGGCGGGAGCGAGTCCACGAGCAGGCGCTGGGCGGCCTTGAGGGGGACGCTCGCGGTCGTGTCCGGCGCGGTGAGCGTGGGCTCCATGATGCCGACGACCTGGAATGACTCGCCCCGGATCGTCATCGCGCCACCGACGCGGGCGTTCTCCTGGCGGGCGAGGTCGGACCCCAGGACGACGACGTTCGAGCCCTCGTCGGCGGCCGTCAGCCCGCGCCCCTCCGCGTAGCGGACGACGAACGTCTCGCGGCCGCCGTCGGCCCCGCCGACCATCCCCTGGATCATGTTCGGCATCCCGAACGAGATCGAGCTCGACTCGGCGGTCAGGAGCATGGTGATCGACGGGACGACGGCGTCGACGCCCGGGATGCGGGCGATCGCGTCGCCCTGGGCGATGTCGAGGGGTGTGCCGAAGCCCATCGTGCTGCCGGTCGCCGAGACGGTCAGCTTGCCCGCGTAGAACTGGCTCCCTCCGGCGACGAGGGCGTCGATCTTGTTCGCCATCGAGCCGAAGACCACGAGGGCCCAGATGCCGATGGTGATCCCGAGGATCGTGAGGCTCGTCCGGACCTTCCGCCGGCCGAGGTCTCGCAACAGTCGCATGTGACGTTCTCCCTCCGTTCGGGCCGATGGCGAGCCGCGTCGCGCGGCAGCCGCCACCGGCCCGGTCGTGTCTTCCGTCCGCGTCAGGCCGCGGTGGGGTTCGTGGCGGAGCTGCCGCCCTCGGCGGTCGCGGCCGGCCACGCGGCCGCAGTGGGGTCGGTGGTGGGCCCGCCGTCGGCAGGGGCCGGCGTCGGCCACGCCGTCGTGACGGCACCCGTCGGGGTCGGTGACGCCGCCGTCGCGGTGCTCGGGTCCGGACCCGCGACCGGCCAGGAGGCACCGGCCACCGACGGGGTCGACGGTCCGGCACCCCAGCCGACAGGCCCGCCGGGCGCGGCGGGTCCCTGCGGCGCGGAGCCCGTCCCCGTCGCCGGAGGCGGCGTGCCGGGGGCGCCTGCCGTCGCCGATCCGCCGCGCATGACGCGCCACGTGGCGAGCAGCACCGCGCCGAAGCCGAAGACCGTCGCGATCATCGTGACGAACGGGAGCAGCCCGGCGAAGGCGAGGACCACGATCCCGACGGCCGACGCGAGGTACGGCCGCTCCGGCTCCACCGAGCCGCGCATCCGCTTCACGATCCAGTCGCCGATCCAGACCGCCGACACGAACCAGCCGAGCAGCGCCATCGCGGGCAGGACGACGAGGAGCATCGTGAGCCCGATCGGGGCACCGATGACCGTGATGCACAGGAGGACGGCGATCGTCGGCAGGGCGATCGCCCCGGCGACTCCCGCGAGGAGGACCGGTCCGGGCTCGCGCCCGATGAGCGACTCGACGGATCGGATCTGGCGGCCGGCGATCCCGGCGACGAACAGGCCGATCACGATCGCGAGGACCGCGGCGCCGAGGAAGAGGAGCAGGAAGAGCGGGATCAGCGCGATCGAGAGAGCCGCCAGCTCGGCTTCGAGCCGGCGAACCGGCCGCACGACCGTCGCGCCGGTCGCGGCGGTGATCGTGCCGTGCAGCGTGCTGACGTCCCCGGTGACCGTCGTGCCGGCCTGCAGGTCGGCCGTCCCGTTCACGACGAGCAGGGAGCCGATCGTCGCGCCGGAGGCCGTCGCGGTCCCGTTGGAGATGAGGACGTGGCTGACGTCGCCGCCGATGCGGGCGTCGCCGTTCGCGACGACCAGCGCGTCGAGATGCTCGCCGGCCGGCACGTCCACCGGGCCGTCGATCGAGATGATGACGCGGCCGCCGTCCCGTGACGGCTCCGCGGCGAGCGCGGCAGAGATGCCGAGCGTCAGCAGCAGGACGAGGGCGAAGAGAGGGGCGAGGAGGCGGCGCACCGCGGGTCCACCTTTCCGGAAGTCGTGTGCGGCGGGGTCCATCCCTGCGCCTGGGCAGCGCTGCGGGCCGCTCGCACGTGGTCGTCGTTGTCACCGTGGACGCTAGCCCCGGGTGCGCCCGGCTCCCAGCCGGGCACCCGGCATCCTGGGGGTGGGGTTGTCCCCACCCGTGGGGGGTGGCTGACCGGGGGGCGTGGCCGACGGCCGTCCCCCGGGTACGCAGGGACTGACGACCTGTGGACGGCGGCCACGATTCGGACTAGATTCGGATCATGGGAACGATCCGACTCACGTCCGTAGGTGCGCCTCTCGACCGCCCGGGCGTCCTGCCGGCGGCGATGGGGCTCGTGCGGCGCGCCCAGGGTCTCGGCCTGCTGTCCGGCCGCGACCCGATCGAACGACTGGACATGGAGGTCGTCCGGGCGATCGCACGGGAGGCGTCCGCGGTGGGAGTCGGGCAGGATGCGGCCGCGGCTCTCCTCCGGCCGGGAGCTCGCACCCCGGCGGGACTCGCCGAGCTCATCGGCCGGCTCGGTGAGGCGCTCGCCGCGTCGCCGATGCCGGACCGCGAGATTCGCGAGCTCCTGCGGGCGTACGACTACGACGGGCTCGCCGCGCTCACGGGCGCGTCGGTCGCGAGCCTCCGCCGGTACGCGGCCGGGACGCGCGCGGTGCCCGACACGGTCGCCGGGCGGATCCACTTCGTCGCGCTCGTCACGTCCGACCTCGCAGGGTCGTACAACGAGTTCGGGCTGCGGCGGTGGTGGGACCGCCCGCGCACCTCCCTCGACGGGCGATCGCCCCGGGCCGCGCTCGGGCCGCGCTGGGATCCGGAGGGCCCGACGGCGGCAGCCGTCGCGGAGCTCGCGGCAGCGCTGGCAGGGGACGGCGCCGCGGGCCTGGGCGAAGCCCGGACGACGACCCGCCAGGCGGCCGCCAGCGTCGCATGATCGTCTTCCGGCACGCCGACGCCCGCTACCCGTTCCTGTGGGAGTCGAGCGCCCAGCCCGCGGCGCGCTGGCACGGACCGGGTGACGGGCCGGTCGCATACCTGGCCGAGACCCCGGACGGCGCGTGGGCGGAGTTCCTGCGCCACGAGGAGATCACCGAGCCGGCCGATCTCGCGGGCGTGGACCGCGCGATCTGGGCTGTCGACCTGCCCGATCCGCCGGGGACGCGGCCGCGCCTGGCTGCAGGCGTCCTGACCGGCGGCCCCGAGACGTACGCGGCGTGCCGTGCGGAGGCGGCGCGGATCCGCCGTCGCGCCGCCGGGTCCGCGGGGCTCGTCGCGCCGTCCGCGGCACTGCTGCCCCGGACCCCGTCGGGATTCCGCACCGACGGGGGGCTCCGGCCCGCACCGCCGCGCCGGGAGCGCGTGTTCGTCCTCTTCGGGCCTCGGCCCGAACTCGTCGGCTGGTGCGCGTGCGAGGCCGGGCGACCGAGGGCCGACCTGCTCGGGCGGGTGCGCCGCCTCGGCTGAGGCCCGAGCGCCCGTCGCCGCACCGGAGTGCGGGCTGCGCAGGTGGTGAGGGCCCGCGGCGCCCATCCCCGCGCCCGCGCACGAGCACACGCGGCGCTCCCACGCGGTGCATCATCGAGGTGTGGCCGAGGGGCAGCTCCGCGTCGTCATCGCCGAGGATTCCGTCCTCCTGCGCGAGGGCCTCGCCCGGCTCATCGAGGAGACCGGTGGGGTCGTCGTCGCACGCGTGGGCGACGGGCCGTCGTTCGTCGCCGCGGTCGTGGAGCATCATCCGGACGTCTCGGTCGTGGACGTCCGGATGCCCCCCACCCAGCGCGACGAGGGGTTGCGGGCCGCGATCGAGGCGCGTCGCCTCGTCCCCGGGACGCCGGTCCTCGTGCTGAGCCAGTACGTCGAGCGCGAGTACGCGAGCGAGCTCCTTGCCGATGGGGCCGGCGGCGTGGGCTACCTGCTCAAGGATCGCGTGGCCGACGTCCACGAGTTCACCGACGCCCTGCGCCGCGTGGCGGGCGGCGGGACCGCCCTTGACCCGGAGGTCGTCGCCCAGCTCATGGTCCGGCGCCGGCGCGACGACCGGCTCGCCGAGCTCACGCCCCGGGAGCGGGAGGTGCTGGCGGCGATGGCCGAGGGTCGGACGAACGCCGGCATCGCGGCGAAGCTGACGATCACCGAGGGTGCCGCCGAGAAGCACATCAGCAGCATCTTCGGGAAGCTCGAGCTGCCCGATTCGGCCACCGACCACCGGCGCGTGCTCGCGGTACTCGCGTACCTGGGCGCAGAGGGGTAAGGGTCCTTCCTGCCCGGGCTGCGGCCAGACGGAGCCGTGGGCCATCCCGGGCGGTCAGGCCGTCGCGGCGTCTCGGGGCGCGGCCGACGCGGCGGGCCCGACAGGCGATGCGTCCGAACGCGTGAGCGACGCGGCGACGGCCTGGCCGGCCGGCACGATCCTCGCCGCGGACGCCGTGTCCGTCCCACATGGGACCGCCGGGGTCGCGGACGCCGTGGCACGGACGCTCGCGCGTGTCCGTCGGCGAGGCTTCGTCGGCTCCTCGGTGGCGATCCACCAGTCGCAGGCGCACAGCCCACGCGGACATCCGGCGTGCGGCAGGCGCGGCGCCCGGAGCTCGGCAGCGATCGCGAACGTCCGTCCGTCGTCCGCTCTGCACGCCGGGCAGCACGAGGCACCGACGAGATCCGCGTGACGAGCACCCTCCATCGCCCGCAACGCGGCGGCCGCCGCCTCCTGGTGCTGCCGGATCACGCCATCCGGGGGAGGCACCGGGGACCCGGCGTCGCGGAACAGCGTCGCAGCCTCCTCCCGCCGGACGAGGGAGACGCGGGTCCAGTCCTTCGTGCGCCGCGCGGCCCGCACTTCCCGATCGGCCGCCGTGACGTACAGATCCCGAGCCGCGCAGACGGCTTCTGCGGAGGCCGGCGCGCGCTCGAGGCGGCGGACGCGGTCCGGGGCGGCCCCCACGCCCGCGGCGCGCCGCAGCCAGCGTTCGCGCTCGGCAGCCCACCGGCGCTCGTCCGCCTCGCGCCGTCGCGCGTCGTCGAACACCTCCACGGCTGCCTCGGTGAGATAGACGGGCCGGCGGGCGAGATGCCTCACCACCATGCGCCTGCGACACCGGGTGCAGCGGCCGGCGCCCACCGGCGGCGCGTCCAGCGGGATCCCGCAGTACGGACACGATGGCAGTGCGGCGGGCCGGATCCGCGCCGGCGGCCGCGTCTCGGGGGCGATCCCGGAGACCGTGGCGGCGGCCACGGTGACGTCAGGATGGTCGTCAGGCCCTCGGTGCAGCAGGCGCCTCAGGAAGCCGATGGCTATCACCTCGCTGGCTCATCGGGGCGCGAGCCGGTCCGCCTGCAGCCCGCGTGCAGGCCGACGGTGGGCGGCCCGGTGGCGTCGCCCCCTAGGAGCCCGTGTCGGTAATCGCCACCCGGCGCACGGCCCGGGTGCGAGAATCTCGTATGCGCCAGAAGACGTTCCGCCCGTACGACCAGCACAGCCT
>JAKAJU010000109.1 GCA_021813655.1 Chloroflexota bacterium | reverse complement strand
CGGCGCCCGCGCCCCCCGCGGCGCCCCCGCCCCCGGCACGCTCGCGGCCACTCGGCGCCCATGGCCGGTCGGAGCCTGTCGGCGCGGCCTAGCCGCGGCAGGCGTCGACGAAGGCGGCCCAGAGGCTCTCGAAGGACGGTGGCGTGGACTCGGTCCTCTCGGGATGGCACTGGACGCCGACCACGAACCGGTCGCCGTCGGCCTCGAAGACCTCGACGATCTCGCCGGCGGGGCTGTCCGCCCAGCCGCATGCGCGGAGTCCGGCGGCCAGGTCCACCGGTCGGACGGCCTGGTGGTGGTAGGTGTTCACGACGATCGACGGGTCACCACCAACGGCGGCGGGATCGGCGACCGTCGATGCCGGGGAGCCCGTCGCCTCCCGCCCGGCGAGGAGCGCCCCCACGCGCGATGCCGCGTCAAGCCGGATCGGGTGCGTCCCCGCCGGCCCGTGACCCCAGTCGGCGCCGTGGTGGGCGTCCACGTGCTGGAGGAGTGTTCCGCCCGCGAAGACGTTGATGGCCTGGAACCCTCGACAGATCCCGAGGACGGGGACGCCCCGCGCGTCGGCGGCGGCCCAGGCCGCAGCCTCGAGCTCGTCGCGGCCGCGGTCGACGTCCCGCGAGCCGGCGTCGGCGTGGCCGTAGAGAGCCGGATCAAGGTCCGCTCCGCCGGTCAGGAGGAGTCCGTCCATCGCCGCGATCGCGGCCGCCCGCTCGGCGATGGTCGAGGTCGTGTCCAGGAGGACGGGGGCGCCGCCGAAGCGGCGGATGCCATCCGCGTACAGCTCGTTCTTCCGGGCCGCGATCGCGGGCTCGCGGCTCGCCGCCGGCAGTCCGACCGTGACGACGATCCGGGGGGTGGGCTTCTCGGTCACCCGCGGAGGATACGCGGGAGATACGCGGGAGTCAGCGCGGCTGTGGGCCGCGGCCGATCGTCACTGCGCGACGGCGTCGAGCAGCTCCTCGATGGTGGTGACCTCGGATTCCACGCGGGTCGGCCCGGTCGGCTCGAACTCGTCGGCGATGCCCGCGCTCTCCTGCGCGGTCGAGATCCGGTCGCCTCCCTGCGCCTTCGCGTAGAACGCACCGCGCGAGGCCACGTCCACGAGGCCGTCGGCGGTGGCCGCGTCCGTCGGGAGCGACGCGATGCCGATCGATGCCGTGATCCGCGGGCCGATCCTGCCGCGCGCCCGGGGCGGCGGCTCCACGGTGGCGACCGCCTCGCGGACCCGCTCCGCGACGATCTGTGCACCGTCGACGTCCGTCCGCGGCAGGAGGACGCAGAACTCGTCGCCGCCGAACCGGAAGACGTCGTCGCTCTCCCGGGCGGCCGATCGGATCGCCGCCGCGGCGCGCTTCAGGACGACGTTCCCGCCCTGGTACAGGTAGGCCGAGTTCACGGCCTTGAAGCCGTCGAGGTCGATCATGAGGAGGCCGAACGGCTCGGCCGCGAGGACGAGCGAGGCGAGCTTGTCCCGGAACGACGCGTAGTTGTGCAGCCCGGTGAGGCCGTCCGTCTCCGCGCGAACGCGAGCCGCGCGGTAGTGCTCGGCGTTCCGGAGCGCGACGGAGACCTGGCCGGCGAACAGCCGGACGAGCTCGAAGTCGTCCTCGTCGTACCGCCTCTCCGGCCCCAGCCGCTCGAGCGTCAGGACGCCCGCCACCCCGGCCGGCCCGTGGAGCGGCGCGCAGATGATGCTGCCGTCCACGTGCCCCTGCTCGGGGAAGAGCCGGACTCGGGGGTCGGACCGTTCGTCCGTGACGAGCTGCGGGAGGCCGTGGTCCACCACCCACGTCGCGAGTCCCTCCTCGCCGGGCTCCCAGGGGAGCAGGTAGTAGTCCGCGTCCACGCCCCGAGCGACGATCGGGCGGAGGGTGCCGGTCCGCGGATCGAGGAGCTCGATCGCGAGGTTGTCGTACGAGACGAGCTCGGCGAGGCTGTCGGTGATGCGGTCGAGGATCGCCCGGGCGTCGAGCGTGGTGAGGAGCGACTCGGTCGTCTGGAGGAGGGCCCGCTGGCTGCGGAGCCGGCGCTCGAGCTTGTCGGACTGTTGCCGGAGCCGCTCCGTCGCCTCCGCCGTCGCGATCGCCTGGGCGGCCGCGTTCGCGAAGATGACGAGCAGGCGCAGGTGGCTGTCCGTGAACTGGTCGATGCCGAGCTTGGAGAGGACGATGACGCCGAGGACCTGGTCCTCGAAGACCATCGGCGCGAGAAGCATCGACTCCTCGATCGAGTCGGTCCCGGCGATCGTCACCGCCCGCCCGTCCACCTCGGCGTCGGGGAGGTACTGCGGGATCCCGTGCCTCGCGACCCATCCGGTGATCCCCTCGCCGACCTTGAGCCTGAGGATGTCCTCCGTCTCATCGGTGTACTGGCCCACCTTCCCGCGGAGCGCGATCGGGACGAGATCGTCGCCCTTCCTCAGGTAGACCCGGACGTTGTGGAAGTCGATGAGGCGCTCGATCTCGGCGACGATCGCGGTCCCGATCTCGGACGCCGAGGAGAGCCGGCCGAGCTCGCCGCCGAGGTGCTGGATCGACTGGAGCTGCGCAGCCCACGCCTCCGTCCGCCGGAAGTTCTGCGCATTGCGGATCGCGACCGACGCCTGGGCCGCGAACGCTGCGAGCGTCTCGAGCTCCTCGATCGGCCAGGGATGCGCGATGTCGTGGTAGAGGTTGAGCACGCCGAGCGGCTCGGGTCCGTCGAAGAGGGGCGCCGTGCAGATCGTGTCGATCCCTTCGGCGAGCAGCTGGTCGCGCTGGAACTCGCCCCGCGGGTCGTCCGAGTAGCTCGTCGCGAAGACCGGATGACGCTCCCGAAGCGCCTGGGTGGGGACGGACCACGCCTGGAAGGTCGTCACCGACGAGACGAAGGCCTCGGACAGGTTCCGCGCGTACGACGCCTGGATCCGCCCGCCTGGTCGCCCGAGGAAGACAGCCGCCCGATCGGCGCCGAAGAGGGACGCCGCGTGCTCGAGGATGGAGTCGAGGATCCGGTCCAGGTCGAGCTCGCTCGCAAGCTCGACGGCGACGCGACGGAGTGCCTCCGACTGGCGTCGCCCGCGCGTCGCCTCGTCCACGAGGCGCGCGGTCCGGATCGCTCCGCCGACGATCGACGCGATCGCGGGCAGCGACGAGCCGCGCACCTCGGATGCGTCACCATCGATGACGGCGAGCACGCCCCACGGCGCCGCCGATCCGGGGATCGCGACAGCCGTCGCCGTCCCGGTCGCCGGCTGGGCGGAGAGCCACGCCACCTGCCGACCGGCCACGGGCTCCGCGACGAGATCGGGTGCAGCGAGGGCCCGCGCCGGCAGCGATGCGCCGTCGACCGCGACGGTGAGTGGCGTGGCGTCGCCGGACCCCGCACGGGCGACGAGGAGGTCGCCCTCGTGGGCCCAGACCCCGACGAAGGCGGGACCCTTCCGTGCGCGGAGGATGCGTGCGATACGGGCCAACGTCCCGTCGAGGCCGGACGGCGCCATCTCCCGGCCCAGGAGCGACGCGGCGGTCTCGAGTTCCCGCCGGACCGCTTCCGCCACTGCGTCCGTGTCGGCCGGCAGGGCCTGCGCGTGCCCGAACGTGCCGCTCGTCTGCTCGGCAGGGTCGATCGCGACCGCCGCACCCTCGCTCGACGACCACGATGCCGGCTCGCGTGCCGTGCCGGCGCCGGCTGCGCCTCCGCTCGCGCCCGACGCACGGCCCTCCGACGCCGGGCCCGGCGGGGGGGCGACGGCGGGGGATTCGGCCGCGGCGAGGTACGCGTCGAGGTCGGCACGCAGGAATCGCCGGTCGCCGCGGCTGTTGATGCGGTACGACCGGATCCGCCCCTGGTCGCTCCACGCACGGAGCGTGTTGGGGTGGACTCCGAGCGTCCGCGCCGCCTCGGCGATCGAGAGGGTGGCCTCGGGAGCGTCCATCGTCGCTGCTTCCGCCGTCTCCCTGTGAAGTCCTGTCGGGTCTCGCCACCGCGAGTCTCGAACACTTCACAGAACCTCACCATGAGACGGAAGTACCAACGCCGGCCGCAAGGGTGGGGTGGCCGCAGGGGTGGGGTGGCCGCAAGGGCGGGGCGGCCGCGCCCGCCGGACGTGCCGCGCTGGTCGGCCCGTCCCGGGTGGTAGGGTCGGTCAGTGCGCCTTCGGGTCGGCCGCCCTGACCGAGGGCGTCGGGTCGAAGACGTCGAGCCGCCGGACGACGCCGCCGTACCCGTACCGGATCGTGAACGGCGCCCGCAGCTCGAAGTGGAGGTGCGCGGGCGTCGCCCCGGCGTTGCCGGTCTTGCCCGTCCTCCCGACGATCTGGCCGCGGGTCACCGCCTCGCCCACCTTCACCTTCAGCCACGAGAGGTGGACGAGCATCGCCATGTAGCCGTCGCTCGTGGGCTCCGTGCTCTCGATGACGACGACCTTCCCGTAGCGGGCGGGGTCCCACGGCTTCCACTTCGTCGCGGGGTCGATGACGATCCCGGAGAACGGTGCGAGCACGGGCGTGCCGACCTTCACGAGGATGTCGATCCCGTCGTGCGCGCGCAGGAGCGTCCCGTCCGGCGCGACGCCGCGGATGAGGTTGTACGGCCGCACGACGCCGTCGCGCGGTGCGCGCCACCCGGCGCCGTACCGGTAGGCGGCGGACGCCGGCAGCGGGAACGCCATGGGGACGATCGTGTGGCGGACATCGAAGCCCACGGGCGACGTCGGAGCGGCCACGACGCCAGCCGGAGCCGTCGCGGACGGCGAGGCCGAGGGCGAGAGCGATCCTCCCGCGGCCCCGACCGGCGACGTTCCCGTGGCGGTGCCGGATCCGTCCGTGGCGGTGCCGGACCCGGCCGCCGCACTGGCAGGAGCGGAGGCCGCCGCGCACGCGACGACGGAGGCGGCCGGCGCGGCCGTCGCGCAGGACGCGGCAGATGGCATGGGCCCTGCCGCGGACGCGTCGGGCCAGCCCGACGGCATGGAGCCGCCCGCAGGGTTTGGCGACGCCGAGAAGCCACCGGCGCCGAGGACGGCAGCGCCGGCGATCGCCGCGACCGAGAGCGCGCCGACGACGGCGATGATCGCCAGGCCCGTGCGCGAGAAGCGGCGCGAGGGTCCCGTCATCGTCGGTCCGCGGCCGTGCCGCCCGTGAGCCGGACGTAGACCAGGGTGGCCAGACCGCTCGCGAGCCCGACCGCGACCACGGTGCCGACCGCGACGAACGGCGCGCCCGCGAGGCCCGCGCCCTCGCCAGGACTCCGGGTATCGCCGCCATCCGGCACGGCGGAGGGCACGCCGGGGACCGGGCTCGATGGGCCGGCCGCACGCGCCGTCGGGGCCCTGCCGCCCGGCCCGCCGCCGGCGGCGAGCGCGAGGGCGCGCGCGAAGGCGACCGCGAAGGGTGCCCCAGCTCGCGCGGCGAGCGCGAGCGGA
>JAKAJU010000182.1 GCA_021813655.1 Chloroflexota bacterium | reverse complement strand
GAGCCGCGGGCGGCGAGCGCCGCGGTCCGGCGTCAGGCGGTCAGCTTCTTGCGACCCCGGATCCGGCGTCGCGCAAGAGTCCGCCGGCCGCCGGCCGTCCTCATCCGGGCGCGGAAGCCGTGCTCCTTGGCGCGATGCCGCTTCTTGGGCTGGTAGGTCTGCTTCATCGGGTTGTCGTCCGATCCTCTCCATCGGGCCTCCGGGACGGGTTCTGGGATCCCTAGAGGCACACGAACGCGCCTGAGCGCACTGGTGGCGCGTCGGCGCGTCGACGTCGGCGCGAGTATATGGACGCGCTCGGAACAGTGTCAAACGTGGCGGCCCCCGGCGCCAGTGTCGGATGGCGCGCCGAAGGGCGCGCGCCGGACGATTCCGACGCGAGTTCCGATACCCCCCTGGAGTATGCCACGGGACGTGCCGAATCGCCTTGCGACGGTCCGTCGGCCGGTGCTATCTTTGCGCGGCCCCCGGCGCCGGGTACGTACGAGGGCAGTCTCTCGAAGCCCCCGGACCGAGCAGGGGGAGCCTGGCGTCGAGCTCGTCGCCCATCTGCGACGAGCGCGCTGCGGGCCCCCGATCGTGGCTCTGTCGCAGGCGACACGCGTATGGCGAACCCTCGATCGACCATCCACAGACCGACCGCAACGAGCTGACGATGGACGCGAAGCACGTCTGGCGAGCCGCCCTCGGGGAACTTCAGGTCTCGCTATCGCCTGCCAACTACGAGACCTGGTTGAAGAGCACCTCGCTCGTCGAGGTGGACGGCAACCGCTTCCGGATCGCGGCTCCCAACGGGTTCGCGCGCGACTGGCTCGAGACCCGGTATCGACCCCTCATCTCGCAGACGCTCGCCCGTGTCGTCGGGTACAGCGTCCAGGTCGACTTCGTCGTCCAGTCGGCCGAGGAGAGCGCCGCCGCCGAGAGCGTGCACTCCCCCGTCCGCGTCGAGGCCACCCGGGTCGGCGCACCCGAGGGCGTGGCCACCAGCCTGAACCCGCGATACACGTTCAGCAACTTCATCGTCGGGTCCGCCAACCGACTGGCGCATGCGGCGAGCCTCTCGGTGGCCGAGCGCCCGGGTCACGCGTACAACCCCCTCTTCCTGTACGGCGGCGTGGGGCTGGGCAAGACCCACCTCATGCACGCCATCGGGAACGCGGTGCTCGCGCGCTACCCGCGCAAGCGGGTCGTCTACGCGACGAGCGAGAAGTTCACGAACGAGTTCATCACGAGCATCCAGCAGGGGCGGATCGACGAGTTCCGCAACCGCTATCGCAGGATCGACCTCCTCCTCGTCGACGACATCCAGTTCATCGCGGACAAGGAGCGGACGCAGGAGGAGTTCTTCCACACGTTCAACGCGATCCACGAGGACGGCAAGCAGATCGTCCTGTCGTCGGACCGGCCGCCCAAGCAGATCACGACGCTCGAGGAGCGCCTCCGCAGCCGATTCGAGTGGGGCCTCATCGCGGATCTGACCGCGCCCGATCTCGAGACCCGGATCGCGATCCTCCGGGCGAAGGCGGAGGAGATGGGCGTCCCGCTCTCCGCCGACGTCGTCGAGTTCGTGGCCCGCAAGGTCGTGAGCAACATCCGCGAGCTCGAGGGCGCCCTGAACCGGATCGTCGCCTACGCGGCGATGCAGGGCCAGTCGATCGACATCGCGCTCGCCCAGGCCGTCCTCTCCAACGTCCTCTTCAACCCGAAGAAGCGCACGGTCACCCCGGAGCGGATCGCGAAGGCGGTCTCGGAGTACTTCGGGGTGGGCATGGACCAGCTCAAGGGCCAGAAGCGCGACAGGGCGATCGTCGTCCCGCGTCAGATCGCCATGTACCTCATGCGCGCCGAGACCGACGTGAGCCTCATCCGGATCGGCGAGGAGCTCGGCGGCCGCGACCATTCCACGGTCCTGCACGCCTGCGACAAGATCGACCGCGAGGCAACGGCAAGCGACGAGATGCGCCGTGACATCGCGGCTGTCCGGGAGCTCATCTACTCCGACTGACGGCGCCGTTTCTCCATCCCCGGGCCTGGAGCTGCCGGCTCCGGCATACGGCGCATGCCGCCCTCGGCGTGGATAAAGGCGGGAATACCGTGGATAACCACCCCCGGATGTGGACAAACGCCCCCTCTGGCAGGGCTCGCGCCACCGTCGTCCGTCGTCTGCCCAGGGCCCGCCTGGGCGCCCGTCCACCGTCCGTCCCGGGGTCGGTCCACGGGGTCGGTCCCGTCGTGCACACCCGAGGGCCGGTCATCGACAGCCCGGCGCCGCACGCCCGAGCGTGGCCGTCCACACAATCCACGTCCCTATGACGATGACGGCGGGTCTATCAAGGATGAGAAGATACGCACCGACGGTGTGGGCTCGCCCGGGAGCGGCCGACGCACCGCTCACCCGCGCGTGCGCGCCCCGAACCGGGAGCCAGGGAGACCACCGGTCGTGAAACTGACGATCCTCCAGGAGAACCTCGCCCACGGCCTGTCGGTCGTCGGGCGCGCCGTCTCGTCCAAGGCGGCACTGCCGGTCCTGTCGAACGTCCTACTTCGGACGAAGGACGCGGGACTCGAGCTGACGGCCACGAATCTCGAGATCGGGATCACTCACTGGGTGCCCGCGAAGGTCGACGAGGACGGGTCGATCACGCTGCCCGCGGACCTGTTCTCGGGCATCGTCGCCTCGATCCCCATGAAGTCCGCGACGATCGAGCTCGAGCTCCTGCCGGACGACCGCGTACATCTCGTGAGCGGTCGGTTCGAGACGCACATGAAGGGGATGGCGGCGGACGAGTTCCCGCAGATCCCATCCGCGGGCGAGCGCCCGACGACACGCGTCAGCCAGAAGGTCCTCCGTCAGGCTCTCGGCGAGGTCACGTTCGCTGCGGCGAGCGAAGAGGCCCGGCCCATCCTCACGGGCGTCCTCACGCGCCTCGAGGGCGACCGGATGACGCTTGCGGCCGCCGACAACTACCGGATCGCGATCACGACGATCCCCACGCTCGCCCCGGCCGAGGACACGAGCATCGTGGTGCCCGCCCGCTCGTACGCCGAGCTCGAGCGGATCCTCACGGACGTGGACGACCCTGTCGACGTGATCCTCGCGCCGAGCCGCAACCAGGTGGTGTTCCACGTCGACGGTCCCGACCGGACCGTCCTCGTGAGCCGATTGATCGATGGGCAGTTCCCCAACTACCAGCAGGTGCTGCCGAAGGAGCACACGACGCGCGCGGTCGTCGACCGCGAGGAGCTCCTCCGGGCCGTCCGTCCGGCCGCGCTCCTGACCCAGAAGACCACGAAGATCGTGAAGCTCCATGTCGGCGGGGAAGGGACGGCCGGGATCTCCGTGACGGCCGTCTCGGACCTTGGCGACCACCAGAGCGAGGTGGACGCGACGATCGAGGGCGACGGCACGACGATCGCCTTCAATGCGGACTACCTCACCCAGGTCCTCCAGAACGTCGCGACGACCGAGTTCGACATCGACCTCGCCGGGCCCCTCTCGCCCGGCGTCTTCCGCCCGCACGACGGCCGCGAGTACACGCACGTCGTCATGCCGGTCCGCACCGCCTCCTAGGCGGGCGTCCGGGCGGAGACACCCACGCTCACGTCGCTGCGGCTCGTCGGGTTCCGCACCTACGCGTCGCTCGACGGGAGGTTCGGGCACGGGCCCCAGCTCGTCTGGGGCCCGAACGCGTCGGGGAAGACGACCCTCCTCGAGGCGATCGCCCTCTGCGCGCGGGGGCGGTCCCACCGCGCCTCCGCCGACGGCGAGCTGATCCGCTGGGGCGAGCCGTTCGCGCGGATCGAGGCCCACGCCACAGCGCCGGACGCGACGATCGAGGTCGTGCTCGCCCGCGAGGGCCCCGCGGCCGGCCGCAAGCGGCTCCGCGTCAATGGCGTCGCCCGGCGGCCGGCCGCCCTCGGAGCCGCGATGCGGGTCGTCCTCTTCGCGCCCGAGGAGATGCTCCTCGTCATCGGGTCGCCCGGGCTCCGGCGCGATGTGCTCGACCGCCTCGCAGCGGACCGCATCCCCGGATACGGGCGCTCCCTCGCGACGTACGAGCGCACGCTCCGGCAGCGCAACGGCCTCCTGCGGGCGATCCGCGAGGAGACCGCGGGGCGCGCAGAGCTGCGCTTCTGGGACGGTGCGTTCCTCGATGCCGGCGCCGCGATCCTCGATGGCCGGGTCGGCCTCCTCGCGGCGCTCGCCGAGCCCCTCGCCGCCGCCCATCGCGAGATCGCCCCTGACGAAGGCTCCCTGACGCTCGCGTACGTGACGAACGCACCGGCCGCGGCGGGCGAGTCGAGCCGCGACGCGTTGGCGCGGCGACTGGCCGAGACCGCGGACAAGGAGGTCTGGAACGGGGCGACGCTCGTGGGCCCGCACCGGGACGATCTCGCGTTCCTCCTCGACGGCCGGGAGATGCAGGGGACCGCGTCCCGTGGTCAGCAGCGCTCCGCGATCCTCGCCCTGAAGCTCGCGGAGCTCGACCTGCTCGAGCGCCTCGACGGGAGGCCGCCCCTCCTCCTCCTCGACGACGTCTTCTCGGAGCTCGACCCCGCCCGCCGCGGCCACCTCGTCCGGCGGATCGCGGCGCTCCCGCAGGCCTTCGTCACGACCACGACCCTCGCGGACCTCGACCCGGACCTGCGCGCGCACGGCACGCCGTGGCGGGTGGAGGCGACCGACGCCGGGGCCCGCCTCGTGGAGGACGCCGGATGACGCGTCAGCGCCGGCCCATGCGGCGCATCGGTGACCTCCTCCCCGACGCAGCACGCGCCCTCGGGCTCGAGGAGGAGCTGCGGCTCGCCCGGCTGACGTCGCTCTTCGGCTCGATCCTCGCGGAGCGCGCTCCCGCCGTCTCGGGATCCGCTCGCCTCGTCCGCGTGTCGGGGGAGGCGCTCATCGTGGAGGCCGACCACCCGCTCGCGGCCCAGGAGGTTCGCATCCGCTCCGAGGAGCTGCTCGAGGCGCTCGCCGTCGCGCCGGGCGGTGTGCGAGCGCGGGAGATCAGGACCATCGCGGCACGGACGTGAGCGCTCGCCGCCGGCCGAGCCCGGGCCGGCGCGCGGAGGGGGCCCCCGGGCTGTTCGCCCCTCGGCGGCCGTCGGGAGCCGTGCGGGGCGCTCGCGTCGGCCTTGCGTATACTCGGAGCGACCGGCGGCGCCGCCGCGGCCGCACCCCGGCCCCCGCGCGACTGCGCCAACCCTCCTCTCGACCCAGGTACGGATGACCGCCCGGCTGCAGATGAAGCTCGGCGTCGTCGCCGAGCAGGACCGCCTCACAGACTCACCGGACACGATCGTCGTCGTCGAGCCGACGGTCGGTTCGACCGCGCGCTCCAAGGGCAGCCTCTACCTGCTCGTCACCGGCCCTGCGAACATGGCCCGCGCCCGGGACGCGACCCGCCTCGTCGCCGAGGCCATCCGCGACGAGTACTTCTACGACGAGTCGGCCGGTATCCAGGTCGTCCTCACGAAGGTCGTCCGCTCCGCGAATCGCCGGCTCGGGGCCCAGCGTGATCGCCTGGGGCTGAGCCATGAGCCCGACGAACCCGGGCCCATCGGCCTCGGCCTCGCCGTGGTCCGGGGCAACGAGCTCTACGTCGTCACGGTCGGGGACGTGGCCGCCTACATGGTCCGGCAGGCTCGGCTGCTGACGCTGCCGGACCCGCACGCCGGCCGTGGGCTCCCGGTGAAGGAGATCGCGCCGCAGGTCTGGAAGGGGGAGATCGCCGTCGGCGACATCGTGGCGCTCGTCTCCTCCAAGGTCGTGCGGACGGTGGGCGTGGACGAGGTCCGTGACGGCCTGGTCGCCCTGCACCCGAGCTCCGCCGTGGAGCACATCCACCACCGCTTCCTCGCGCTCGACGGAGCCGGCTCGGACGGGGCGATCGCGTTCGAGGCAGCCGAGGTGGCGTCGACGTACCGCAGGGCCGAGCTCGTCCCGGTCGCGCCCGAGGAGCCGCTCGCCGGCTCCGCGGACAGGTCGCCGATCCCCCTTGCCGATACCGTCTCCGGGGGCGTCGCGGCCGTCACCGGGACCGCGTCGCGCGCGCGGCGCGCCGCCGGGGGCGCGGCACGCGGCGGGCTCGACCGGATGCAGGATCTCCTCCCGCGCCGCGCGGAGCCGTCCCGGACCGTGACGCCGGCGACGGCCCGTCGCCAGGCGCAGCGGCGGATCGCGATCGCCGCGCTCGTCCTCATCGGGGTGGTCGCCGCGATCGGCCTCGGCGTCTACACGCTCGGCGGGGGCGGGAAGTCGCCGGGCGTGGTGGCCGAGGTCACGGCCGGGCAACAGGCGCTCGAATCGGCGCAGGAATCGATCCGGCTCGTCTTCGACAACGGCGCGAACCTCGTCAACGACGACCCGACGAAGGCGATGCAGCTTCTGACGAACGCATACAGCGACCTCCAGAAGGCCGCGGCTGCCGACATCCCGGCCACCGCGATCGCCCCGCTCCAGAGGCGCGTCGTGAATGGCCTGGACGATCTGTACGGCGTGGTGGAGGTCGGTGCCACGCAGGCCTTCTCGTTCGACCGCGCGAACCCGCCCGTCTCGCTCACGCAGATCGTCGCCGGCCCCGACGGCGCCCCCTACGTCCTCGACGGCAAGGGCGGTGCCGTCTACCGCGTGGATCTCGCGGGCAAGAAGGCGACGCTCATCCTCGCGGCCGGCACGCCGATCGGGAAGACGAAGGCGGGCGAGCCGCAGTTCATCTCCGCGTCCGGCCCCGACCTGCTCGTCCTCGACGCGAAGAACATGCTCTGGCGCTTCCGGCCCATCGACAAGAAGGGCAACGGCACGCTCGCCCGCGTGAACGTCTCGGATTCCACCTCGTGGGGGAAGGACATCCTCGCGATGGGGACCTTCCTCCGTGACGCCGACCGCGGCCTGTACAACCTGTACATCGTCGACCCGTCCGCGAAGCAGATCCTCCGCTACTCCCCGGCTGCCGATGGCAGCGGGTTCCCGGCTGCCGCATCGGACTACCTCGCGGCCCCGCAGGACGTCTCGGGGATCTCGAGCCTCTACATCGACGGCGCGCTGTGGGCGGTGGACGGGACCGACGTCGCCCGGTTCAGCGGCGGCCAGCGCACGAAGGACCCGGTCGCCGACCCCGGCGACGAGATCCTCCGTCCCGGCACGGAGTACGGCCTCGTGACCGGCTACGGCGATTCGGGCGACGGGCAGGTCTACGCCTGGGACAGGACGAACGGCCGGATCATCGCCACCGACAAGGCATCCGGCTCGTACGTCGCCCAGTACCGCCTTGCCGACCAGCCGGCGCGGTGGGACGACATCAAGGGGATGTACATCGTGGACCGCGGTGGCGCCAGGTCGCCCCTCCTCTACTGGATCGACGGCTCGCGCATCTGGACGACCGCCCTCGAGCCGGTCGCCGGCGCGACGTCGCCCGGCGCGTCCACCGGCGTCGGCGCGTCCTCGCCGTCGCCCTCGACCCCGTCCGCCTCGCCCGCGAGGTCGATCACCTCGCCCTGACGGCCCGCCCGCCCCCCCATGGGATAATCCGCCCATGTCGGGCGCCCGGATCGAGGTCGTCGTCGAGAGCGTGCGGGTCCACACGCTGTCGAGCCAGCATGTCGTCATCCTCAAGGAGCTCGGCCGCGGCGTCTCCGACCGTGCCCGCTACCTCCCGATCTGGATCGGGCCGTGGGAGGCCAACGCGATCGCGATGCGCCTGCAGGGGGTCGAGCCGGAACGCCCCCTCACGCACGATCTCATCGTCACGATGATGCGCGACCTCGGGGTTGTCGTCCGCGAGGTCGACATCGTGGACCTGGAGGCGGAGACGTTCATCGCCCGGATCGTCCTGGAGGAGGGCGGGAGACTCCACGAGGTGGACGCGCGCCCATCGGACGCGCTCGCGCTCGCGGTGCGCACGGGAGCGCCCGTGTTCGCGGACGAGGGCGTGCTCGACCGCGCGGGCGTGCGCCCGGAGCCCGAGGAGGAGGAAGACCAGGCGTCCGACGAACGGCTCTCCGTCTTCCGTGACTTCGTGAACTCCCTCGACGCGGACGGCGAGCCGGGACAGGGGAGCGGCCCGCGGTCGTAGCGCGCCGTCGCCCGGGCCCGCGGTCAGTCCGTGCCCGGGTCCTCCGCCGAGAGGATCGGCTCGCCACGCCGGAGCGCGAGCCCGCGGTTCGACCACAGGCGCAGCCGCAGCGACCAGAAGTCCTTCACCGCCCGCCAGACGACGCCGATCTTCGCGCCGGTCTGGGAGCCCGCGGTGCGCGGGTAGTGAGGGACGCCGACCTCGACCACCGTCCGGCCGCTCGCGCTGAGCTTGATGAGCAGCTCGGCCGAGAAGAACGCGCCGCCGGACGCGACGCGGACCCCGTCGAGGGCCTCGCGGCGGAAGAGCTTGCAGGCGCAGTCCACGTCGCGGACGCGCAGCCCGAACCACACCCGATTCGCGAGCTTGTAGACGCGGGCGTACGCGGTGCGGACGAATGGGTCCGCTCGCTTGATGCGGTAGCCGACGACGACGTCGGGGCGGTCGGCTTCGGCCATCCGGACGGTGAGGCGTCCGAGATCGGCGACCTTGAACTGGCGGTCGCCGTCGGTGAACGCCACGTGCGCGTAGCGGGCGGCGCGGAAGCCCGACCGGAGGGCGGCGCCGTAGCCGTAGTTCGTCGGGTGGTGGACGACGCGCACGACGTCCGGGTGCGCCGCGGCGAGGCGATCCGCGATCGCCGGCGTCGCGTCCTTCGAGCCGTCGTCGACGACGATGATCTCGAAGCGCTCGGCGAGCCCTGGCAGGGTCGCGAGCGCCTCGTCCACGAGGGGCTCGAGGTTCGCCTCCTCGTTGTGCGCGGGGAAGAAGTACGAGAGCTCCGCCAGGCGTGCGGAGGTCGCGGTCGCGGGGGTCGCGGCCGCGGTCACGGCGCCGCCCCCTTCTCGGAGACGACGCGGTAGACGACGGTGTCCGCGGGGGCGAAGACCGGCTCGAGCACGAACCCCTCCTGCAGCTTCCTGATCTCGACCGCGCCCTGGATCACGTAGACCGGCCGCGTCGGGAGCGCCGCCCGGATCACGTCCGCAACGGAGCCGAGGCCCTCGTCGAGACGGGTCCTGTCGTCCACGACCCGCAGGTCGGGGCGCCTGCCCTCCACGATGGTCCCATACCAGAGCGGCGTCGAGTAGCTCCACCAGCTCACGACCGTCGCGTCCTGCGCGAAGGCTCGGAACGCTTCGTCGACGTACGACCGGGCGTCGAGGACCTCGACGTACCGGACCCGGCCCTCGGTGTCCGGGATCCGCGCGACGGGGAACGCGACGATCGCGACGGCCAGGGTGACCGAGACGGCCGCACCGGCTGCCGCCGCGAGGCTGCGATCGACGGCTCGCGCCCGGCGCACCGCCGACTCGGCGAGGTCCGCGACCCAGGCCGCCGCGACGACGATCCAGGTGAGCACGAGGATCGCCGGCCCCACGTAGTACCGCGCGATCTCGGCGTTCTCGTAGACGGCCGCGAAGACGAGCGTGATGGCGACGGCGGGGACGGTGAGGAGCGCATAGCGGGGCTTCCGGAACGCCACGACGAGGGCGGCCGGGATCGTCGCGAGCGCGACGGCCCCCAGCTCGCCGGAGACGGCGTTCGCCATCGCGTGCAGGGTCGTCGAGGGGTTCGCGAGGGGGTTCCCGAGAGAGCCGCGGAACTGCTCGCCGAGCACCACGTAGAGGAAGCCGTCCCATGTGCCGGGAGCGCCGTAGATGAGCGGGCGGCCGAGGAGCACCGCGAGCGGGAGCTGGAGGTAGACGGCGGCGGTCGTCCCGGCGACCGCCGCCGCGCACCCGAGGATCATCCGCGGGCGCAGGACGATCCGGGGATCGGTCGCGAGGACGTACAGGGCGATGCCCGGCGCGAGGAAGAGGGCGAGCGCCTGGTTGCCCAGGGCGAACCCGTAGACGATCGCCGCGGCCACCAGCCACCGATCCGTCCGCGGGCGGCCCGCCCGGCGCCGGTCGCCCCAGACGACGAGCAGCAGGACGACGACGACGACGAGGAGCGCATGCAGGGCATGCGGGTCGGCGTGCGTGGCGAGGTATCGCGTCTCCGGCATGACGGCGACGACCGCGCCGCCAGCGACCGCGAGGATGGGACGGCCCGTGAGGCGACCGGCGAGCAGCGTCGTCGACGCGGCCGCGCCGCCGAGGAGGATCGCGGACAGGAGGTTCATCGCGAGCGCGGGCGAGCCGAGGGGTTGCAGGAGGACTGACGCCAGCCAGCCGACGACGACGTACGACGGGTAGCCGGTCGGGTGGGCGGTGCCGAACACGGGGCCGACCGTCTGCATCTCCCCGGTGTCCCAGTACGCGACGCCGGGAAGGAGATGCGTGAGCCCGAGGGCGAACGCGAGGACCCCCGCGATCACGGCGAGCAGGGCGAGCGTGGTCCACCCCTGCTGGCCGGCGCGGGTCGTGTCACCCGGACGGTCCCCCGGGCTGCGGCCCTCGGCCGCCGCCGTGGCACCCGCCGTGGCGGGGCGCGGGGGCGGCGGGTCGATCCAGCTCACCAGCCGAGGACCCCGCGCCAGATGACGCCCCAGAGCTGCACGAGGGCCGAGATCGCGATGAGCGCGAGCCCGACCCGGCGCCAGCGTCCCGACAGCCCGTCGAGCCCGAGCGCGGCCACCGGCAGCAGGAACGGCGCCCAGTCAAGGGAGAAGCGATACCCGAACTGGACCCAGCCCTGGCTGAAGTGCATGAGGTCGAGGAGTGCGACGAGCCCGGCCGCGACCACGCCGCCCACGACGACCGGGTCGCTCCACCGGCGCCGGATGGCGGGGATGACGAGGAGCCACGCGGGGCTCGTGAGGAGGACGCTCATCCCCACCGCGTCGGGGACGAGATAGGGGCATGCGGAGTCGAACAGGCCGCGCGCGGCATCCGGGGGCGTGCAGGGGGGCATCAGGTCCGGTGGCTGGAGGAGCATGAGCGCGAGGTTGCGCGGGACGTACCGCGGGTCCTCGATCGACCAGGCGCCGTTGTATCCGAGCTCCGGATACCCCGCGACCTCCTGGCGATAGAGGTACTCGTACGCCGGGTTGAACAGGCTGCCGGTCGCGACGTATGTATACCCGACGAGAGCGATGAGCGGGATCGACGCGCCGAGGGCGACGGAGGTCACCCGCCTGCGCAGCGACCCGCCGCCGACGAAGAGGAAGTACGCCGCGCCGAGCACGACGGGCATCCGGGCCGCGGCCGCGAGGCCCACGAGGAACCCGGCGGCGACGAGCGAGGGGTCCACGAACCGGCGGATCCCGGGTTTGGGCGAGGGCTCGAGCGCGCCTTCGCGACGGAGGGCGATCCCGACCGCCGCGAGCGCCAACGGAAGCGCGACGACATGTGCCGTCCACCACGTGCTCCCGATCGCCGCCGTATACCAGAGCACGGTCCCCAGCCCGAGGAAGACGGTCATCGCCACGCGGGTGGACCGCCTGATCTCGAGGCCCCCGAGCATCCAGAAGCCGACGCCGGCGGCGAGCGCGGCGCCGATCGCCGTGAGCAGCTGGGCGTCCGTGCCGAGGCCCCAGACCGCGACGAAGGGGAGCAGGACGAGGGCCGGGAGCGGCGGGAAGGGGAGGAGCCCGCGGCCCGTCTCGGCGCCACCCGGGCCGAGCACGGGCATGACGTCGTTGTAGTAGTCGTTGCCGGGCACGGGATACGGGATCGTGGCATGGCCCTGGAGCCAGGCCATCCCCTGCCACACGAAGTGGCGGTAGATGTTCTCGCGGTCGAGGTTGCTCAGGCAGTAGACGGCGAGGAGCAGCACGACGACCGCCCCGCCGATGACGACGGTCGGGACGGCGTCGAGACGACGCAGCGGCTCGCGGGCCGGACGAGCCGTCAGGGGGCGACCCCGGGGTATACTCCGCTCCACCTCAGCGCTCGTGCAGGAGGCCGAACTCGTTTGACCGGCCCTGAACCGGGCGACCCCACGGAGGGCGCGACCGCGGAGACCGGGACGACGAGGACCGGAAGCGACTTCCGCGCGATCGCGATCCTCATCGCGGTCGGGATCGCCCTCCGGCTCATCATCGCATACGTCCTCCTCGCGCCGGGTTCGGGCTTCGGGGTGGACGTCTCTGCGTTCCGCTACTGGGCGGACAACCTCGCCCAGCAGGGGCCGTTCGGCTTCTACACCCGCGGGTTCTTCGCGGACTACACGCCCGGCTACCTCTACGTCCTCTGGCTCGTCGGCATCGCCGGCAGCTTCGTCGGCGGTGCCGGCGACCTCATCAAGCTCCCCGCCATCCTTGCCGACGGAGCGCTCGCGTTCGTCGTCTGGTGGATGGTCCGCGACCTCGGCGGCGGGCGGCGGGCGGCCCTGCTCGGGGCCGGGCTCGTCCTCTTCAACCCGGTCACGTGGTTCGACAGCGCGATCTGGGGCCAGGTCGACTCGGTCGGGACCGTCGTCCTCCTGCTCGCCGTCCGCGAGCTGTGGAAGGGGCGGATGGTCCCGGCAACGGTCCTGACGACCATCGCCGCGATCATCAAGCCCCAGTTCGGCATCCTCATCCCGATCGCGGCGGTCGTGATCCTGCACCGGTACCTCGCGACGCGGCCCACGCGCGAGGGACCGCCGGGCCGCGTCTGGCGCGTCCTCGCATCGCTCGGCGTCCGCCGGCCGGTGCGGGAGGGCCCGATCGACGTCGTCGGCGTCCTCGTCGCCGGGATCGGCACCGCGTTCGCGCTCTCGCTCCCGTTCGCCCTCATGCCGTGGGATCTCGCGATGAAGATCGCGACGACCGCCGCGCAGTACTCGTACCTCACGGTGAACGCCTACAACCCGTGGGCGCTGGTCTCGCTCGACGGGAGCGGGCTCGCGTCCAGCGGGACGTGGGTCCTCGACGTCGCCCGGGACCCGGGCCAGCCGTTCCTGGCCCTCGGCCCGGTGCCCGCGGTGGCGGTGGGGACCGCGCTGCTCCTCGCGCTCATCGCGGTCCTGTGCGCGATCGTCTGGCGTCGCGACGACCGCCGGACCCTGCTCGTCGTCCTCATGGTCATCGCGCTCGGGTTCTTCATCCTCCCGACGCGCGTCCACGAACGCTACCTCTACCCGGCGTTCGCGCTCGGGGCGATCCTCGCTGCGACATCGTTCCGCTGGCGGCTCGCGTACCTTGTCCTCGCGGTCGCGACGTTCCTCAACCTCTACGCGATCATCACGCTGCCCTTCTACGACAACCCCGGGATCGCCGACTGGCTCCGGATGGGCGACCTCGTCCGCTCGCCCGCCGGCGTCGCGGCCGTGGCGCTCGCCCATGTCGGCGTCTTCCTCTGGGCGCTCACGCGCCTGAGGCGCAGGGCGGTCGAACAGGACGCGGCCGAGGCGGAGGCCGAGCTCCTCGCGGAGGAGGCGACCGACGCCGTGCGATCCGCCCCGTCGGTGGCGGGTGTTCGCCGGCACGTGGCCCCGGCCGCCGCGGCCACCGCGGCGATCGCGCCGTCGTCCCGCGTCGCCACGGCCACCGCCCCGGCCGCGGCGGCCGCAGCGATGGCGATGCCCGGGGTCCCCTACGTCGCCACGTCACCCGACCGTGCCGACGACGAGGAGTGGTACTCGGACGCCGGGGAGCCGTATCCGGACGACGAGGTCGAGGAGGAGGAGCCCCGGGGTGCGACGGGCTGGTTCCGCAGGCTCGCGCGCTTCGGCACCCGCGATCGGACCGCGCTCCTCGTCCGCGAGCGCGGGGGGAGGCTCGACCGCCTCGACCTGTGGATCCTCCTCGTGCTCGTCGTGGCGGCGCTCGTGCTGCGCACGTACCGGCTCGCCGAGCCGTACCGCATGCACTTCGACGAGGTCTACCACGCGCGGACGGCCACCGAGTTCCTCCAGTTCTGGCGCTACGGTGAGCCGCACGACATCTACGAGTACACGCACCCGCACCTCGCGAAGTACGCGATGGCGGCAGGGATCGTGGCCTTCGGGAACGACAGGGTCGCCTCGACGAGCGACCTGGGCGTCCCGGTCGTGGACGCGACGGTCGAGCCCCGGTGGGAGGACCCGACGGCGTCGAGCGCGCGCCGCGGCGATCGCCTGTACGTCGCCACCGGCCAGGCCGTGCTCGCGTACGACCTCGCGAGCAGGGCGCTCGTCGCGACCATCGCCGCGCCGGGGGCACGGGCGGTGGCCGTGGACGCATCAGGTCACCGTCTCCTCGTCGGCACCGAGGCGGGGCAGATCCTCGCGCTCGACACCTCGACCACGCTCGACGCGCTGCGGGCCGCCGGGAAGACCGGCGAGACGCTTCCGGTCCCGGACACGCTCAGCTCCGTCGGAGCTGCCGTCTCCCGCCTCTACGCGACGACCGACGGATCGACCATCGCGGCCGGCCTGGCCGGCGACATCCTCGCCACGGTCGACGCCACGTCCGGTGCCGCGCTCGGGCGCACGGTCATCCCCGGGCTCGGCGGGATGGCGGACGGCGGGACCGCGTCGGCCATCGTCGTGGACACGAGCGCGGTCACCGACCCGAAGGCGCTCGCCGCGGAGCTCGCGCGCATCGCCGGGCTCGACGAGAAGACGGTCCAGGCACGCATCGCCGCGGGCGGCGGTCTCCCGGTCGTCGTCAGCGGCGGCCTCGATCCGGCCGTCAAGACGGCCGTGGACGACGCGATCGCGGCCGGCACGCTCCCCGGCGTCACGGACGAGCCGCGAGCGAGGCTCGCCGTGGCTGCGGCCGCCGGCCTCGACTTCGTTGACCCGACGGACGCGAAGGTGACCGACACCGTCGCGCTTCCGGACGGCCCGGCGGCCGCGGACGTCGCGGAGGTGGGCGGCGTCGGGAACCCGGCGGTCTACGTCGTGGGCGGCCGGACGCTCTGGAGGGTCGACCTCGGGGCGGACTCGAGCGGTGCCGCACCCACCGTGACGAAGACGCTCGCGATGCCCGGCGAGGTGCGGCGGGTGCTGTTCGACGGCGCGACGCAGCAGGTGCACGCCCTCGGGATCGCCCCTGACGGTTCGGGCGACACGATCTACGTCGTGGAGCCGAACGGCGTCGCCGTCTACGCCGACGCGCACCTCCCCTTCCGGGCGACAGCCTGGGCGATGGACTCGGACTGGGAGCGCCCCGCGACCGACCGCCAGCAGATCCTCTCGTTCGCGGCCGACGGCGCGTCGGCCGCGGTCTCCGTCGGCGCCCACGCCTTCGCCTGGCGGCTGCCGGGCGTGATCGTCGGCGCCCTCACGATCGGCGCCCTCTACCTGCTCCTCCGGCTCCTCTTCCGCCGCCGCGCCGTCGCGGCCATCGCGGGGATCCTCGCCCTCGCCGACGGGATGATGTTCGTCCAGTCGCGGATCGCGATGAACGACGTGTACGTGGGCTTCTTCATCATCACTGCGTTCCTCGTCTTCGCGGCCCTCTGGACCGGCCGCCTCAGGGGCTGGGTCGCCTTCGCCGTGGGGATGCCGATCGTCGGGCTCCTCCTCGGCCTCGGCCTCGCGTCGAAGTGGGTCGCGCTCTACGCGCTCGGCGGCATCGGGATCCTCATCCTCGCCCGTTCCGCGCTGGGCCGGATCGTCCTCGTCCTCGGTCTCGCCGGGGTCACCGCCTCGCTCGGCTACATGGCGATCGTGACGAGCCCGACCGCGACGACCAGCAGCGGCAAGCTCTTCTTCCTCGGGCTCATGATCGGGCTGACGCTCCTCGCGGTCGTCGTCACCGTCCTGCGCCCGGTCGCCTGGTCGCTCGACGAGATGCGCTTCGCCGTCTACGTCCCGGGGGCGCTCGGGATCCTCGGGGCGCTCGTCGGGTTCGCCATCGGCGTGGGGACGATCCCGCCGGATGGCCCGCCGTCGACCGGCCTCATCGTCCTCGCCGTCTCCGGCGCCCTCGTCGCCCTGTCGATCCTCGCTCTCGCGGCGTTCCGCGTCGGCGCCCGCTTCGGGATGGGCCCCCTCGCGCCCGCTCCCGGGCCGGACGACCCGGCCCGCCTCCTGCCGCCGCCGGACCCCGCTCCGGAGGGCTGGCTGCGCCTGGGGTCGGGTCGGGGCCTCCCCGCCGTCTGGCTCGCCGTGAGCATCCTGCTCATCCCCGTCGCGGTCTACGTCGTGAGCTACCTCCCGTGGGTGGCGCTCGGCAACCGGCTGACGGAGGCCTTCCCGGCCGGGAACACGGGCCAGACGCTCCTCGACCTGACGAAGTCGATGTACGACTACCACAACAACCTGCGGGCGACGCACGCGGCGTCGTCGCCGTGGTGGGCCTGGCCGTTCGACCTGAAGCCGGTCTGGTTCTACCAGTCGACCTTCGGGGACACGTCCGCCGCGATCTACGACTCGGGGAACCTCGGGATCTGGTGGATCGGCGTCCCCGCGATCGCGTTCATCGCGTGGCAGGCCTTCCGGCGGCACAGCCTCGCGCTCGCGCTCATCGGCGTCGGGTTCTTCGTCATGTGGCTGCCGTGGGTGCGGATCGATCGGGCCACGTTCCAATACCACTACTACACGGCGCTCATCTTCCTGCTCGCCGCGGTCGCCTACCTCATCGCGGAGGTGTGGCACGGACCCTCGAGACGCACCTGGCTGCTCGTGCGCGTGGCTGCCGCGATCGCGGTCATGGGCCCGGCGCTCCTGTGGCTCTTCCGGATGCCGCTCTGCTTCGTCGTGGGCGTGGACAAGGCCTATCCGAACTCGCCGGCGTGTGCCCCGAGCGTCGGGCAGCTGGTCGTGACGGAACGGGTCGCTGCGATCGTCGCGATCCTCGTGGCGAGCGGCATCCTCATCGCGTGGCAGATGTTCGGGCTCGAGCGGGCGGCCCGGGACGCGCGAGCCGATCACGCCTCGGCGGCCGCGGCCCGGGTGCGTCGTGATCGCCACCTCGTCGCGGTCGCCGTCATCGCGGCCATCGCCGCGGCCGGCCTCATCCTCACCGGCCTCCTGAGCGACACGGCGACGATCCTCGACGTGGACGGGATCCGGCCGGAGATCGTCGCCCTGCTCGCCCTGGTCCCGCTCGGCATCTGCGCCTACGTCATCGTCACGGCCCGCGACCCGCGGCGGTTCGCCGTCGGGTTCATCTGGGCCGTCGCGCTCCTGTTCGTCTTCTTCTACCCGAACATCTCGGCGCTGCCACTCCCGTCGCAGCTCTTCAACGCATACCAGGGGATCCTCCCGACCTGGCTCTACGTCTTCCAGTTCCCCGTCAACACGGATCCGCCCGTGACGGTGAAGCTGCTCGACGTGTGGCCGGCGATCCTGTTCGTCGCGCTGCTCGCGACGTGCGCGGTCGTCGCCTACAGCACGTGGTCGTGGCGTGTCGCGCTCGCCGAGCGCGCGGCCGGGCCCGGCGACGTGGACGGGGTCGAGGGAGACGACGACGCGGGGACGGACGCGGCGGCCCCCGCCTGACCACGAGCGCGCCGGCGCATCCCCGCCGGCCGGCCAGTGGCTCTCCGCGGCCGGCTAGTGGTGCAGCCCCTCGGCCGGCTAGTGGTGCAGCCCCTCGGCCGGCTGGTGGCTCTCCGCGGCCGGCCCGAGCGACGCTTCCTCGCCGGCCGGAGCCACGCCGGCGGGTCCGGCGCCATCCTCGTCCGGCGCGGACCCCGGCCGCGGCGCAGGTGGGACCTCCGCCGTGAAGTCGCGTGGCAACGCGCCCTGCGCGGCGAGACGGCGGACGACGAACCCGTAGTAGTCCTCCACGCGCCGCGCGACGCCGCGCCAGCTGAACTCCTCGGCCCTCTCGCGCCCGCTCGCGCCCATCCGGGCGCGCAGCTCCGGGTCGTCCAGGAGCCGCCCGAGGGCCGCGGCGAGCGCGTCCCTGTCGCCCGGCGGGACGAGAAGCGCCTGTTCGCCGCGCTTCACGACGCCCTTGTAGCCGTGGATGTCGCTGCAGACGATCGGGGCGCCCGCCGCCATCGCCTCGAGGAGGACGATCCCGAACGATTCGCGCCCCGTCGCGGGCGAGCAGAAGATGTCCGCGGTTCGGAAGAGCTGCGCCTTCTCGTCGTCGCTCACGCGACCGAGGAACTCCACGCCCTGGAGCCGGCGCGTCGCCACGTAGCGCCGGCACTCGCGCTCGCCCGGCCCACCGCCCACGACCAGGAGGCGGACGTCCTCGCGGCCCTCGCGACGGAGGATCCGGAAAGCCTTGAGGAGGTGGATGAGCCCCTTCCGCTCCTCGAACCGGCCGACGAACAGGATGTTCGCTGCCCCGTCCTGCCAGCGCGACAGCGGGACGGCTCGCTGGAACCGGTAGACGTCCACCCCGTTGGGGATGACCTTGTAGTCGCCCGGGAAGTACCGGTCGATGAAGTGCCGCGCGGCCGCGCTCACGGCGATCCGCCCGTTGAGCCGCGCGGCGTAGGCCGTCAGGGCGCGCTTGCCGAACTCGTACGAGGGGGAGAACCCCGCGTACGCGTGGAATGTGGCGATGTTGACGCTCCGCGACGCCTTCAGCACCGAGAGGGAGAGGAACGGGACGAAGGGTTCGTGGAAGTGGAGCAGGTCGAAGCGCTCCTCGGCGAGCATCGCGCGCGCCTGCCGGTCGAAGTTCGGCGAGATCGTGATCGTCCCGACCGACCCGTTCGCCGGGAAGCTGAACCCCTTCCCGAGGCGGACCACGTCGCCCTCGGAGCCCTTCTGTGTCCCGTGGCTGCTGCTGATGATCCGCACCTGGTGCCCGCGCAGGCGCAGCTCCTCGTAGAGATGGCGGACGTGGTCGTTCACGCCGCCTGGCAGCGGGTAGACGTACGGCGTGACGAGCCCGATCTTCATCGTCGCTCTCCATCATCGCCCGACGCGCCAGCGTCACGCTCCGCCACCGCGGTGTCGTCCCGGCGCAGGGCGTCGAGGTCGAGCCGCACGGGCCGTTGCCGTCCGCCCGGGAAGCCGAGATCCCGGCCGGTCGTCCGACCGCGCGCGAGCCCCACGGCGCCGTCACGCCACCCGCGGCCGTACTTCGCGAGCTGGAGGCCGAAGGTGGGCAGCTGTCCGAGCGTCCCATGGAACGATCCCGCCCAGCGGGTCTCGCCGGCCGCGATCGCGATCCGGAGGTCATCGGCCGTCGAGCCGTGGAAGAGCGTCAGCCCCGTAGCGACCGCGGACGCGCGGTGGGCGTCGCTGCTCCCGAGCCCCGGGAGGCCGAGCTCGCGCACGAGCCGCTGCGTGGTCCGGTGGCCGATGCGCCCGAAGGTCGTCGGGTTGAACGCCTCGATCGCGTCGAGTCGGTGCCGTGCGTCGGGCTCGTCCATGAGCCGCCGGATCGACCGCGCGGAGATGCAGAGCGGGTACGGCGTTGTCGGATGGGCGGCGACCGCGATGCCGCCCTGGTCGTGGATGCGGGCGACGGTCTCGCGCAGCGAGCGCAGCGGCGGGACCCGCTCCTCGAGGAAGAGCCCGAGCAGGTGGCCGCCGCGCGTCGAGATCTCCTCGGCGACGATCACCTCGATCCTCATCCCCCGGGCCCATGCGATCTGCCGGCCGGCGATGGCGGCGTCGATCCGGTCGTGGTCGGCGATCGCGATGACGTCGAGCGACGCGAGGGCGGCGACGTGGTCGAGGATGGTGACGACGCCATCGACTCCGTCCGACGCGAGGGTGTGGACGTGAAGGTCCGCGCGACCGAGACGCGCGTGGCTCACGAGCGCGGCTCCGGCGCGAGGTCCGGCCAGATCGGGAAGAAGACCGCCCACCACTGCTCGGGAGCCTCGGCGACGGCGTCCTCGATCGCGCGCGCTGTGGCCTCGAGGACCGCGGTCACGCGCCCGCGCAGCCGCCCCTCCGGCGGGACCGGGATCTCCCGCATCCACCCGCGGTAGCGGCCGTCGCCGACGCGCCACATCGCCTCGAAGAAGACGCGCGCACCGGTCTCGGCCGCGAGGATCGCGGCGCCCGACGGGAGCGGCGCCGGTGACCCGAACAGCGCGACGGGCGTCCCGCCGCCGGTGATGTCACGGTCCACGACGACGAGGGCGGCACCCCCGGCATCGATCGCCGCACGCAGCTCCCGGTGCGCGATGTCGAGGCTCACGAGCCGGATGCCGGTCGACGTCCGCGACCGGGCGAACCACGCCTGGAGCTCGGGGTCGTCCACCGTCTCCGTCACGCCGACCACGGGCGGGCGGTGGCCGTGACCGGCGACCCACGCCGGCAGCTCGATCGGGCCGAAGTGCGCCCCGGTGTAGATGACCCCCCGCTCGTCGGCCTCGGACTCGGCGAGCACCTCCGGCGTCAGCTTCTCGAGCCGCGCGTCCACGTACGCGGCGGTGAGGCCCGGGGCGCGCAGCAGCTCGAGGTAGTAGCGCGCCTGATGACGGTATGCGGCGCGGACGAGGGCTTCGAGGGCGTGCGCGTCCGTCCCCGCGCGTTGCGCGCGCGCAGGACCGCGCCGCTCGGCGGCCAGCCATCCGCAGACGCGGCGCAGGTTCGCCCGCGCCATCGCGGCACGCCGCGGAGTCGCCCGATACCAGAGCTCTCCGACGGAGTCCGCCCCCGCGATGAGCGGCCGCTCGGGGAGACGCATGAGCGCCGCGGAGGTCGCGCCGATCGCGCGGGCCCGGAGGATCTGGGTCCGCGACCCGCGTCGGCCCATGATGTCCGCCGACGGCCCGGTCACCGGATCACCCCGCGCCGTCGAGCCCGTACTCGGGGAGCCGCGCGAGGAGGGCGGCCCGCTCGTCGTCGGTCTCGGGCCACATCGACTTGAAGACCCACCACTGGTCGGGGGTCCACCGGATCGCATCCTCGACCGCGTCGGCGACCGCCTGGGTCGCGCGTGCGACCTCCGCGGGCTCGCCGGACGCGACCTCGATCACGTCGCCCGTCCGGCCGTAGAAGCGTCCGTCGGCGCCCATGCGGGTGGCGAGCGGCACGATGAGCGCGCCGGTCCGTGCGGCGAGGACCGCGGGGCCGGCCGGGAGGGTCGTCCACTCCCCGAAGAGGCGGACCGGGACGCCGTCCGCCTTGTACCCCCAGTCGACGAGCAGCCCCACGATCTCGCGCCGCCGGAGCGCGCCGAACAGCTCCCGGAGGCTCGTCCACGGGATGAGGCGGATGCCCCACGCCTCCCGCTGCGCCCTGAGGTGCTCGTACAGCTCCGGGTATGCGGAGTCGTCGGCGACGACGCAGACCGGCCAGCCGCGCTCGGCGACGGCCGCCGCGCCCACCTCGTTGTGCCCGACGTGAGCGCCGACGACGATGAGGCCGCGCTCCCGCGACCGGACTTCCTCGAGCGCGTCGGCGGCCGAGAGGTCCACGAGGGCGGCGAGGTCGGCCGGGTCCATCGTGGGGAGGCGCATGAGCTCCGCGAGGTACCGCGCGTAGTTGCGGTACATCCGCCGGCCGAGGCGATCGACGCGCGGATCCGAGGGGTCGACGCCGAGGACCCGCGCGAGGCTCGATCGCGTCGCCCGCCGGCGGGCGGGCCACGCGACGTAGGTCGTTTCGGCGAGCACGCCGCCCACCCCCCACGACGCGCGCCTGGGCGCGTGCCCGAGCGCCCACGTCGCGGCCCGGTAGGCGTGAAGGACGGACCGCTCCCGGAGGCGTGTCGAGAAGCCGCGTCCGTCCGGCGCGGTGCCGCGCGCGGCCCGTCCCTCCGTGCGGTTCACCGCTTGGCGCGCCCCGCCTTCGCGGCTCCCCCGGCTCCGGCGTCGGCCGCAGCCTTCGGCGCGCTCGGCGCCTTCGCCAGCGCGGAGGGCCGGTTCGACCGGATCGCCTTCGGCGCGTCTGTCTCGGTCCCCACGAGCGTCTCCGAGTCCTCGCCGCGGATGAACGCCTCGACGCGCTCGCGCGAGATGTCGTCCGCGATCTGGATGGGCGGGCTCTTCATGAAGTAGCTCGACGGGGCCACGAGCGTCCCCGAGAGGCCGCGGTCGAGGCCGAGCTTGAGGCAGCGGATCGCGTCGGTGATCACGCCGGCGCTGTTGGGGCTGTCCCACACCTCGAGCTTGAGCTCCATGTTGAGCGGGACGTCGCCGTACGTCGTGCCCTCGACCCGGATGTGGCACCACTTGCGGTCCTTGAGCCACGGCACGTAGTCGCTCGGACCGACGTGGATGTTCTCGGGGTCCATCTCGTAGTCGAGCATCGAGGTGACGGCGTTCGTCTTGCTGATCTTCTTGGACTCGAGGCGCTCGCGCTCGAGCATGTTGAGGAAGTCCGTGTTCCCCCCGAAGTTGAGCTGGTAGGTCCGGTCGATCCGGACGCCGCGATCCATGAACAGGCGCGTGAGCACGCGGTGCGTGATGGTCGCGCCGACCTGGCTCTTGATGTCGTCCCCGATGATCGGGAGGCCCGCCTCCGCGAACCGGCGCTGCCAGTAGGGCTCGCGGCCGATGAAGACCGGGATCGCGTTGACGAAGCCGACGCCCGCCTTCAGGGCCTGCTCGACGTACCACTTGGTGGCCTCCTCGCTCCCGACGGGGAGGTAGGAGACCATGACGTCGACCTGCCGGTCCTTCAGGATCCCGACGATGTCGGCGGTGGGGCCGGGCGCCTTCTCGATGACCTGCGAGAGGTACTTCCCGAGGCCGTCGTGCGTCATCCCGCGATCGACCTTGACGCCCAGGAACGGCACCTGCTGGAAGACGTAGGTGTTGTTCTGCCCGGCGTAGATCGCCTCGGAGAGGTCCTTCCCGACCTTCTCCCTGTCGACGTCGAACGCCGCGACGAACTCGATGTCGCTGATGTGATAGCCGCCGAGGTCGACGTGCATGAGGCCGGGGATCTGCTCGCCCGGCTTGGCGTCGGCGTAGTAGTAGCGGCCCTGCACGAGGCTGCTCGCGCAGTTGCCGACCCCGACGATCGCGACGCGGATCTTCCGGTCGCCTCGGGCCGGGCGTCCGTCCGCCGCGGCGACGACGGCGGTGCGCGCGAACGGGTCGACCGCACTGCGCGTCCCTCCCGCCGCCCTGGTCGCGGTCTTCTTCCCGTTGTCGCTCTTGCCGCTGGACTTCATCGCGCGACGGACTCCCTTCCTTGCGCAGCAGCGCGCTCCGCGGCCAGGGACTGTCCCCGGACGTTCACGACGCGTTGCACGACGGTGATGGTGGCGAGGACGAAGATCGCGCCCACGCCGAGGAGGAACGGGGCCGAGCCCGCCGACGCGAGCCCTGCCGTGGGGTCGGCGGCGCTCCACGGAGCGACGCCACCGAGGATGCCGGTGAGGAGGAGGGCGATCGTGAGGATCACGAGCCGGATCTCGCGCGGTGCGAGGCCGACGCTCGCGAGGCCCGAGCCGGGCGAGAACCCGAGGCTCTCGGCACGGGCTCGCGCGTAGCTGACCATGAACGCGGACGAGAGCGCCAGGATCGACAACGTCGCGGCCAGCGCGTTCGCGGCGGCGATGCAGCCGACCGCGATCCCGACCCAGGTGATCGCCTCGCCCCAGCGGTCGAACGTCGAGTCGAAGAAGGCGCCGAGCGACGAGACCTTCCCGGTCGCGCGGGCGAGCGTCCCGTCGAACATGTCGAAGATCCCGCCGACGATGACGACGATCCCGGCGAGCAGCCAGAGCTGCACGCCGGCGAGGATGGCCGCGACGATGGTGATCCCAAATCCGAGCAGGGTGAGGCCGTTCGGGGTCAGCCCGAGCCGGCCGAGGAGGAGCGCCACCGGCTCGAAGAAGCCCTTCACCGCCCTGCGCTGCTCCGCCGAGGTGAACGAGCCGGATCGCCCGCCGTTCGCGCCGCCGGGACGGGATCCGCCGCCCCCGGATCCGCCGCCCCCGGATCCGCCGCCCCCGGATCCGCCGCTCGACGCCGCCATCTCAGGCCTCCACACCGAGGAGCTCACGCTCGCGCACGGCGAGCTCGCTGAACGCCCCCGCCCGGATCGCGATCCGCGTCTCGCGTCCCGTGCGCCGGGTCTCCACGATGCCGGCCGCACGGAGTCGCGACACGTGCCAGCTCACGAGCGGCTGCGAGAGCCCGACGGTCTCGGCGAGGTCGCCCACGGTGGCGGCGCCCGCGGCGAGCCGCCGGATCATCCGCAGCCGGTTCACGTCCGCGAGCGCCTTGTGCACGTCCCGCAGGGCGCGCAGGTCCGCGGGCTGGTCGACGACCGAGGCGATCGTTCCGCGGATGCGTGCGGGGCTGGGCACCGATGGCTCCCGTGTCGTGGGGCCGCTCGTGGCCCCACATATAAATGGATGTTGATGGTACGAGCCTCCCGTCCGCCGCGTCAAGGGGTGCGAGGGGACGGAGGAGAGCGAAGTGCGTGACACGTGGCACGGGTAGCCGCTCATCGGCCCTCGCACACTGACGATGCGGCCGACGGGTCCGGGGCGCACCCGAGCCTCGACGTGCGAGGCCATACCGCCCGGACGATCCGGAACAGACGGCCGCCGTAGGAGTGGGCCATGTCCGGTCACCGACGCGCGGCTGCACTCGTCGCCGCGCTGCTCGTCGCGCTCATCCTGCCCGTGGTCGCACCCCCGGGCGTCGCCCGCGGCGGTGAGCCGGAGGCCGCTGCATTCCCGCCGCCCGTCCCGATCACGAGCACGATCTCCGGGTTCGCCCTGGGCAGCGACGGCGGCACGCTCGCCGGCGGCACGATCACCGCGTGCGCGGTCAGCACCTTCAACTGCAGCTCCGCGACGCTCGCCGGCGACGACTCGTACGCGGTCACGGTCCTCACCGGGTTCGCGTACCGGGTCGCGATCGACCCGCCCTTCCCGTACCTCTCCGGCTACTACGACGACCTGGCCGTCAGCGCCTTCACCCAGGACTTCGGGTCGGCGACCGCGGTCCCGGTCTTCACCGGCGACGTCTTCCTCCGCACGATGCTCGTCCCGCGCAGCTTCGTGCCGCCGCCGTCGCCCGGAGCGATCGCCGGCTACGTCTTCGGAGCGAACGACGGACCGCTCACGGGTGCGACCGTGACCGCCTGCAATGCGGTCTGGTCCTGCGCCAGCGCGACCGTCGGGTATGACGGGTCGTACTGGATCGGCTACCTGCCCGCCGGCTCGTATACGCTCGCGATCACGCCGCTCCTCGGCTCCGGATACGCGTCCGGCTACTACGCGGCGTGGGCCCAGGGCTTCTTCACGACGAGCGCGGCGGACGCGACCGTCTTCAGCGTGTGGAACACCGTCACGCTCCCGGCGATCGTCGTGCAATGGGGCTACCCGGTCCCGGCCTACGGCGCCATCTCCGGGACGGTCGTCGGCGCGAGCGGCGGCTCGCTCGTCGGCGGCACCGTCACCGCGTGCAACACCAGCTACTCGTGCGCCAGCTCGGCGATCGGGTCGTCGGGCGCGTACCACATCGGGTTCCTCCCGGCGGGCGTCTACGTCGTGTCGATCACCCCGCCGTCCACCGCCTATCTCTCCGGCTACTATCGCGCCGGCGCCTCGGGCAACTTCACCACGAGCGCGTCGCTGGCGACCGGCGTCACCGTCTGGAACTCTGACGTCCTCCTGCCCACGATCGTGGTGCCGTGGGCACCGACCTACGGCTCGATCTCCGGGAAGGCGATCGGCCTGAGCGCCGGCGCGCTCGCCGGCGGGACCGTCTCAGCGTGCAACGCCGCCGCGTCGTGCGTGAGCGCGTCCATCGGCACCGACGGCTCCTACTGGGTCGGGACGCTGCCGTCCGGCAGCTACACCGTGAAGATCACCCCGATCTCGACGTCCGGCTATCCCACCGGCTACTACGCCTCCGGCGCGTCCGGCTACTTCACGACGAGCGCATCCTCCGCGACCGTCGTGAACGTCGCAGGCGCCGGCGTCGCACTGCCGACCATCACCGTCCCGTGGACGGGGACGGGCACGGGCGGCATCGTCGTGGACCATCCGAAGGCGTACGTCGTGTGGGCGTACCTCCGACCGGAGTTCACCGAAGGGACCACGACCTCGCTCCGGATCGCCCAGGGCGAGCGTGCCGAGCTCGCCTCGTACATCGACCCGGCGCTCTCGGGCATGCGCGTCGAGGTCTGGCGCAGGCTGAAGGGCAAGGCCTGGGTCATGATCACGACCCGCGGGATCTCGGGAGCCGGCTGGGTCATCTACCGGTTCACCGCGACCGGGGGCACGAACGGTGCCCAGTATCGGTTCCACCTGCCCGCCACCAGCCTGACGATCAGCGTCTGGAGCGTGGCGCGCACCGTCCGACTCCTCTAGGGCCGGAGACCTCTCGACCGGGCGCGAGAGCGAACGGGAGGCGGCACCGCCGCCTCCCGTTCCGATTCGGCCGTCCGGCACCATGCGCGGACATGGGCGGCTGACGGAAGATGGCGAGGATGCGCACTCGTGTCGCGGCCGCGATGATCCTCGGACTTGCCTTGATCGTGCCCGGCTTCGTGCCCGGCTTCGTGCCCGGCCTCGAGTCCGTCGCCGTCGCGCCGGCGGGGATGGCCGGCGCCGCACCGCTCGAGGGCCCGGCGGAAGCTGTCCCCTGGTCGCCGTCCGCCAGCGAGGAGACCGGCGCCGAGGGGCCTGCCACGGCGACGCCGTGGACGGGCGCGCCCGCGCAGGCCGAGGTCTACGCCACGCAGGTGTCGATCGTCCCCGGCCAGCGCATCGACCTCCACGTGAGCACCCCGGCCTCCACGTACCGGCTCCGCGTCTACCGCGAGGCCGCGACCGAGGACGGCCGGCGCGTCGAGCTCGTGCAGTACCGCAGGGACGGCCGGAAAGGGGTCGATCAGCGGCGGCTCATCGTCATGGACAGGACGGCTACGCCCCGCGCCAACTGGATGGTGACGGATTCGATCCGCACGACAAAGGCGTGGAAGCCGGGTGTCTACACGATCCTCGCGCTCGACTCGCGGAACACGCGCAGCTCCGCCATCGTCGTCGTGCGGACACCCGAGGTCAGCAGCACGGCCCCGCTCCTCGTGGTGCCCGTCCTGACGTACCAGGCGTACAACGACTGGGGCGGCGCTTCGTCGTATCTCGACGCCAGGAACGTGAGGTCGTACCGCGTGAGCTTCGACCGGCCGTACGTCGCGGGCCCGGGGCTGTGGTGGACGACGCGCGACAGCAAGCTCGCCGGGTTCATCGCGGCGAACAGCGACGGGCTTCAGTACACGACGGACTACGACCTCTCCATCTCGCCCCCGCCGGTCTTCCCCGAGTACACCGTCCTCATGCGACACACGGAGTACGCGTCCAAGACCATGTATGACTGGGTCGAGGACGGCGTGCGCGTGAAGGGCGTCATGGGGCTCGCGAACTTCGGCGCGAACGCGCTCTACTGGCAGATCCGGCTCGAGCCGCCGACGGCCGGCGCGAACCTACGGACCGCTCCCCGCGAGATCGTCATCTACCGCAACGACAGCGCCACGATCGACCACACGCCGCGCGATCCGGTCGTCGGCCCCACGACCACGACCCGCTGGCGCGACGCGCCGGTGGGCAGGCCCGAGGGCGTCCTGCTGGGCGCGCAGTTCAGGGCGAAGCTCGGCAGCGGGTCGGACGATCGCTGGCCGATGGGTGTCACGCGGTCGATGCCGTGGTCGCTCCTCGCGGACACCAGCTGGACGGCCGGGACGACGTCCGTCGCGAACCTCATGACCGGCGAGGGGGACGAGATCCTCCAGGGGCCGGAAGGGACGACGACGATCGAGATCCTCTCCTCGGAGGCCGTGAGCACGACGAACGAGATCGTCCACCCCGGGAGCACGCTCCGGACCTTCCCGTCGGGAGGCCGGGTCTTCAACGCCTCGACCCTCGGATGGGCGAGCCTCCTGCCGCCCGCGGAGTTCGACCCCGGCGTCAGCGACGCGAGCTTCGGGACGCTGACGCGGAACATCCTCGCGTGGGTGGCCGGGCGCCCGACGATCACCCCCGGCCACTAGTCGGGCCGGG
>JAKAJU010000130.1 GCA_021813655.1 Chloroflexota bacterium | reverse complement strand
GGCCATCCGGCCGCCGGCCCGCGGCGCGAAGGGCCGGTCGCGCTCGCCAACAACCGGTTCTCGGGCGACGTGGTCGCGATCCCGGACGCGCGTCGCGTCCTCGCGGCGCTCCCGGATCTCGATGGGGACAACGCGCTGCCGCGCTGGCTCGCCGAGCACGCCGGCCTCGCGGTCGTCGACCTGCGCGGCCGCCGCGCCCTCCAGGCGGACCTCGACGGCCTGGCGGACCTCGAGCTGCTCGCCCGCTCGCCACGCTGCCCGGCGGTCCTGCGTGCGGCGGCGGTGAGCTCGGCCGCCGATCTCGCGGACCTCCGGGAGCGGATCGCGGCCGTGATGTCGGTCGCGGCGGACAGCCGCGCCGAGATCGTCGTCGCCGGTCGCGTCTCGTCGGCGGGGCTGGTCCACCTCGAACGGGCCACGGCCTGCCGTGTCCGCGCGCTCGTCGAGGAGCGCGGCCTCCGGGCGTCGGACCCGCGGGCACAGGGGGAGGCGCCGACGAGCGCGCCCACCGGTCCTCGCGCCCGAGTCTCGCGCCCACCGGTCTCGATCCTCGGGATGCTCCTCGACCGCGACGGCCCCGACGCCCTCGGGCCGACGCTCGCCCGCCTGGGCGACGCGGCGATCGTGGACACGCGCGTCCTCCTCGCGCACCGGCTCGGTGCCGACGAGCGGTCGTGGCCGTCGCTCGAGGACCGACTCGCGTCGGACCTCGGCCGTGCGGATCTCGTGGCCGACCCGTGGCTCCGCTCCCTCACCGCGAGCGCGGAGAGCGCTCCGATCCCGGTGCTGCTCGGGGGTCACAGCCTCGTGGGGCCGGGGCTGGACCTCCTCTTCCCCACGCGCCGCCCGGCCGGAGATGCCGCGGCTGTCCGCGCCGGCGACGACCCGGGCTCCGGCGGGCGACGTCCATGAGCGACGCGCTCGCGATCCGCCTCCGGGACGAGATCCGCGCCGGCGGGCCGATCACGTTCGCGCGGTTCATGGAGGTCGCGCTCACCGACCCGGAGCACGGCTACTACACGCGCGGCGCGTCCCGCCCGGCTCGGGCGGGCGACTTCCTCACGGCGCCCGAGATGGATCCGGTCTTCGGCCTCACCCTCGCGCGCCAGGTGGACGAGTGCTGGCGGCTCCTCGGCGAGCCGGCCATCTTCACGCTGCGGGAGCACGGCGCCGGGTCGGGGGCCCTCGCGGTCTCGATCGTCGAGGGCCTGCGTGCGGACCGCTCTGGTCTCGTCGTGGCCCGGTCCGACGGCCCCGCCCCGCTCCGGTACGAGCCCGTGGAGATCGATGGGCGTCGCCGCGAGGCCCTCGTCCCGCGACTCGCCGAGACGGCACCGGAGGTCGTGGTCGGAGAGCCCGATCCCGGGCAGCGCATGACCGGCTTCGTGCTCGCGAACGAGCTCGTGGACGCGCTGCCCGTCCACCGGGTCGCCGGCCGCCCGGGCGGCATCGACGAGGTCCTCGTGGGGTGGGACGACGACCCCGCGGCGCCGCTCGGCGGCCGCTTCACGGACGTGGTCGCGGAGCCCACGACCGCGGCGCTCGCCGCCCGTCTCACCGACGAGGGGGTCGTCCTGGCCGAGGGCCAGCCGGCCGAGGTCCGCCTGGCCGACGCGGACTGGACCGCCGGGGTCGCGCGCGACCTGGAGCGCGGCTACGTCCTGGTCGTCGACTACGGCGCGCCGGCGGCCGACCTGTACGACCCCGCGCGCCGCCCCGCCGGCACGCTGCTCGCGTACGCGGGCCACCGCGCGCTCGGCGACGTCTATGCGGACCCCGGCGACCAGGACCTCACCGCGCACGTGGACGCGACCGCGCTCGAGCGGGCCGCGACCGCGTCCGGCCTCGACGTCCTCGGCCGCACCACGCAGGCGGCCTTCCTCCTCGGATGCGGGCTGGAGGAGGTCTTCGGGCGCCTGCGGGCCGATCCGGCGCTCACGCCCGAGCGGTACCTCGTCCTCCGGTCGGCCGTCCGGCGCCTCCTCGACCCTCGCCTCCTCGGCGGCTTCTTCGTCCTGGCGCTGAGCCGGGGCGTCCCGCCGGAGGCCCGCGCGCTGCGTGGCTTCGAGTCGGTGGCCGGGGGTCCGCGAACGGGTGGCTGACCGCCCACGACCGGGCGCCCGAACGCCCCTGCCCGGACCCCTCGGCCCGCCGCGTCGGCTCCGCATGCGGCTCCGTCGACGCCCGCGCATGGGCCGTCCGGCGGGCTCCGGCCGGTCGTCCGGCGCGGTCTCGGGGTCCGTCCCACCCCCCTCGCGCGCTTCTTCGAGCCTCCTTCACGCGCCGGCCCGGAGCCACCGCGGGAGGTCGCCTTTGCTACACTGCCGGGGCGGGCGACCGGTCCCCGACCGGTCTCGCCGCTTGCCGGATGACACGCTGGATGGCCGCGTCGGCGGCCTCACGAGGAGCGATGACCGAGCTCTGGTACGTCGTCGGCTTCGCCGTCGTAGGCGTGGCTTTCGTCTTCCTCGTGCTCGGCCTCTCCTGGCTCATCACGCACAGGAACCGCGGGGACGAGCACAAGGGACGCCCCTACGAATCCGGCATCGACACCTACGGCGACACGTGGGGCCGGTTCGGGATCTCGTACTACATCTACGCCCTGCTCTTCGTCGCCTTCGACATCGAGGTGATCTTCATCTACCTGTGGGCGCTGGTCTTCCGGGATCTCCTGCTCGCCGGCTTCATCTCGATGCTCATCTTCGTCGCGATCCTCCTCGTCGGCCTCGGGTACGCGTGGCGGAAGGGCGTGCTGACGTGGAAGTGAACGCGCCGGCCCCCGGCCCGACGGGCGGGTCCGGGGCGCCGGACGACGTCGTGCTGCCCGGCCCGGCCGCCGGGTCGGACGTGGACGCCCCGATCGTCGTCTCCAACCAGCTCTGGACGCCGGCGAACCCTGCCGCGTACGCCCCCGGCGCGAGGGGCATCAACGAGGGCATCGAGCACCTCCGCGAGGTCGAGGCGTCCGGCATCCTCCAGCGGGACAACGGCCGCTGGGCCGCCGCTCTCGAGGTGGTGCCCACGACCGCCGACTACATCCTCGACCTCATCCGCGCGAACAGCCTCTGGCCGCTGCTCTCCGGGCTCGCCTGCTGCGCGATCGAGATGATGTCGACGGCCACGAGCCGCAACGACATGGACCGGTGGGGGATGTTCCCGTTCCGCGCGAGCCCGCGCCAGGCGGACGTTCTCATCGTCGCCGGCACGCTCACGACGAAGATGGCCGAGCCCCTCGTCCGGCTCTGGGAGGAGATGCCCGAGCCCAAGTGGTGCCTCGCGATGGGCGATTGCACGTGCTCGGGCGGCCGCTACAAGCGGAGCTACTCGACGGTCCAGGGGATCGACCGCGTCCTCCCCGTCGACGTCTACGTCCCGGGCTGCCCGCCCCGCCCCGAGGGCCTCATCTACGGGATGATGAAGCTGCAGAAGCTCGTCGTGGACAAGCGCGGCACGTGGCCGCAGCGGCGCACGGGGCCCACCGTCCCCGAGGGCGTGTAGCGATGGACCGCGCCCTCCGCTCTCGGCTCGAGCGTCGCTTCGGCGAGCGGCTCCTGTCGCCGGTCGTCCAGCGCCACGACGAGACCGAGATCCGCGTCGCCGCCGCCGACGTCGTCGACACGGTCCGCGCGTTGCACGACGAGCCGGACCTCCACTTCATCCTCCTCGCCGACCTCGCGGGCGTCGACACCGGCACGCACATGCAGGTCGTGTATCACCTCTGGAGCGAGAGGACCGCCGACTGGCTCCGCGTCGTCGCGGACGGCCTGGATCGGGAGGCGCCGCGCTGCCCCTCCGTCACCTTCCTCTGGAAGGGCGCCGAGTGGATGGAGCGCGAGGCGTACGACATGTTCGGGATCGTCTTCGAGGGCAACCGGGACGTGCGCCGCATCTATCTCCCGGCGGCGTACACGAGCTTCCCGCTCCGGAAGGACTTCCACCTCGCCGACGACGCCTCGCGGTCGCCCGGCATGGGGGTCCGGCCGATGGAGGAGACCCTTCCGCCGCGCGACGCGACCCCCGCGACGAACATCCGCCGGGCGCAGGCGGGCTGACGATGACGACGCAGACCCACGGCCCGCACCCGTCCCTGGACGACCCCTCCATCTCGGTCGAGGACGTCGTCCGCGAGTCGATCGTGGATGCGGTCCCGGTCGCGCGGACCGAGCGCGAGGCCGAGTTCTACACGCTCCGTGACGGCGAGCTGCTCCTGAACATGGGGCCACAGCACCCGTCCACGCACGGCGTCCTGCGCATCGTCCTCAAGCTCGACGGCGAGCGCGTCGTGGACATCGACCCGGTGCTCGGGTACCTGCACCGCGGCGTCGAGAAGCTCTGCGAGAACGCGGACTGGCACCAGGCGATCTGCTACACGGACCCCCTCGAGTACGTCGCCTCCCTCTTCTGCGAGTGGGCTCCGGTCGTGGCCTTCGAGAAGCTCGCCGACGTCACCGTCCCGCGCCGGGCCGAGTACATCCGGGTGCTCACCGGCGAGCTGAACCGGATCTCGAGCCACGCGCTGTACATGGGCTGGTTCGCGCTCGACCTGGGCGGCCTCACGCCGATCCTCTGGAGCTTCATCGAGCGCGACGAGATCGTCGAGATGCTCGCGGCGATCACCGGCCAGAAGCTCCTCTTCAACTACTTCCGGATCGGCGGCGTGAACGGCGACATCAGCCACGAGTTCATGAGCCGCCTCGGGGACTGGATGAGCCGCGCCGGCGCCCAGATCGAGGCGAACCAGGGACTCCTCAACGAGAACGAGATCCTCGTCCGCCGGGCGCGCGGGATGGGCGTCCTGGACCGTGAGACGGCCCTCCGGATGGCCGTCACCGGCCCGAACATCCGCGCCTCGGGGGTCCCGTTCGACATCCGCCGGGCGCACCCGTACTCCGTCTACCCGGAGCTCGAGTTCGACGTCCCGACGCGCCAGGAGGGCGACAGCCTGGCCCGCTACCTGCTCCGCGGAGACGAGATCAAGCAGTCGCTGCGGATCATCGACCAGGTCCTCCACGAGATGCCCGACGGTCCGGTGATGGCGACGCTCCCGCGCCTCATCCGACCGCGCCCGGGCCGCGCGTGGGCCGCGGTGGAGGGTCCGCGCGGCATGTACGGGACGTACGCGATCTCGGACGGGACGGACCAGCCGTTCCGGATGCGGATCCACGACCCGAGCTTCGTCCATCTCCAGCTCGTCTCGCTGCTGACCCCGGGCAACCTCATCGCCGACACGATGGCGATCATGGCCAGCCTGGACCCGGTCATGGGCGGCGTGGACAAGTAGGGCGCCGAGATGAGCATTGCCGTCGTCACGTGGCAGCGCCTCAACCTCCTCGGACGCATCCTCGCGATCGTCGTCCCGATCCTCCTCGCCCTCGGGCTGGTGACGATCGGGGTCGCCTACGTCGCGGGTCCCTACGCCGTCGGGTTCCTTGCCGACAACGTCCCGCTGCTCCGCTTCGTCGCGGCGATCGGTGCCGTCCTCCTCCTCACGATCCCGACGGCCTTCATCGTCATCTACCTCGAGCTCAAGGTCATCGCGCGGATGAACCTCCGCGTGGGACCCGACCGGGTCGGTCCGTTCGGGACGGCGATGTCCGTCGTCCACGGCCTCAAGTTCCTCTCCAAGGAGGACTTCGCGCCGACCGGCGTCGACCTGAGGGTCTTCACCCTGGCGCCGGTCGTGGTCTTCGGCGGCTCGGTCATGACCTTCCTCGTGATCCCCTTCGCGCCGGGCCTCTTCGGCCTCGACATGAACGTGGGGATGCTCTACCTCTTCGCGATGAGCGGCCTCACCGTCGTGGGCCTCCTCATGGCCGGCTGGTCGAGCTTCAACAAGTACTCGCTCCTCGGCGGGCTCCGGTCGGCGGCGCAGATGGTCAGCTACGAGATCCCGCTCACCCTGGCCCTCGTGGGCGTCGTCCTCCTCGCCGGCACGATGAGCCTCAACCAGCTGGTCCTCGCCCAGTCCGGGTCGATCGCCGACTGGTACGTCTGGCGGCAACCCCTTGCGCTCATCATCTTCGTCATCGCGGGGATCGCCGAGGCGAACCGCTCTCCGTTCGACCTCACCGAGGCGGACCAGGAGATCGTCGCGGGCTTCGCGACCGAGTACTCCGGGATGCGGTTCGGCTTCTTCTTCTTCGCCGAGTACGTGAACGTGTTCGTCGTCTCGGCGCTCATCGTCACGTTCTTCTTCGGCGGCTGGACGGCGCCGTTCGACTGGCCGTTCCCGGTCGTCATCTCGGGCATCGATCCGCTTGCGTGGGGCGTCGGTTCGCTCATCGCCCTGCTGCTCGTCCCCGTCGTGGGGACGCTCGTCCTCGCCGCCCCGTTCTGGCTGAGCTCCCGGATCTCGACGCTCCAGGCACTCGTGATCGGCTTCATCCTCTTCAACGTGGTCGCCGTCGGGCTTCTGCTCGGCTGGGCGTTCGTGAGCCTCGACTGGGTGACCGGCCTCTTCTGGTTCTTCGCCAAGTCGTACGTCTTCGTCTTCTTCTTCGTCTGGCTGCGGGGCACGCTTCCGCGCGTCCGGATCGACCAGCTCATGGGGTTCGCGTGGAAGTGGCTCCTGCCGGCGGCGCTGGTCAACATCTTCGTCACGGCCGCCGTGATCGTGATCGTGAACTCATGAGGACCGTCCGATGAGCCGCATCCCGGGGATGGGCATCGCGCGGGGGATGTCGATCACCCTCCGCCGGTTCTTCCAGCCCGCCGTCACGATCCGCTATCCCGAAGTCACCTCGCCCATCCCGCCGAAGAACCGCGGCCGCCTGCAGCTGCTCTACGACGAGAACGGCGCGCTCAAGTGCGAGACCTGCTTCCAGTGCGCGCAGGCCTGCCCCATCGAGTGCATCGACATGGGCGGCGTGGACACGCGCGGCCGGTACCACATCCACTGGGGCCCGGCCGAGACGTACGGCGAGCGGCGCGAGGAGTCGGCGCTCCGCCGGTCCGGTCGCCCGGTCGCCGATCCCGCGGCCGAGCGGTTCGCGCCCATCGACCTCGCGCCCCTCGACGCGATCCTCGAGCGCCACGATCACGACCCGGCGGAGCTGCTCGCGATCCTCGAGGAGACGCAGGACGCGTACGGCCACCTTCCCGTCGCCGCCCTCAAGCACCTGAGCTTCCGCACGGCCGCGCCGTACGCGCTCGTCTACGGCACGGCCACCTACTACCGGCAGTTCCGGCTCGCGCCCCCGGCGGACGAGGCGCAGGCAGTCGCGGTCGCCGCACGCCGACCGACCGACGCCAGCTTCCTCGCCGCCCTCGACGCCTCGCTCGGGACCGGACCGCGCGGGACGGGAGCGGGCGCGGCATGACGACGCTCCTCGCCACCCCCTCCACGTGGCCGCGGATCCTCACCGCGGGGTTCGGGGCGACGGACCCGACGGACCTGGACGCGGCGGTCGCCGCCGGCGCGTTCGAGGGGCTCACGCGCGCCGTCCGCACCCATGGGCCCACCGGCACGATCGCCCTCCTGCGCGCCTCCGGCCTGCGCGGCCGCGGCGGCGGCGGCTTCCCGACCGCCGACAAGTGGGACGCCTGCGCGATGGCCCAGGGCGCCGTCCGCCACGTGGTCGCGAACGGCTACGAGTCGGACCCCGCCACGCACATCGCCCGTGGCCTCATGGAAGAGCGGCCGTACGCGGTCGTCGAGGGCGTCGCGATCGCGGCGTTCGCCGTGGGCGCGACCGAGTCGTACATCGCCGTCCGCGCGGAGTACGGCGAGGCGATCCGCCGCCTCGAGGCCGCCGTCGCCCGCGCCGAGGCCGCAGGCCACATCGGCGCGAATGTCCTCGGCTCGGGGCGCGACATCTTCGTCTCCGTCCGGCCCGTGCGCGGCGCCTACATGCTCGGCGAGGAGACCGTCCTGCTCAAGGCGCTCGAGGGGAAGCGCGGCCAGCCGGAGCAGCGCCCTCCGTACCCCTCCGAGAGGGGCCTGTGGGGCCGCCCCACCGTCGTGAACGACGTGGTCACGCTGGGCGCCGTCGGCTGGATCGTCGCGAACAGCGCCGACGCGTACGCGGCGATCGGCGATCCCGAGGCCCCGGGCACGACGCTCGTCCAGGTCGCCGGCGCGATCGAGGAGCCCGGCATCGCCGAGGTGCCCACGGGCACCCGCCTCCGCGAGATCGTGGACCTCGCCGGGCAGATGGCCTCAGGCCATCGGCTCAAGGCCGTCGTCGTCGGCGGGCCCACCGGCGGGATCCTCCCACCGCGCGAACTCGACACGCCCTACGGCTACGCCGCGCTCCGCGAGGTCGGCGCGCACGTGGGATCCGGCTCGATCCTCGTGGCCGACGAGCGCGCATGCGTCGTGGACCTCGCCACGCTCCTGACGCGGTACTGCGCCGACGAGGCGTGCGGGAAGACGATCCCGTGCCGGATCGGCCTCCGCAGGCTCGCGGAGATCGGGCAGCGCGCCGCCTCCGGCCATGCACGGCCGACCGATCCGGCCCTCCTCGCCGACCTCTCGGCCGACATCGTCGCGAGCGCGCTGTGCGCCCACGAGCGTGCGGCCACGAACCCGCTGACCAGCGTCCTGCGCTACTTCCGTCCCGAGCTCGACGAGCACCTGCTCCGCAGCGCCTGCCCCGCCGGGGTCTGCCATCCCATCGGGGTGACGCCCGCCGGGACGGCCACCTGAGGGCGTCCCGATGACCGACGTGATCACCCGCCCCACCGACGCCGACGCGCTCGCCGAGCGCCTCCTCACCACGCAGTCGCCTCAACGACCCCTGTCCGCGCCGGCGATCCGCCTGGAGGTCGACGGCCGCGTCATCGAGGGCCGCGAGGGCCAGACGATCCTCGAGGTCTGTCGTGACAACGGCATCGAGGTCCCCACGCTCTGCTACGAGCCCAAGCTCCCCGGCTTCGGCGCGTGCCGGATGTGCGTGGTGGACGTCGAGGGCGAGGAGAACCCGCCCATCTCGTGCTCGCGCGCAGCCGAGGAGGGGATGAAGGTCCAGACGCAGACCGAGGAGCTGCGGCGGATCCGCGCGACGAACCTCGAGCTGATCTTCAGCGACCACAACGCCTACTGCCTGCCGCCCTGCCAGAACAAGTGCCCCAGCCACATCGACATCCCGGGGTTCCTCAAGGCGAACGCCGAAGGCGAATGGCGCGAGTCGGCGCGCGTCTTCAAGCGGACGATCCCGTTCCCGAGCATCCTCGGGCGCGTCTGCCCGGCGCCCTGCGAGACGCACTGCCGGCGCGACGAGGTGGACGAGGCGATCGCGATCCGCGACAGCCACCGGTACGCGGGCGACCAGGTCCTCCGCCAGATGGCCGACGAGGGCATCGATCCGCCCGTCCCGTTCGACGTCCAGCCGGCGACCGGCAAGCGCGTCGCGGTCATCGGCTCCGGCCCCGCGGGCGCATCGGCCGCGTACTACCTGCTCATCGCCGGCCACGACGTCACGATCTTCGACAAGGACGAGAAGCCGGGCGGGATGCTTCGCTACGGCATCCCCGAGTACCGGCTTCCGAAGGAGTCCGTGCTCGATCGCGAGTACGAGTCGATCACGCGCCTCGGCGGGCGGTTCGAATGCGGCCGCGAGTTCGGGAAGGACTTCACCCTCGACGACCTGCAGAACCAGGGCTTCGACGCCGTCCTCATCGCCATCGGCTGCTACGACACGAACAAGCTCGGGATCCCCGGCGAGGACGCCGACGGCGTCATCGACGGCCTCGAGTACCTGAAGATCGCGACGCTCGGGCTCGAGTACCCGGGCCACCGCGGCACGCGGGTCGTCGTCGTGGGCGGCGGCTTCACGGCGATGGACTGCTCCCGCACGTCGGTCCGCCAGGGCTGCGCCGAGACCACGCTCGTCTACCGCCGAGACATGAAGGACATGCCTGCCGCGAGCGAGGTCCACGAGGCGATCGAGGAAGGCGTCACCGCGATCTTCCAGGCCGGCCCCACCCGGGTCCTCGCCGACGAGGCGAACACGGTGACCGGCGTCGAGTTCATCCGGATGCAGCTCGGGGCCCCGGACGCCTCGGGTCGCCGCCGCCCGGAGCCCGCCGCAGGGACGGAGTTCGTCATCCCGTGCGATCGAGTCCTCCTCGCGATCGGCCAGGGCCCGGACCTCCGCTGGATGGGTGCCGGCAACGAGGGCACCGCGGCGACGAAGCAGCGCCGCCTCGCCGTGGACGCGGTGACGTTCGAGACGGGCCGCCCGGGCGTGTTCGGCACCGGTGACGTCCGGATGGGCGCCCAGACCGTCGTCCAGGCGATCGCCGACGGGCGGCGCGCCTCGTACGCGATCGACGCGTACCTGCACGGCATGGACCTCGGCGCCCTGCGGACGCGCCAGACGCTCGCGGAGCCGCAGCCCGAGTTCCTGAGCATCGTCCCGTTCACGAGCGAGGTGAAGGAGCCGCGCATCCGGATGCGGGCGATGCCAGCCGAGGAGCGCAACGCGAGCTACATCGAGTACGAGCACCCCTACACGGTCGCCGAGGCCATCGCGGAGAGCACTCGCTGCCTCCAGTGCACGTGCGAGGCCATCGGCTTCTGCGACCTCCGGCGCCTGGGCATCGAGTACGGCACGACCCTCCAGACCCTCGAGCCCCAGCACGACAGAGGCGCCGGCTACCGGAGCGTGACCGAGAACCGGTTCACGGGGCTGAACCACGACTACGTCCGCGACGACAGCCACGCGTTCATCCTGCGCGAGCCGTCGCGCTGCATCGACTGCGGCCGCTGCGCGAACGTCTGCGCCGAAGTCGTGGGCGCGGCCTGCTACGACTTCATGCGGATCGGGTTCGACACCCTGGTGACGACCCCGCTCGACATGAGCCTCAACGACACGCCGTGCGTGAGCTGCGGTCGCTGCGCGGAGACGTGCCCCACGGGTGCGCTCATGCCCAAGCCGCGCATCCTCCAGAAGTACGACGTCGACGAGAGCCGCTGCATCCTGTGCGGCATCTGCGTGGACGCCTGCCCGTACGACGCGCTGCGGTGCGGGCCGGACTTCGAGCTCGCGCACACCAGTCGCGTCGAGCCGATGATCGACCTCATGGCGATCGCGGCGCTCGACCGCGACACGGAGATGACGTACGTGCGCCGCGAGCGCGACTGGGCCGAGCGCGCGGTCGCCGAGGGGCGCCCCGTGCGGCCCGACCGGCTGCTGCCCGTGCTGCCGGCCGGACTCGCGACGGCCGGTGGGAACGGCCACAATGGCCACGGGGATGGGGGCGTCCCGGCGGGGGGCGGCTCGGCCGCGCACTGAGGGACGGTGCGCCGCTCGAGGCGCGGGAGTGAGGAGAGAGTAGGTCCGTGTCGATACCGGAGACGATCCCGATCATCGGGGCCTCGTGGGACGACGTGCTGTTCGTCCTCTTCGCGGTCGTGATGCTCGGTTCGGCCCTGCTCGTCGTCACGCTGCGGGACATCATCCGGTCGGGGCTCGCGATGATCGTGTGCTTCGCCGCGCTCGCGGGTCTCTACGTGCTCCTCGGGTCCCCGATCCTGGCCGCGACGCAGGTCCTCGTCTACATCGGCGCGATCAGCGTCCTCGTCCTCTTCGCGATCATGCTCACGCAGACGAAGGCCGGCCCGGCCCGCCTCGTCTTCCAGACCCAGTGGTGGGCGGCGGCCATCGCCGCCATCGCGGTCGTGGTCGTCGTCATCGGCGTGGTCGCGTCCACGGACTGGGGCGCGGAGGCCACCCGGCTGCAGAGCGTGACGGGTGACGTCGCGCGGCTCCTCTTCAGCGACTACACGCTGCCGTTCGAGGCCGTGAGCGTCCTGCTGCTCGCCGCCGTCATCGGCGGGATCTTCCTCGCCAAGCGCGAGGACCGGCGCGACGAGGCGCCCCGCTGATGGCGAACAGCCTCGACGCCTACCTCGTGCTCTCGGGCCTGCTGTTCGCGACCGGGACGTTCGGGTTCCTCGCTCGTCGGAACGCGATCAGCATGCTCATGTCGATCGAGCTCATGGTGAACGCGGTGAACCTCACGATCCTCGCGTTCGGGGCGTTCCTCCCGGCGCTCAAGGATCACGCGTCCGTCATCGCCCTCATCGTCATCACCGTCGCTGCCGCCGAGGCGACCGTGGGGCTCGCGATCGTCATCGCGATCTTCCGCAACCGCCGCACGCCGCTCGTCGACGAGTACGACGCGATGCGGCAGTAGGCGGCGCGAGATGACCGTGAACGAGCAGCTCATCCCGCTCATCCCCCTGCTCCCGATCCTCGGGTTCGCGTTCACCGCGTTCGCCGGCCGGCGGATCGGCCGGTTCGCATTCCTCATCCCGCTCCTGCTCGTCATCGCGAGCTGGGCGATCGCCATGGGCGTCGTGTACACGCAGCTCACCGGCGGGTACGGCGAGGCGGGCGCGACGGTCGCGCTCTGGACGTGGGTCCCGGCCGGTCGGTTCACCGTCGAGGTCGCCTTCCATGTCGACAACCTGACGGCCTGCCTCCTGATCGTCGTCACGACCATCGGCATGCTCGTCCACCTCTACAGCGTCGGCTACATGGCGCACGATCCGGGGCGGTGGCGGTTCTTCGCCTACCTCAACCTCTTCATGTTCTCGATGCTCCTGCTCGTGCTGGCGAGCGACTTCCTCGTCGTCTTCGCCGCCTGGGAGCTCGTGGGCCTCTCGTCCTACATCCTCATCGGGTTCTGGTATCCGAGGCGATCGGCGGCCCTGGCCGCGAAGAAGGCCTTCATCGTCAACCGCGTGGGCGACGTCGGGTTCGCCCTCGGGATCATGGCGATCTGGGTGGCGCTGGGCACCCTCGACATCGCGACGGTGAACGAGCGGATCGGGACCCTCCAGCCGCTCACGATCTCGCTCATCGCCTTCCTCGTCTTCTGCGGCGCCGTCGGCAAGAGCGCCCAGTTCCCGCTGCACGTCTGGCTCCCGGACGCGATGGAGGGCCCCACCCCGGTCAGCGCCCTCATCCATGCGGCGACGATGGTGAACGCGGGCGTCTACCTCGTGGCGCGGACCGCGACCATCTACGCCCACGCGCCGGAGATGATGGTTCTCGTCGCGGCGATCGGGACGTTCACCGCGATCCTCGCGGCATCGATCGCGTTCACGCAGACGGACATCAAGCGCGTCCTCGCGTACTCCACCCTGAGCCAGCTCGGGTACATGTTCGCGGCATTCGGCGTGGGCGCGTTCACCGCCTCGATCTTCCACCTCATGACGCACGGCTTCTTCAAGGGCCTGCTCTTCCTGGGGTCCGGCTCCGTGATCCACGCGGTCCACGACGAGCAGGACATGAACAAGATGGGCGGCCTCTGGCGGAAGATCCCCGTCACCCACTGGACGATGCTCATCGGCACGCTCGCCCTGTCCGGGATCCCGCCGCTCGCCGGATTCTTCTCGAAGGACCAGATCCTCGGCGAGAGCTTCATCCTCGGGTTCTACTGGGTCTGGGGCATCGGCCTCCTCGTCGCGATCATGACCGCGTTCTACATGTTCCGGCTCATGGGCAAGACGTTCTACGGGTCGCCATCGGCCTACGCGAAGTCGATCTGGGAGTCGATCCACGAAGGTCCGTGGACGATGCTCCTGCCCCTCGTCCTCCTCGCGATCCCATCGGTCTTCATCGGCGCCGCCCTCGGCCTGCCGCTCGCCGACCCGCTCATCAAGCAGTGGCTCCTCCCGGTCTTCGAGGGCGCGGAGACGACGCTCGCCCGCGAGGTCCCCGAGTACCAGCTCTTCGGCATCGACGGCGCGCTGATCATCGTGAGCGTCGCCGCGGCCACCCTCGGCGCGGTCGTGAGCGCCTGGCTGTTCGGCCTCTTCCGGACGCGTACCCGCCCCGCGGCCGTGGAACGCGCCACCGCGTCCAGCCGCGTGACCCGGTTCCTCTACCGCGCGTCGCTCAACAAGTGGTGGTTCGACGACCTGTACGACCTGCTCTTCATCCGGATCGGCGGCCGCGTCGCGGACGCGATCGTCTGGTTCGACGTTCACGTCGTGGACGGGACGGTGAACGGGACCGGGACCGTGGTCTCCGGCACCGGCCGGATCCTCCGTCGGGTCCAGACGGGCCGGGTCCAGAACTACGCGCTCGGGATCGCGTTCGGCCTCGTGGTCATGGCCGGCGCGTACCTCTTCATGGCGAGCCGGTAGGGGAGGCCGAGATGCACATCGACCTGACCGGCATCCCGATCGTCTCGATCATCACCTTCCTGCCACTCGCCGGCGCGCTCATCGTTGGGGTCGTGCCGCGACGATTCGAGGGCGCGATGAAGGCGATCGCCCTCGGCACGGCCCTCGCGACGTGGGTCGCCTCGCTCGTCCTCCTCGCCGCGTACTCCACGTCGTCAGGCGGGTTCCAGTTCACCGAGACCACCCAGTGGATCCCCATCTTCGGGATCAACTACACCATCGCCGTGGACGGGCTCTCCGTGGCCCTCGTCGTCCTCACGACGACCCTCACGTGGATCAGCATCCTCGCGAGCTTCGGCCCGATCAAGACGCGGATGAAGGAGTACCTCATCTCCTTCCTCATCCTCGAAGTGGGGATGCTCGGGGTCTTCGTCGCGCTCGACCTCTTCCTCTTCTACGTCTTCTGGGAGGTCGTCCTCGTCCCGATGTACCTCATCATCGGGATCTGGGGTGGGGCGAACCGCATCTACGCGACGATCAAGTTCGTCCTGTACACCCTCGTCGGGTCGCTCCTCATGCTCGTCGCCATCCTCGGGACGGCATATGCGTACCAGTCGGCGACCGGGACGTGGAACGGGGCGTTCGACTACTTCACCCTCCGCGCCCATGGCTTCGACACGACGCTGCAGGCGTTCGCCTTCCTCGCGTTCGCCCTTGCCTTCGCGATCAAGGTCCCGATGTTCCCGTTCCACACGTGGCTCCCGGACGCCCACGTCGAGGCACCGACAGCCGGTTCCGTCATCCTCGCCGGCGTCCTCCTCAAGCTCGGTGGCTACGGCCTCATCCGGTTCGCCGTCCCGATGTATCCGGACGCCGCGCAGCGCTTCGCGATCCTCTTCATCGCCCTCTCTGTCATCGCGATCATCTACGGCGCGATCGTCGCGCTGCGCCAGACGGACCTCAAGAAGCTCGTCGCCTACTCGTCGGTCAGCCACATGGGCTTCGTCACCCTCGGGATCTTCGTGAGCGTGCTCATCCCCGTCGGCGTCGCCGGACGCGAGCAGGGGATGCAGGGCGCGATCCTCCAGATGGTGAACCACGGCCTCATCACGGGGGCCCTCTTCCTCCTCGTCGGCGTCATCTACGAGCGGACGCACGACCGGGCGATCGCGAAGATGGGCGGCCTCGGCGCGCCGACCCCCGTCTACGCCGCCATCTTCGGGTTCTTCGTCTTCGCCTCGGTGGGCCTGCCCGGCCTCTCCGGGTTCGTCGGTGAGTTCCTCGTCTTCGTCGGGGCGTACGCATACAACCCGTGGGTCGCGGCCGTCTCGGCGTTCGTCATGATCTTCGCGGCGGCCTACCTTCTGTGGATGGTCCAGCGCGTCCTCTTCGGCCAGGTCTCCGAGTTCCTCGCCGGTCTCGGCCACCACCTCACCGACATCCGGCCCGTCGAGATCCTGACCCTCGCGCCGCTCGGCGCGCTCGTCGTCGTCCTCGGGCTCGTCCCGGGGCTCATCCTCGGCCTCATCGACGGGTCGGTGACCGACGTTCTCGCGTCCGTCCACGCCGCCCTCGTGGCCGGCATCCAGCGGTAGCACGGGGAGCGCTGCGCCCATCCCATGACCTGGTCGGACGTCACCCTCATCGCTCCGCTCGTCGCCGCGCTGCTCGTCGCGTTCGCGATCATCGTGGTGGACGCCATCGCGCCCCATCGCGATCGCATCGCGGTCGCCGTCGGGCTCGCCGGCCTGGCGATCGTCGCCGTCCTGACGGTCTGGACGGACCAGGCGCCCGGGCTCGCGTTCGGCGGCGCGTACACGGTCGACACGCTCACCACGTACCTCGACCTAATCTTCATCGCGATCGTCGCCCTCACCGTGCTCGTCGGTCCCGACTACCTGGGCCCGCGGGACCTCCCGGTCGCCGAGTTCGCGGCGACGCTCGTCTTCGCGATGACCGGGGCGATGCTCATCGCCGGGTCGGCGGATCTCCTGGTCCTCTTCGTCGGCCTCGAGCTCATGGTCCTCCCCGGCTACCTCCTCGCCGGCTACGCGAAGCGGGACGCGCTCTCCACCGAGGGCGCGATCAAGTACTTCCTCCTCGGGTCGTTCTCGAGCGCGATCTTCCTCTTCGGCCTCGCGTACGTCTGGGGGCTCACGGGGACCACTCGGATCGCCGGTGTCGCGGACGCGATCGCCGCGGCCCAGGGGCTCTCGCCCGCGCTCGCGATGGGCGTGGCGTTCGTCACCACCGGCGTCGCCTTCAAGATCGCCGCGGTTCCGTTCCACTACTGGACGCCGGACGCGTACCAGGGCTCGCCCACGCCGGTCACGGGCTACCTCTCGGTGGGCCCCAAGGTCGGCGCGTTCGCGCTCATCATCCGCGTCTTCGTCGAGGCGCTCGGCCCGATCAACGCCGATTGGCTGCCCGTCATGGGAGTCCTCGCGGTCCTGACGATGACCCTCGGCAACCTCGTCGCGGTCACGCAGACGAACGTGAAGCGGATGCTCGCGTACTCGTCGATCGCGCACACCGGGTACATCCTGGTGGGCCTCACCGCGTACGCCGCGGACCCCAACTCTGGTGGTCTCGAGGCCGTCCTCTTCTACCTCGCGGCGTACAGCTTCATGAACCTCGGCGCGTTCGCGGTCGTCTCCGCGCTGCAGAAGCGTCCGGGTGTGACGAGCCAGCTGGACACGTTCGCCGGCCTCGGGCGGCGCGAGCCCTACCTCGGCATCCTCATGACGCTCTTCCTGCTCTCGCTCACGGGCATCCCGCCGACGGCCGGGTTCTTCGCGAAGGCGCTCATCATCCTGTCGGCCGTCCAGGCCGGCGGATGGGTCCCGATCCTCGCCGTCATCACCGTCCTCAACGCGGTCGCCGCGGCGTTCTACTACCTGCGCGTCGTCGTGTACATGTACATGCGCGACCCGCAGATCGAGCCGGCCGAGGTCGACCACGGACCTCTCCTCCGCCTCGGCGTGGCGGTGGCGGCCGTCGCGACCGTGATCCTCGGCGTCCTGCCGGGCCCGCTCATCGACGCGGCGACGAAGGCGGCGAGCTCGCTCTTCCGCGGCTGAGACCCGGGAGCCTCGCGCACCGCCCCGGCGATCACGAAGGCGACGGGGTCGGCTCCTCCGACGGCGAGACGACCGGGAGTGGCGACGTGCTCCCGGACGGCGCGGGCGTCGCCGGAGGCGGCGTCGGCGTGGCGAACGGGGTGACATCGACGCCCGGGAGGATCGACCGCAGCCCGGCCGCCATCGCATCGAGTCCCGCTCCGCCGAACATGCCGTCGCGCACGATGCCGTCCGCGCCCACCCAGAAGTGCATCGGCAGCGCCAGGACGCGCCAGTCGCGGGCGGCGGCTCCGGATGCGTCGAGACCGACCGGGAACGTGACCCCGATCCCGTCGACGAGTGCCTGGACCGCGACAGGGTCGTCCTTCTCGTGGACCGTGACGACGACGAGTCCCGTGTCCGCGTGGCGGAGCGCGAACGACTCCATCGCCGCGTACTCGTCACGCGCGACCGGGCTCGACATCGCCGTGAATGCGACCCAGACGGGATGGCCGCGCAGGGCCGCGAGGTCGATCGTCCCGCCACCGAGCTGCGCCACCTGGAGCGCCGGCGCCGGACGGCCGACGCCGAAGAGCGCGTCCGTGATGTCCGACGGCGACGCTGACGGCGAGGGCGACGCACCCGCGCCCGCGGTGCCCGACTCGGTCGGTGTGGGCGCAACCGTCGCGCCGGCCGAGGCCGTGGGTCCTCCGCCCGTCGGGGCGTTCGTGCCAGCCGGGGGGAGGGTGGGCGCCGGGAGCGGCGGCAGGGTCACCGTCGCGGCGCCGCCCCGGGCGAGCACGAGGACGACGGCACCCGCGAGCATGACGATGACGACGCCGGCAGCGATGCCTGCGGCCAGCGCCGCACGGGGTCCCATGGCTGGGAGGGTACCAGCGGGCAGCGGGTCCGTGTCCGAGCCGCGACCCGCCGCCACCCCTCGCCACGCCGCCCGTGCTACGGTCAGGCCCCATGGGTCCCGTCGCGCGCATCATCGTCGGCCGCCTGCTCCCGGCGGCGCTCATCGCAGCCGGTGTCGCGCTCCTCGTCGCCGGCCTCCTCGCGTGGACCGATCCGCACGCCATCGGCTCGATCGGGTCGCCGTCCCCGTCCGCCCCCGTCGTCACGCCCGCACCCTCGACCGCGCCCGTCCCCACGCTTCCGCCCATCCCGTCGGTCGGCCCCGCGAGTCCATCGACCGGCCCTGCGGTCTCGCTCGTCCCGTCGCCGAGCCCGAGGACGGCGGTCGCGACGCGCGTCGTCGTGCCAGCCCTCGGCATCGACCTGCCGGTGGTGAAGGCCCCTGCGGCCGAGTCGTTCCCCTACTGCGACGTGGCCGAGTACTCGGGAGCGTTCAAGCAGCCCGGCCAGGGCGGGCCGGTCTTCCTCTACGCGCACGCGCGCGACGGGATGTTCCTCCCGATCCTCGACGCGTCGAAGGTGAGCGACGGCAAGGCGATGCTCGGGATGCTCGTCCAGGTCTACACGAGCGACGACATGGTCTTCCTCTACGAGATCTCCGACGTCCACCGGCACCAGGACTCGCTCGACGCCGTGTACGGCGCGCAGGGCGAGAACCTCTTCCTCCAGACCTCGGAGGGCCCCCGGCAGGGGATCCCCGGCTACACCGGCAAGGTCGTCATCGTCCAGGCGGTCCCGATGGGCTCGCAGCCTGCGGACCCGCACGACGCGCACCCCACGCCGAAGCCGGTCGTCTGCTCCTGACGCCGGCGGGTCAGATCCAGTCGATCCGCCGGAGGACGTACGCGACGATCGCCGCGCCCACGAGGACGGTCCCGGTCACGATCCAGAAGCCGCTGCGCTCGCCGCCGTTGAAGGCGGCGCCCGCCTCGCTCATCCCGAAGAGCACGCCCACCGCACCGATCCCCGCGAGGATGACGGTCACGCCCGTGAGCCGCTTCATGATGTTCGAGAGGTTGTTGTTCACCGTCGAGAGGTAGACGTCGAGGATCCCCGACGCGAGCTCCCGCTGGCTGTCGATCTCGTCGTTGAGCCGGATGAGGTGGTCGTAGACGTCCCGGAAGTAGAGGATCGTCTCCGGCTGGACGAGGCCGAGCTCGCGGTTCGTGAGCTGGTTGAAGACCTCGCGCATCGGCGAGATCACGTGGCGGATGTCCACCAGCGTGCGCTTCACCTCGAGCAGGCGGCCGAGCGCCTGCCTGTCCGCCGACGCGAGGATGGCGTCCTCCAGGCCGTCGATCTCCGTGTCCAGCGCGTCGAAGACCGGGTAGTACGAGTCCACGAGCGAGTCGATGAGGGCCCACGCGAGGTAGTCGGGGCCGCCAGCGAGGAGAGGGGCCGGGCCGATGCGGAGATGGTGCGTCTCGAGCGGGTCCCAACCCTTCGCGTGGGACGTGAGCAGATATCCGCGTGCGAGGACGATGTCGATCTCGGCGGCGTCGAGGCGCTCTCCGTACGTCAGCGCGTACACGACGATGTGCACCTCGCCGCCGGTCAGCTCCAGCTTGGGTCGCTGGCCCCGCTCGACGATGTCCTCCACGACGAGCGGATGGATCTGCAGCGCTTCGGCCACCTCGGCGACGAGCGCGTGGGTGGCGTCCGTGAGGTCGACCCAGAGACGGGTCTCGCGCTCGGCGACGAGCGCCCGGAGGCGCGCGAGGTCGTGGGTCTCCTCCGTCTCACCGCCGGCGGGCAGGGCCCAGGCGCGCAGATGGGCGGCAGCCTCCCTGGCGAGGACGTCCTCGGAGACGCGCACGCGCTCGAGTCCCACGCCGGGGACGGGCTCGAGGTGCCGTGGCGGGTAGCCCGGGCGGGTGACGACGACGCCGGCTGCCCCTCCCGCGCCGCCCTCGAGCACGGCCTCGGCGAGGCCCCCGTGCGACCCGATCCCGTGGGCAGCGGACGGGGCCTCCGCCGCGTCAGCGGGCCGTCCGTCGGCGCCTGCCGGCGGGTCAGAGGGCGACGGGCTCGACTTTACCGTCGTGTCCATCGTCACCTCCGCCCGCAGCGCCGGCGACCGGGCCCGTGGCCGTCGCCGCATCACCGGGCAGCATACGCGGCCGCGTCGTGAGCGCGAGACCGGGCGGGATCGCGACGATCGTCACGATGCCGGCGACGAGGAAGAGGATCGTCATCGTCTCCGCGGCGCGAGCAGCCGCCCATGCCTCGAGCGCCTCCACGACGAGTGGATCCTGGAGCGGCCGCGACGCGAGGTCGGGCGGCAGGACGTTCCGGTACGCGTCCGGCGTCCCGTAGATCTGTGCCGAGAGGCGGTCGATCTGCGTGGAGCCGTAGGCGGTGAGGATCGCGAGGCCGACGGCCATCCCGATCATCCGCGCCACCGTCACGGTCGCCGAGGCGACGCCGAACCGCGCGCGCCCGGCCGCCTCCACCGCCGCGGTGGAGCGAGGGGTCACGGTAAGCCCGAATCCGAGACCGTAGAGGCCCATGAAGGCGGCCAGCTCGGTCAGCGTCACGTCCGACGTCCAGCGGGACATCACGAGGAGCGCCGCGGTGGACGCGACGAGGCCCGCCAGCGTGATCGCCCTGAGCGAGACGAACCGGGCGCCGAACCCGGAGATCAGCGCCCCGACGGCCGTCGCCCCGGCCATCGCCCCGAGCGCGACGCGCTGGACATCCGGTCCGCCGTAGAGGACGCGGTCCACGAAGATCGCGCCGCCCACGATCGCCGTCGCGAACGCATAGCCGGTGAGGAGCGAGACGACCGCGGCGGACGAGAAGACCCTGTCGCGGAAGAGGCGCGGGTCGAGGAACGGCTCGGGGGCCGTGAGGCCCCGCCGCACCGCGACGACGCCGGCGGCCGCCGCGACGACGAAGAGGACGGTGCTGACGGCCGTCGCGGAGGGACCGTCGCCGGACGATCCGCTGCCGAGGAACGTGACGCCGACGAGCGCGGCGCCCACGGCGACGGTGAAGAGGATGGCGCCGGGGATGTCCAGCCGGTGGCCGTGACGCGGCGTCTCCCATCCGTAGCTCGCGGCCCACGCGATCGCCAGGGCGGCGATCCCGATCGGGACGTTCACGTAGAAGACCCACCGCCACGCCGGGGTCAGGAGCTGAGGGAGGACGCCGTCCACGATCCTGAGGCGGATGAGCGGGGTCTCGAACCGCGCGTAGTCGAGGACGAACGCGCCGAAGAACGGCCCCGCCGCCATCCCGAGGAACGTGAGCGCGCCGATGATGCCGAGCGCGCGCGGCCGCGCCGGGCCGTCGAAGAGGTGCGAGGCGGCCGCCGTCGCGACCGGCACGAGCGTCCCGCCGCCGATCGCCTGGACGATCCGTCCGGCGATGAGCTGGTCGAGGGACTGCGCCATGCCGCACATCAGCGACCCGGCAGTGAAGAGGACGAGTGCGCCGAGGAAGAGGCGGCGCGCACCCCACAGGTCCGCGAGCCGGCCCGCGAGCGGCATCGTCGCGACATAGAAGAGCAGGTACGCGTTGACGATCCAGGACGCCTTGCGGAGCTGTGTCCAGTCCGCGACGTCCGCGATGATCCGCGGGAGGGCGACGGCCGTGATCATCAGCTCGAGGCCGGCGAGGAAGACGCCTGTTCCGAGGACGGCGAGCAGGACGTAGGCCGTGCGGCGATCCATCCGCCTGAGTGTACGGCTGCGGGCAGGCGGATCCCGGCGGGCGTCGGCGCCGGCGGCGGGCGGTGGGAGCTGGGGCGGCGGTCGTGGCGGCTCTTGGGCGGTGGCGCCGGCGGCAGCCGAGCCCTGAAGGTGCGGTCAGGCTGCGCGCGTGCGCGCGAGGGCCGCCGCGGCCTTCGGTGCGGGCATCGGCTTCGAGAAGAGGAAGCCCTGGCCGCGGTCGCACCCGAGGCGCACGACCGCCTCCAGCTCCTCCTGCCGCTCGATCCCCTCGGCCGTGACCTCGACCCGGAGGCCGCGGGCGAGCGCGGAGACCGCTGCGATGATCGAGTGGTTCACCGTCGAGTCGGCCAGGCCGGCGACGAACGAGCGGTCCACCTTGATGATGTCGAGCGGCAGCCGGGAGATGTACGCGAGGGACGAATAGCCGGTGCCGAAGTCGTCGAGCGCGAGCCGGACGCCGAGGTCGTGGAGGCGACGGAGCGTGAGGCCCGACGCCTGCGCGTCGCGCATGACGATCGTCTCGGTGATCTCGAGCTCGAGCGACGACGCGGGCAGCCCGCTCGCCGCGAGCGCGGCGAGCACGGAGTCCGCGAGGTCCGGCCGTGCGAGCTGGCGCGCCGAGAGGTTGACGCTCACGACGAGCGGCGGCTTCGAGGGGTACTCGAGCTGCCATGCACGCGTCTGGCGGCACGCCTCGGTCAGGATCCGGTCGCCGAGCGGGATGATGAGGCCCGTCTCCTCCGCGAGCGAGATGAACTCGTAGGGCCCCAGGAGGCCGCGAGTCGGGTGGCGCCAGCGCGCGAGCGCCTCGTGACCCACGACCGAACCGGTGTGGAGGTCGACGAGCGGCTGGTAGAAGACCTCGAGCTCGTCGCGCCCGAGCGCGCGCCGCAGGTCCGCTTCCAGCTCGAGCCGCTCGATCGACACGTCGCTCATGGCCGGGGTGAAGACCGTGGTCCTTTCGTTGGGGTCGGCCTTCGCGCGGTCGAGCGCGATCGCCGCCTCGCGGAGCAGGTCCGCGGCCGTGGCGCCGTCGTCGGTGGCCAGCGCGATCCCCACGCTCACACTCAGGTACGTGTCGCGGCCCTCCACCGGGAAGGGCGCGGCGAGCGTCTCGAGGAGCCTCCCCGCGACGCTGCGTGCCGCGCCCTCGCTCCCGTTCCCCGTCACGAGGACGGCGTACTCGTCGCCGCCGAGACGGGCGAGGGTGTCGCCGGGGCGGATCGCGTCCTCGAACCGACGGCCGACGGCCGACGGCCGCGAGGATCTGGTCGCCCACCGCGTGGCCGAAGCTCTCGTTGATGCCCTTGAACCGGTCGAGGTCGAGGACGAGGACCGCCACCCGCGGCAGGCCGTCCTGGCGCTCCCACGCGAGCGCGTGCGAGGTCCTGTCCAGGAAGAGCGAGCGGTTCGGCAGGCCCGTGAGCGGGTCGTAGAGCGACTGACGCGTGAGGCGCTCCTCGATCGCCCGGCGCTCGCGGATGTCGCGGATCGCCGTGGCGCGTGCCGGCACCTCGTCGGCGTAGGCGATCGTCCGCCCGATCAGCTCCACCGCGGCGTGCGTCCCATCGGGCAGAAGGACCGATGTCTCGACCGGCACCTCGGTATCCACCTCGAGGCTGCGCTCGATCGCCTCGCGCTCCGACTCCGGGAAGAGCCCCAGGACCGGGAGGCCGGCCACGGAGGCCGGCGATCGCCCGAACAGGTCGACGAACGCGCGGTTCACCTCGAGGATGCGCCCATCGCGATGGATGACGAGGGCCTCGAACGACGCGTCCGCCAGGCGGCGGAGGCGCTCGGAGCCCGCCCGCAGCTCCTCCTCGGACCGCTCGCGCGCCGCGATCTCCGCCCGGGCGGCTGCGTGGAGCCGCGCGTTCTCGAGGGCCATCGACGCGAGCTGGGCGAAGCGGCCGATCGCCGCGACGTCGTCGGGGCCGAACGTGCGCCTCTCCTCCCCGCCAGCCACGCCGATGACGCCCACGATCTCGCGCCCGGCCGTGAGCGGAACGCCGACCGTCGATCCGATCGGCTGGCCCTCGAGTCGAACCGAGTGGCCCGTCCACGTGGAGTAGTCGTCGACGACGAGCGGTTCGCCCGATTCCCAGACGCGGCCGGCGAGCCCCTCGCCGCGCGCGAGCTCGAAGCCGTCCCAGCTCGCGAAGATCCCGAGCCCCACAGCGACCCGCAGCATGTCGGCCGCCGGATCGACGACGTAGAGGTAGCCGTTCGGCGACCCGACGAGAGCGGCCGCGCGAGCGACGATCGTCTCGAGCAGCTCGTTGGGGTCGCGGCGAGCGAGCAGCGCGTACGTGGACTCGTGGAGCGACGCGAGGTACTCGGCGCCGTCCCGCGTGCCGGGCACCCCGACGGTGTTCCGCGACTGCCGGCGGGCTGCCTTCTCCAGGTAGAGCTCCGCGTCGGCGCTCATGACGAGCTCGTCGCGCGTGCGGCCGTCCTCCGGGAAGGTCGCGACGCCCACGCTGATGGTCACGCGCGGACCCGATCGCCCCGACCCGAGCGCCTCGATCTCCGCCTCCAGGCGATCCGCCACGGTGCGCGCCTCGGTCCGCCCGAGCCCCGGCAGGAGCGCGGCGAACTCGTCGCCGCCGTACCGGTAGATGCGGTCGCCCGACTCGACGCGGACCGCGGAGGCGAGCGAGTCCGCCACCGCCACGAGGAACCGGTCGCCGGCCGGATGGCCGAGGCCGTCGTTGAAGACCTTGAACCCGTCGAGGTCGAGCATGAGCAGGGCGAACGGCCTGGGGAGGGCCGCCCCGCCGGCGCGCTCGAGGAGCGCGGTCAGGTCGGTCTGGAACGCCCCGTGGTTCAGCGCGCCGGTGAGCGCGTCGCGCTCCGCGCGCAGCTCGGCCGCATGGCGCGCCTCGACGGCCTGGACCGCGATCGAGGCCTGGCCGGCGAAGAGCGAGACGAGCTCGACCTCGTCGGCGCTGAACTCCACCGGATCCGGTCCCGATCGGCTCACGTTGAGCGTCCCGATCACGTCGCCCTGGGCGCGGAGCGGGACGACGACGAGCGCCTCGGGCTCGTCCGGCGTGCCCGAGACGAGCGCCGCGCGAGGATCGAGGTTCGCCTCGTTCGCCACGACGACTTCGCCGTGCGTGATCGCCCAGCCCGTGAGGCCCACGTCCAGCGGCTGCTCGTCGGCGAGGATCTGGTCCGCGTACATGTCGCGCGCAAGCACGGCCACCCGTGTGCCGCGCTCCCGGTCGAGTCGGTAGATCGTGAGGCTGTCGTACTCGACGACCGATCTGAGCGCGTCGGCGATCCGCTCGAACACGGCCGCGGGGTCCCGTGCCGCGAGCAGTGTCTCGTTGACCTCGAGGAGCATGCGCTGGCTTGCGAGCCTGCGCTCCAGCTCATCCTGCTGGGCACGCAGCTGACCGATGTTGCGCGCGTTGACCAGCGCCTGCGCGGCGAACCCACCGAAGATCGAGAGGGTCGTGAGGTCGTCCGCCGAGTAGCGGTCCACGCCCTTCTTCGAGACGACGACGACGCCGAGGACCGTCCCGCCGTACGACATCGGCGCGATCAGCATCGACTCCGGCTCGTCGGAGCCGACGATGCGCGCCCGCGGCTCGCGCCGTGTGTCGCCGACGCGGAGCGGCGCGTCGTGCTCGGCGACCCAGCCCGTGAGGCCGGTCCCCACGGCGACCCGCAGGAGCGCCGGGTCGGGGTGCTCGGACCCGAGGAAGACGCCCGTGAACGCGACCGGCTCGCACATGCGCGTCTCGTGGTCGACCGTGTACACCCGGGCGCTGTCCGAGTCGTACAGCTCGCGGACCTGGGCGACGATCGCGCGGCCGATCTCGTCGACGTCGTGGATGTGGTTCAGCTCGCCCGCGAGGTCCTTGATCGCGCCGAGGCGCGCGGCGAACCCTTCGACGCTCGAGTGGAGACGGGCGTTCTGGAGCGCGACCGCGGTCTGCGCGGCGAAGGCCTCGAGCAGGTCGATCTCGTCCTGCATCCACCTCCGCCGCGTGCCGTGGTAGAGGCCGATCACGCCGATCGAATCGTCGAAGTGGACGATCGGCACGAGGCAGGCCGTCCGGATCCCCTCGGCCCGGTACACGGCCCGCATCTCCGCCGTGGTCCCCCGGACGGTCGGCCGGTCGAGGACGATCGAGCGCTTGGCGTGCATCGCGCGGATCGCGCCGGTCCGGCTCGTCGGCCCGAGGCGCTCCACCGCGCCGAGGAGAGCTTCGCCCAGGCCCCGGTGGGCGACGAGGCGGTAGGGGTGGTCTCCCGGCTCGACCGTCCAGATCCCCACCTTGTCCGCCCCGAAGAGCGCGACCGAGAGATCGACGACCTCGCCGAAGACGCGCGCGAGGTCCGCCTCGCCGCTGACTTCGGACGCGAGCTGCCGGAGGGCGGCGTGACCGCCGGGGGCGGTCCGCGGGCGGCCGGAACCGTCCGGGCCTTCGGCTCGTTCAGGCCCGCCGGCACCGTCCCGGACGGGATCGTCTTCTGCGGCTCGCATGGCTTCACGCTCGGGCGGTGGTCGGTGCCGCCCAGCCGCCGGTCGCGGGGACGTCGATTCGGCTGAGCCGGTCACGTGTCGCGGGCCCTCGACGAGCATACGTTCGCGCGCCCTCGTCGTGGGCGCGGGGCCACGATACCGTGCACTGCAACGGCCGATGGATGACCCGTCCGTACCAGTGCCGGCAGCCGAGATGCCGGATCGACGGCCGCCTCAGGGGTACTCCCTGCGGTGATCCCGCATCATCGCGACGAACGCCGCGACGCGCCGGGCGCGGGTCTCCGGCCGCTTCGCGTCGCCGATCCGGTAGAGCGCCGCGTACCGGTTGCGGCTGTCGAGCGTCGCGAGGAAGGCCGACGCCTCCGGATCGGCGTCGAGCGCAGCGCGGAGATAGTCCGGGACGACGGCCGTGCGCTGCCCCGCGTACGCCGCGTCCCACCGCCCGTCCGCCTTCGCCGCGTCGACCGGGCGCTGCCCCGCCGGCCGCATGAGGCCGAGCTCGATGAGCTCCGTGGCCCGGGCCCGGTTGACCCGCGACCAGCGGCTGCGGGCCGTGCGCGGCGTGAACCGCTGCAGCCGGGCTGCGTCATCGAGGCCCGCCTTCTGGCCGTCGATCCGGCCGTGGCACAGGGCGACGTCGAGAGCCTCCGCGTATGTCACCGTCGCGACCCCGGACGCGTCCTTCGCGATCCTCAGCCAGATGCCCCTGGACCGGGCGTGCTGCGCGTCCATCCAGACCGCGAACGCGTCCCGGGACGCGTTCGCCACGACCGGCAGGTCCTGCTCCTCGACAGCCACCGATGCCTCCACTCGCGACCGGGGAAGGGGCCATGATGCCCGATGGCGGCCGCCGATGCGCCTGCCGCCCCGATCACCGGCGCGGCCCGTCCGGTGCGCCGACCACGACCCGGCGACGCCGAGAGCCGCCGGATCATCCACCCCGCGCATATCCGTCGAGCATCGAGGGCGAGGGACCGACGCGGCGGCGCGGATGCCGACGAGCCGAGGATGACGCGCAGTCACACCACATGCTGGGACTTGATCGGGTGGTCGAGAGGGCGAGCTCCCCGTGGATCTCACTCTGCTCGACAGCGAGTCGTATCATGCCTGCCAAAGCTCTTGCCACGGTGAAAGCTTGTAGGAGGTGGTTCGTGCGGCTGTCGAGGATCCCTGGTCAGCGACGAGTGGCAGCCGTGCTCGGAAGCGCTGTTCTGCTGGCCTCACTGGCCCTGGCGGGGGCGCCGGCCCTGCCGGCGGCCGCGCTCATCACCGCTGCGAGCACGCTCTACGTCGCGCCCTCAGGCTCCGGCGGTGGTTCGTGCAGCACACCGGCCTACAACACGATCCAGGCCGCCGTGGCCGCGGCCACGGCGGGCGACACCGTGTTCGTGTGCCCGGGCACGTACGTCGAGACCGGCCAGATCGTCATCGGGAAGAACCTGTCCATAGCGGGGGCAGACAAGGCCACCACGATCATCAAGCCCGCCCAGGACACAAGCGCTGCGTACAAAGATGACTCCAGCGCCTGGATACTCGTCGATGCAGGCGTCACCTTCGGCCTCAGTGGGGTGACGCTCGACGGAACCGGCCGGCTCGTCACGAACGCGATCATCTCGCATGGACACGGGCTGATCAATGG
>JAKAJU010000126.1 GCA_021813655.1 Chloroflexota bacterium | reverse complement strand
CTCGGTCAGCTCGCGGAGCTTGTGGGTCGAGCCCGTCGCGACGAGCAGGACGGGCCGGCTCTCGGAGGCGCGGTCGTTGCCGGCGGCCTGCCCGGACGGCGTCCGCCGGTCGCCCGGGTCCGCCGCTCCACCGGGGGACCCGGCGCCCGCCCGCTCCCCCGTCACTTCTCGACGGTGGCGATCGCCCGAGCCTGCGCCTCGAAGAGCTGGGCCAGGCCCGTGTCGGCGAGGTCGAGCAGCGCATCCACGCCGTCCCGCCCGAACGGCTCGCCCTCGGCCGTCCCCTGGATCTCGACGTACGTGCCGGCGTCCGTGCCCACGACGTTGAAGTCCACGTCGGCGTGGGAGTCCTCCGCGTAGTCGAGATCGAGGACCGGCCGCCCCTCGACGATCCCCACGCTGACAGCGGCGACGTGGCCACGGAGGTGGCGCTCCATGCCGAAGCGCGTGAGCGCCACGGCGAGCGCGATGTACCCGCCGGTGATCGACGCCGTCCGCGTGCCGCCGTCGGCCTGGAGGACGTCGCAGTCCACGGTGACGGTCCGCTCGCCGAGCTTCGTGAGGTCCACGACGCCCCGCAGCGACCGGCCGACCAGGCGCTGGATCTCGTGCGTCCGGCCGCCGATCCGCCCGACCGCCGCCTCGCGCGGGGTCCGATCCGCGGTGGCGCGCGGGAGCATGCTGTACTCGGCCGTCACCCAGCCGGTCCCCTTGCCGCGCAGGTGCGGCGGGACGCGATCCTCGATCGTCGCCGCGCACAGGACGTGCGTGCCGCCGAGGCGGATGAGGCACGAGCCCTCGGCCCACTTCTGGAGACCGAGCTCCACGGAGACCGGGCGGAGCTCGCCCGGCAGCCGTCCGTCGCCGCGCCGGATGGGCGCGTTCCCGATCGACATCATCCCTCCCGTGCCGCGCGCGCGGCTTCGTCGCTCGCGGGCGCGGCGGTCCCGCCCGACTCCGCGGCCTCGGCGGACTTCGCCGCATCCCAGAGCTCGTCGAGCTCCTCGAACGATAGATCGCGCAGGGAGACGCCCTGCGCCGCCGCCGTTCGCTCGACACACCGGAACCGCCGCCGGAACTTCTCGTTCGCGGAGCGGAGAGCCCCCTCCGCATCGACGCCGTGCCGGCGGGCGAGGTTCACGGCGACCATGAGGACGTCGCCGACCTCCTCGGCACGATGCTCGGCGGTCTCCGCGGCCCGGAGCTCCGCGAGCTCTTCGTGGAGCTTCTCGACGATGGGCTCGATCGCCGGCCAGTCGTAGCCGAGATTCGCCGCACGATCCTGCATCTCCTGGCTCGCTGCGAGCGCCGGCATCGAGCGGCTGATCCCATCGAGCGCGCTCCGCGGCTCCTCGACCTCGGCGGGGTCGTCCCGGCCGGCGGCCGCCGCCTCGCGAGCGGCGCGCTCTGCCGCGACCGCGCGCTCGCCCGCCTTGATCCGCTCCCACTGGCGGTTCACGTCCGACGCGGTCCGCGCCTCGGCGTCGCCGAAGACGTGCGGGTGCCGGCGGACGATCTTCTCGGCGATCGCGGCCTGGACGTCGGTCAGGTCGAAGACGCCGGCCTCCGCCGCGAGCTGGGCATGGAGGACGACCTGGAGGAGGAGATCGCCCAGCTCCTCGGCGAGGCCCGGGGACGCCGTGTCGGCGTCGAGCGCGTCGTAGACCTCGTACGCCTCTTCGAGGAGGTGCTTGCGGAGGCTCCGATGGGTCTGCTCGCGATCCCACGGGCAGCCGTCCGGCCGGCGGAGACGATCGGAGATCCAGGGCATCGCCCATGGCCCGGCGACAGCCTCCACGCGCGGAGCGGGGCCGAGGTAGACCGGCGCGGCGAGATGCTCGTCGGTGAGCTCGCCGACCGTCGTGGTCCCCGAGCGGCCGAGAAGGCCGACCGTGTGGCCGGATGGGTAGAGCCGCTGGAGGACCCGGACGGCCGTCGCCGGACCGTCCCGGTGCCGCCCGGGGAGCGGCTCGACCGGCACGCTGGCCGGCGAGCGAAGGACCGCGGACGGCACGACGAGGAGCGGACGCCAGGCGTCCACCGGCATGCCGTCGAGCCGTTCGACGGCGCCGACCTGCAGGCCGTCCGCCGGGTCGAGGCCCCAGCGGATGCGCGCCTCGGCGATGAGGGCGTCAAGCATCCCGCGGCCTCACCGGCCTACGGCGTGGCCGAGGGCATGACCGCCGACGGCTGCGTCTCCTGCACCACCTTGGCGTCCGCGCGGAGCGGCGCGTACCAGCGATCGAAGCCCGCGCCCTTGATCATCGAGGCCTGCGACGGGTCGGGGAGGCGCGTGTCCTCCTTGGTCACCTTGAAGATGTAGAAGCCGTCCTGCGCCGCGAGGACCTCGGAGACGCCTCCGACCGGCGTCGCGAAGATGAACGCCTCCTGGTCGGCGGGGAGCTGCAGCTTGGCGACCCAGCCGATCTCCCCGCCGGTGGCGGCGTCGGTCGCGTCCGAGTACTCCTTCGCGAGGGTGGCGAAGTCGGCGCCCGGCTTCATCGCCTGCTGGCGGAGCGTCTCGATGTAGACCTCCGGCGACGGGCGGCGCCCCTCGAACTGGATGATGTGCCAGCCGTACTGCGTCTTGATCGGCGCGAGCACCTGGCCCGGCGTGAGCCCGTCCGCGAAGATCGCGTCGCCGAACTCGGTCACGACCGAGTCCTTCGTGAGCCACGGGAGCAGGCCGCCGTCGGCCGACGAACCGGTGTCGTTGCTGCTCTGCTTCGCCGCGTCCGCGAAGGTGACCTTGCCGGCCGTGATCTCGCCGTAGATCCGCTGCGCGTCGTCCTTCGCCTTGGTCCACGCCGGATCGGTCTCCGGGACCGTCGACGCCTTCGACGCGTCGCCGTTCGGGGAGATGAGGATGTGGCGGACGCGGACCTCGTCGCCGGTCCCCTGCGCGGCGCTGAGCTTGATCTCGCTCACCTGGCGCTGGAGGGTGGGCTGCTGCGTGGCGTCGGCGATCACCTTGTCCGAGAGCTTCTGCTTCGCGACCTCGTAGCCGAGCATCGTCCGGTACGTCCCCTGGTCGACGCCCGCGTCCGAGACCTTCTTCGCGAACTCGGCGTCCACCCTGGCCGGCGCGATCGTCTTGACGCGTGCGATCGCGAAGTTGCCGTCGGTCGTCTCGATGATGTCGCTGATGCCGTTCTCCGGGAGCGTGAAGATCGCGTCGATGACCTTGCTGTCGGCAGCCGTCGAGTTGGCGGTCACCCAGCCGATCGAGCCGTCGACGGACGCGCCCGTCCCGTTCGCCTTCGCGACGTCGTCCCACGAGGTCCCGCTGTCGAGCTTCGCCTTGATCTCCTGAGCCTTCTTCTTCGCGAGGTCGATCTCTCCCGGGCTCGCCGAGGTCTCGCCCGTGGAGATCCCCGGCGCCACGGAGATGAGGTACGCGTCGCGTGCCTCGGGGATCGTCGCGTCCTTCGTCCACGCGGCGTCGACGTCGGCCGGCGTGACGCTCAGCCCGTCCTTCTGGAGGAGCCCCGTCTGGATGATCCCGTCGATGATCGCCGTGTTCGTGTCGTCGATGACGCTCTGGCGCTTCTGGTCGATCGAGGTGATCTGCGTGTCGCCGTCGGTGGCCGTGAGGTGGCCGTCGGTGACGAGCGCGCGGACGGTGGCCTCCTGCTGGTCGAGGCGGAACTTCTCGACGGCGACGGACTGCCGGAAGGCGTCCTTCGAGACCGACTGGCCGTTGACCGTCAACATCGCGGCCGCGTGATCGTCGTACCAGTACTTCCCCACGGCGGCGAGGAGCGCGAGGACGGCGAACGCGATGGCCGCGCCGAAGCCGATGGTCATGAGAAGGTGCCGGCGCTGGCCGGCCTCCATCCGGTCGCGCCGCGGCCGGGTGACGGGTTTCGCTCGGGATGTCATGGGAGTGGGTGGGTCCTTCTTGCTCGCACAGGCGCCCGGCCGCGTGGGCCGGGCGGTCCGGGACATGGTAGCCGAGAACGACGCACCGGCACGCGCGTGCGAGCGCGGGCGCGAGAGCGGGTGACCTCAGCCTTCGTTCCAGCCGGCGCCGAGACGGAGGACGCCGCGGGGCCGCAACGCCCGGCCGCGAGAGCTGTTCGTCGTGTCGACGACCAGGGGTGCGTCCCGGTAGACCGCGTCCCAGTCGATCGACCGGTGGGCGGTCACGACGACGACCACGTCCGAGTTCGCGAGCAGCTCGTCGAGCGGGACAGACGCGTGTTCGCTGCCGTCCGCGTCCCGGAAGGCGGGGACGTGGGGGTCGTGATAGGCGACAGCGCCGCCGCGCGCGACGAGGCCGGAGAGGATCGGGGCGGCGGGCGAGTTGCGCGGGTCGCGGACGTCCGGCTTGAACGCCACGCCGAGGACGCCGACGCGGGACCCGCGGACGGCCCGGCCCCGGTCGTTGAGCGCCTCGGCGACGAGATCCACCACGTGGCGCGGCATCGCGAAGTTGATGTCGCCCGCAACCTCGACGAACCGATCGACGAAGTCGAACTGGCGTGCGCGCCAGGAGAGGTAGTACGGATCCACCGGGATGCAGTGGCCGCCGACGCCGGGGCCGGGGCGGAACGGCATGAACCCGAACGGCTTCGTCGCGGCCGCGTCGACGACCTCCCAGACGTCGAGGCCCATCCGCTCGCAGAGCAGCGCGAGCTGGTTGACGAGCGCGATGTTCACGTTGCGGAAGACGTTCTCGAGGAGCTTCGCGAGCTCGGCGGCATCGGGAGAGGAGAGCTCGACGACGCGCGAGTTGATCCGTCGGAGGAGGGCCGCGGCACGGGCCGTCCCTCGCGCGCCGACGGCCCCGACGAGCCGCGGGACGTCGCGCGATGCGGACGCGGGATCACCGGGGTTCACGCGCTCCGGGGCGAAGGCGAGGTCGAAGTCGGCCCCGGCGACGAGGCCGGCGCGTTCGAGCTCCTCACGGAAGGGACCGGTCGTCGTCCCGGGGAAGGTCGTGCTCTGGAGGACGACGAGCTGCCCTGATCGGAGGCTCGCCCGGACGAGGGCCGCGGCGGCGAGGACGGGCCCGAGGTCCGGATCCTTCGCCTCGTCGATCGGGGTGGGGACGCAGACGAAGACGGCATCCGCGGCCGCGAGATCCGGGCCGGCTGCGTCGGTTCCCACGATCCGCAGCGGCCCGTCGAGCCCCGCGCGAAGGCGGGAGTCGGGGATGTCGTCGATCGGCGAACGGCCCGCGGCGACGTCCGCGACCCGATCTGCCGAGGCGTCGATCCCGACGACCGAGCAGCCGGCCTCGGCGAACGCGAGCGCGAGCGGGAGCCCCACGTACCCGAGCCCCACGATCGCGACGCGCGTGTCGTTGCTCATCGTCCCTCCCCACGTGGCGCATGCCCGGCGGTCGCGCGGCGGGCCGGCACGTGCCCGGCCGCCGAGCGGCGGGCCGGCGCGAACGGCGGGGCCGCCCGTGCGAGGATAGCCCGCCGCTCGCCG
>JAKAJU010000041.1 GCA_021813655.1 Chloroflexota bacterium | reverse complement strand
GTCGCCCCGCCGGGCGCCCCGCCCGGCGGCGCGGCCCCCGCAGCGCCCGGGGAGGGCTCGCCGGGCGTCGGTCCCGGGGCCGGCTGCTGGTCGTCGGTCATCTCATCACTCCTTAGCGGACGGCGCGGCGCGGTCGGCCGGGCGAAGAGACCATCCGACCCGCAGTGTACGGCCGATCGCCCGGACGACCCGCTAGTGCCGGAAGTGGCGAACGCCTGTCACGACCATGGCGGCCCCCGCCGCGTCCGCCGCGGCGATCGCCTCGGCGTCGCGGACGGACCCGCCCGGCTGGACGATCGCGGTGACGCCGGCCTCGAGGCAGACCTCCACCGCGTCGGGGAACGGGAAGAAGGCGTCCGATGCGCACGCCGCGCTCACGAGGGCCTCCGGCCCGAGGATGGCGCGGGCCTTGTCCACCGCCTGCCGGGCGGCGTCCACGCGGCTCGTCTGTCCCGACCCGAGGCCGACGAGCATGCCGCCCTTCACGAGCACGATCGCGTTCGACGTCACGCTCCGGCAGAGGCGCCAGGCGAGATCGAGATCGCGCAGCTCGTCCGGCCGCGGCGTCCGTGCGGTCACTGTCCGCCATGCGCCCGGGTCGTCGGGCACGACGTCCGGAGCCGTCACCAGGACCGCCCCGCCGGCCGTCCGGAATGCCCCGAGCGGATCGGCCGCCGTCGGATGGTCGCCGTCGTGGCCGTCGGCGAGATGCTCATCCACGATGAGCCGGAGCGCAGGCTTCCTCGCGAGGACCTCCCGGGCGGCCGTCGAGTAGCCCGGAGCGACGACGATCTCGAGGAAGATGCTCGCGAGCGCCTCGGCGACGTCCTCCGTGACCTCCCGGGTGAGGGCGACCACACCGCCGAACGCCGAGACCGGATCGCCCGCGAGCGCATCGCGCCATGCCGCGAGGAGCGCGCCGCGCTCGGCGGCCCCGCACGGATTCGTGTGCTTGACGATGACGCACGCCGGACCCCGCAGGGAGCGGCCGAGCGCCGTCGCCGCGGACGCGTCGAGAACGTTGTTGTAGCTGAGCTGCTTCCCCTGGAGCGGCGGAGCGCCGGTCGCGAACGGCCCGACGTCGGGGCCCAGGCCCGGCCGGCGATAGCGGGCGGCCGGCTGGTGCGGGTTCTCGCCGTACCGGAGCGCGTCGACCTTCTCGAGACCCACGACGAGCGTCGGCGGGTACGGGTCCGCGGCTCCGGGAAGGCCGGGCTCGTCCGGGAAGCGCACGCCCGCCTCCGCCATCCGACCCGGCAGGACCTCGGCGATGCGGGCGTCGTACGCGGCGGTGTGGCGGAACGCCTCCACGGCGAGCGCCGACCGCAGCGCGGGAGGGACCTGGCCGTGGGCACGGATCGCATGGAGCACGGACGCGTATCGCGCCGGGGACGTGACGATCGCGACGCTCGCGTGGTTCTTCGCGGCCGCGCGGACCATCGACGGTCCGCCGATGTCGATCTCCTCGACCAGGGCGTCGAGGGAGATCCCGGGCTTCTCCGCGGCCGCCCCGAACGGGTACAGGTTGACGACGACGAGATCGAACGGCGCGATCGCGGCCGCCGCGAGCTGCTCGCGGTGCGCCGCCTGCCGGCGGTCGGCAAGGATCCCGGCGTGGACGCGCGGATGGAGCGTCTTCACGCGGCCGTCGAGCATCTCGGGGAACCCGGTCACCCCGCTCACATCGGTCACCGGCAGTCCGGCCTCGCGCAGCGTCCGGGCCGTGCCGCCGGTCGAGACGAGCTCCCAGCCGAGCACCACGAGCTCGCCGCCGAACTCGACCAGCCCCGTCTTGTCGGAGACGGAGAGGAGCGCACGCCGCGGGGCCGGGACGTCGGCGGCGGCGCGGGCCGCGTCGAGCAGGACGGTCCGCCCGTCGACGGCGAGCGCGCCGGCCGACATCAGCGCGACGGCCCGCGGGAGGAGCCGGTGCTCGACCGCGTGGAGGCGCGCAAGGAGGGACACCTCGTCGTCGTCCGCGAGGACCGCGACGGCCTCCTGGGCCACGATCGGGCCGCCGTCGAGCGACGCGTCCACGAGGTGGACGGTCACGCCGGTCACCGCCACGCCGGCCGCGAGCGCGTCACGCACGGCGTGCGCCCCCGGGAACGACGGCAGCAACGACGGGTGAACGTTCAGGATGCGGTCCGGGAACGCGGCGAGGACGGCCGGGCCGAGGATCCGCATGTAGCCCGCCAGGACGACGGCCTCCACGCCCGCGCCCGCGAGCGTCTCCGCGACGATCGCGTCCTCGCGCGTCCGTCCGGCGCGCCCGCCGCGGCGGGCAGGGGGGATGACGGCGGCCTCGATCCCCTGCTCCACCGCCCAGGCGAGAGCCGGGCAGTCCCGATCGGCGAAGACGAGATCGATGTGCGCGGGGACCTCCCCGCGATCGATCGCCGCGGCGAGAGCGCGGAGGTTGGAGCCCCTCCCGGAGACGCCGACGGCGATCGGGGTCGGCCGCGAGAGCGGCCCGATCGTCCGGCCCGTCGAGGCCGCCGTCCGCCTCCGCGCCGCGCCCGAGGTCACGCGAGCCATGGCACCGCCTCCTCCGCGTAGCGACGGCCGCCGAGGGCGTCGGCCCGCACGACGTCGCCGATGATCGTTGCCGGGCAGCCGCCGGCCGCGAGCGATCCGATCGCCGCATCGACCCCGTCCCGGGGGACGGCGAGGGCCATCCCGATCCCCGCATTGAGCGTCGCGCGCAGCTCCGCGTCGTCGAGGCCGCCGAGCGCGGCGACGAGCCGGAAGACCGACGGGAGGCGCCACCGGCCGGGGTCGATGCGGATGCCGAGCTCCGCCGGCACCATGCGCGGCAGGTTCCCGGGCAGTCCGCCGCCGGTCACGTGCGCCAGGCCGTGCAGGTCGAGACCACGCGATTCGAGCGCGGCACGCGCCTCGAGCACCGCCCGGGCGTAGATGCGCGTCGGCGTCAGCAGGACCTCGCCGACCGTCGCGAGCGCGTGCTCGGGCTCGGCCGTGATCGCCCGGCCTGCCTCCGCCTCGCCCAGCGTCCGCAGGAGCCGCGCCTGGTAGGGCTCGGCGACATCGATGTCGTGCTCGACAAGGAGCGACCGGACGAGCGAGAAGCCGTTCGCGTGCAGGCCGGAGCTGGCGATCCCGACGATGGCGTCGCCGTCGCGGACGCGCGATGCGTCGAGCATCCGGTCCCGGTCGACGACCCCGACGCAGAACCCCGCGAGATCGAACGCGTCCTCCGGCATGAGTCCCGGATGCTCCGCCGTCTCGCCGCCCACGAGCGCGCACCCGGCGATCCGGCAGCCGGCCGCGACCGACCCGACGAGCTCGGCGACCTGCTCAGGGATCAGGCGGCCGACCGCCACGTAGTCGAGGAAGAGGAGCGGCTCGGCGCCCGTGCACACGACGTCGTCGGCACACATCGCGACCAGGTCGATCCCGATCGTGTCGAAGCGCCCGACGGCCGACGCGATCGCGGTCTTCGTGCCGACACCGTCGGTCGCGCTCACCAGCACGGGATCCGCGAGACCCGACGGCACGCGCACGGAGGCGGCGAACCCGCCGATCCCTCCGAGGACCTCCGCGCGGCCGGTGGAGGCGACGGCGCCGCGCATGAGCTCCACGGCGCGCTCGCCGGCGGCCACGTCCACGCCGGCGGCCGCGTACGCCCGCCGGGTCGCGATCCCTCGCTGGACCCCGCTCTCACCCATGCGCCTGCACCGCGTCGTCCTCGAGCATGAACTTCCGGCTGACGGCGTCGTACGGGACCGGCTCCGGGTACCGCCCGTCGAAGCACGCGAAGCAGAAGCCGCCGTACGGGAGGTCGAGCGCCGAGAGGATCCCGTCGATCGAGACGTAGCCGAGCGAGTCGGCGCCCACGAAGTCCCGGATCCCATCGACGTCGAGGCGGGACGCGACGAGCTCCGTCTCGATCTGCGTGTCGATCCCGTAGAAGCATGGATGGAAGATCGGCGGCGCGCTGATCCGGAGATGGACCTCCGCCGCGCCGGCCTTGCGCAGGAGCGCGACGATCGACCGGGTCGTCGTCCCGCGGACGATCGAATCGTCCACGACGACGAGCCGCCGGCCCCGGACGACCTCGCGCAGCGGGTTGAGCTTCACCGCGACGCCGCGCTGGCGGAGGGAGGGGGACGGCTGGATGAACGTCCGCCCCGCGTAGCGGTTCTTCACCATCCCCTCGCGGTACGGGATCCCCGATGCCTCCGCATAACCCGCGGCGGCTGGCGACCCGGTGTCCGGGACCGGCATGACCAGGTCCGCGTCCGCCGGGTGCTCGCGCGCGAGGCTCATCCCCATCCGCCGCCGGACCTCGTAGAGGTTGCGCCCCAGCATGTACGAGTCGGGCCGCGCGAAGTAGATCAGCTCGAACACGCAGAGGTGCGGGTGTGGCTCTGCGAACCGCACCGAGCGGGGCTCGTGCCCGGGCTCGAGGATGACGATCTCCCCGGGCTCGACGTCGCGGACGAACTCGGCGCCGATGATGTCGAGGCCGGCGGTCTCCGACGAGAGGACCCAGCCGGTCCGGTCCGCGTCGTCCACGAGGCCCAGGGCCTCCTGCCCGGTCGGATCGAGGAGGTCGGGCGGGATCCGCCCGATGACGAGCGGGCGGAAGCCGTGCGGGTCGCGAACGCCGACGACGCGCCTCTCGTCGAGCACGACGAGGCTGTAGGCGCCGCGAACGGTCGGGAGGATCTCCAGGAGCGCGTCCACGAGATCCGGTGCCGGGTGGTCGGCGATGAGGGCGGTGAGCAGGTCGGTGTCGGTCGTCGCGGCGAGGCGGGACCGACCGCCCCGGAGGCGCGCGAGGAGATCGCGCGTGTTCACGAGGTTCCCGTTGTGGCCGACCGCGAGCGCCCGCCGGGGCCCGATCCGGAGCGTCGGCTGGGCGTTCTCCCAGCGAGTGGAGCCCGTGGTGCTGTAGCGGCAGTGCGCGACCGCGAGGTGGCCGCGAAGGCTCGGCAGGCGGCGGTCGTCGAGGACCTGGGCGATCAGCCCGAGGTCCTTGTAGACCATGAGCTGGTCGCCGTCGCTCACGGCGATCCCGGCCGACTCCTGGCCGCGGTGCTGCAGCGCGAACAGCCCGAACGCGGCGAGGTGCGCAGCGTCCACCCCGGGCGTCACGGCGCCGAAGACGCCGCACACGGCTCAGGCCTCCTCGCCGAGCGCCCGTGGGAGCCCGTGCTCCCAGGCGTGGACGAGGTCGGCGACGGCGAGGTCCACCTCATCGGCGACACGCGCGCCGCGCTCCTCCGCCGCGCCGGTCGCGCCTCGTCCCACGAGCGTGATGACGAGCCGGTGACCGCCCACGACCCCGAGTCGCCGCGCCGGCACCCCGTGCCGGGCGGCGACGGCCGTCACCGCCTCCGCGTCGGCCGGCCGGCACGCCACGACGATCCGGCTCGGGCTCTCGCCGAACAGTTCGACAGCCGGCGCGCCCTCCACGGCGACCTCCACGCGCGCCCCGACCCCGCCGAGCACCGCCATCTCCGCGAGCGCCG
>JAKAJU010000026.1 GCA_021813655.1 Chloroflexota bacterium | reverse complement strand
GTCCGCCGGCGTCGGGCCTCGACGCCTGAAGGTCCGCGACGGCCGCCACCGCCGCCGCGTCGAGCGCCTCGGCGGTCCCCGGGGACAGGACGATCGGTCCGGCCACGACCCCGCCGACCCCCGCGGGCAGACTCGCGCCGCCAGCCGCCGAGACACCCACGGAGCCTTCCGCGGAGCCACCCGCGGAGCCTTCCGGGCCGAGTCGCGCGCGCGGCAGCACGCCGTGCAGCTCGAGGAGCGCCCGGGCCCGCCCGGCTGCGTCGCCGGCCGTCGTCGCGTCCCGGAGCGCGGCGGCGACGGCCGGCTCTGCGTGGCGCCGCGACGGCCCTCTCGGCGGGAGCTCGTCGAGCACGATCCCGCCGCCGGCGGTCGCGGCCGGCGACGAGCGGCGGAGCGCGAAGCGATCGCCGGCCGCGACCGCGATGGGCACGGCGAGGTGGAGCCTCGTGACGAGCGATCCGTCCTCGCCCTCCACGTCGCCCCGCGAGCGGCGGACCGTCGCGTCGACGCTCGCCGTCCCGAGGTGGAGACGGCCCGTCGCGCCGTCCGGCCAGCGCGCGGAGCGACGCACGTCCCGCGTCGCGCCCAGGTCCGCCGCCGGCCGGAGAGCGACGAGGATCCGGTCGGTGGCGGCGGGTCCTCCGTCGGTGGCCGGCACGAGCACGTCGCCGCGTCTGGCGCGGTCGGCTGCTTCTCCGGCGAGGTTGAGGGCGACGCGGCCGCCGTCGGTCACACGCTCGACCGCCTGTCCGCGCACCTGGATCTCCCGGATCCGCACGATCCCACCGCCCGGGAGGACGCGCAGCGCCTGGCCGTTCGCGAGCGTCTCCCCGCGCATGGTCCCCGTCACGACACGACCGCGGCCGCGCACCACGAACGAGCGATCGACCGGAAGCCGCCCCGGCCCCGGCCGCTCCCACCCAGGCCGCGCGGCCGCGGCGCCGCGGCGCGCGCGCACCCGATCCCGGATGCCTGCGAGGGCCGCACGGACCGCGTCGAGCCCCTCGCCCGTCTCGGCCGAGGCCACGACGACCGGCGAGCCGACGAGCGTCGTCCGAGCGAGGAGGTCGGCGATCTCACCAACGAGCGTCGTCCGGCGGGGATCGTCCGGCGCGAGCAGGTCGACCTTCGTCACGACGGCGATCCCGTCCTCGATCCCGAGCGCGTCGAGGAGCTCGAGGTGCTCGAGCGTCTGGGCCCGGGGACCGTCGTCGGCCGCCACGACGAGCAGCGCCGCGTCGATCTCCCCTGCCCCGACGAGCATGTTCCCCACCAGCCGGTCGTGGCCCGGCACGTCGACGAAGTCGAGGACGTCACCGTCGGGCAGCGCGAGGTGCGCGTAGCCCACGTCGATCGTCATCCCGCGCCGCCGCTCCTCCGGCAGTCGGTCCGCGTCGATACCCGTGAGGGCGCGCAGCAGGGACGTCTTCCCGTGGTCGATGTGGCCCGCCGTCCCGACGACGACGCTCACGGGTCGTCCCTCCGACGGCCTCGGGCGGCCCGCCCCGGCGTGCCCGCCGCCGCGAGGACCCGCGCGATCGCGGCGGCGAGCGCCCCGTCCTGCCGGTCCGGGACCGTGCGCAGGTCGAGCAGGACGAGGTCGTCGTCCACCCGGGCGATGACCGGTGGGTCGCCCGCGCGGAAGGCCGCGAGAAGACCATCCGCGGCCGCCCCGGTCCCGGCTTCGACGGCCAGGCCGGCCGACGGGAGCGTCTCGCCGGGCAGCGACCCGCCGCCGACGGTGGAGCGCATCTCGACAGCCCGCACGCGCGGATCGGCGAGGCGCTCGACGAGCGACCCGGCGCGCGCCCTCAGGTCCGTCGCCGGCACGGCCAGCGCCTGCCAGACCGGGATCTCGCGGGTCGCCAGCCCCGCGCGGTACTGCCCGAGCGTGGCGGCCAGCGCGGCGAGGATCGTCTTGTCGGGCCGTGTCGCCCGCGCGAGCGGATCGCGGCGGACCCGCGCGACCAGGTCCGCGCGGCCCACGACGAGCCCTGCCTGCGGTCCTCCGAGGAGCTTGTCCCCGCTGAAGGTCACGAGGTCCGCGCCGGCCGCGAGCGCCTCCGACGGGGTCGGCTCGTGGGCGAGGCCGAAGGCGGTCGTGTCGAGGAGCGCACCGCTGCCGAGGTCGTCGACGACGATCGCGCCGTGGGCGTGCGCGAGGACGGCCACCTCTGCCGGGTCGGGCGTCTCGACGAACCCCTCCATGCGGAAGTTGGACGGGTGGACGCGCAGCACGATCGCGACCTTCCCCGACGCGAGCGGCTCGACGAAGTCGGCGGCGCGGGTGCGGTTCGTCGTCCCGACCTCCACGAGTCGTGCGCCGGCGCGGCGGACGATCTCCGGGATCCGCACGCCACCGCCGATCTCCACCAGCTCGCCCCGGCTGACCGCCACCCCCCGGCGCCCGGCCAGCCCCACCGCGACCGCGAGCGCGGCGGCGTTGTTCGTCGTGACACATGCATCCCCGGCGCCGGTCAGGGCGACGAGGTGATCCTCCACGATCCGGGCCCGGCGCCCACGACGGCCGGTGACCGGGTCCATCTCGAGGAACGAGGCGTCACGGGCGGCGTGGCCTGCCGCCAGGATCGCGGCCTCCGACCACGCCGCACGCCCGAGGTTCGTGTGGAGGACGACACCGGTCGCGTTCACGACGGGGACGAGGCCGGACGGGACGGATCGCACGCGCGGCCTGCCACCCATGACGGAGCCAACGCCCGGTCCGGGATGGATCGGCGGACGACCCGGCGATGACGCGGCGCGCTGCGGGACGCCGGCCGCGTCGAGCGACGGCAGGGCGAACGCGTCGAGCCGGGCGGCGAGCTCGGCCGCGAGCGCGCCCACAGCGCGCGCTGCCTGCCCTGCGCGGATCCGCTCCCGTTCGTCAGCCACGACGGCTCGCGCCTCCGCGAGGACCGCCTCGTGCTCGCGCGGCCCCAGCAACGGTCTCGCGGCGGCGAGCACCCGTTCGACGCTCGGCGGACGCGCGACCGTCGTCGCTGCGAGCCTGAGCCTCGGCATCGGCACCTCCGGTCCGGATGGCGGGAGCGCATGGGAGTCGAACCCACCGCGTCACGGCGAGCGTGGCGCCACCGGTTTTGAAGACCGGGCCCGGCACCGGCCGAGCTCCGCTCCCGCGTCATCTTATGGGCCGAACGGACCGGCGACGGGATCCCCTCCGCTCGCGCGCCTGCCGGGAGCGCGGTGCAGACTGGCGGCGCCGGCCGGCCCGTCAGGGCGTGGGGCGCAGCGATGCGGTGGGACATGGCCGGACCGCGCCGCAGCCATGGGGGATCCGCCGCGATGGCACAGACTCCGGTCGGCCTGCCTCTGAAGGTCCTCGCGGTCGTGACGCGGCAGGACCCAGGCAGCGCAGCTCATCGTGCCGCCGTCGAGCTCGCCCGCGAGCTCGACGATCGAAGCCTGCCGTACGTGATCGCGTACTCGGCCGAGGACGCCATGATCACGCTGGAGGAGGACCCGCTCATCGGGTGCCTGCTCGTCGACTGGGATCTCGCGGGCGACGTCCGCGAGGGCCGGACACCCGCGGGCCGGGTGGTCGCCGCGTTCCGGGCGCGCAACGCGGACGCGCCGGTCTTCCTCGTCGGGGAGCGGAGCCAGGCGTCCGACATCCCCCTCGCGGTGCTCGACGCCGCGGACGACTTCATCTGGCGCAACGGCGAGACCGCCCACTTCGTCAGTGGGCGGATCGAGGCGGCGATGGAGCGCTACGCCGCGTCCCTGCTGCCGCCGATGTTCGACGCCCTCGTGCACTACGGGCGCATGCACGCCTACGCCTGGTGCACGCCCGGCCACACGGGCGGGACCGCCTTCCTCAAGACCCCCGTGTCGCGCCTCTTCTTCGACTACTTCGGCGAGCGGCTCTTCCGCGCCGACCTGTCGATCTCGATGGGCGAGCTCGGATCCCTGCTCGACCACAGCGGCCCGATCGGCGCCGGCGAGCGGAACTCGGCACGGGTCTTCGGTGCGGACCGGACGTACACGGTGACGAACGGGTCGTCGACCTCGAATCGCGTGATCCTCACCGCCAGCCTCGTGGAGGGCGACATCGCCCTCTGCGACCGCAACTGCCACAAGTCGGTGGAGCACGGGATGACGCTCACCGGCGCGATCCCCGTCTACCTCGTCCCGCACCGGAACCCGTACGGCATCATCGGCCCCGTCTACGCCGAGTCGCTGACCGCCGACGCGATCGCGGCGGCCGTCGCCGCCCATCCCCTCGCGAGCGCAGCCGCGACGCGGAAGCCGCGCCACACGGTCATCACGAACTCCACGTACGACGGGCTCACGTACGACGTCCGCCGCGTCGTGGAGGTCGCCGGGTCGCACCTGGACCGGCTGCACTTCGACGAGGCGTGGTACGCGTACGCCAGGTTCAATCCGCTGTACGACGGTCGCTTCGCGATGCACGGCGACCCCGCTGCCTACGAGGGCCCCACGCTCTTCGCGACCCACTCCACGCACAAGCTGCTCGCCGCGCTCTCCCAGGCGTCCTTCATCCACGTCCGGGACGGCCGCGACCCGATCGAGCACGGGCGGTTCAACGAGGCGTTCATGATGCACGCCTCCACCTCGCCGCAGTACGCGATCATCGCCAGCAACGACGTGACGACGGCGATGATGGACGGCCCGAGCGGGGTCGCCCTCACGACCGATTCGATCGTCGAGGCGATCACGTTCCGGCAGACCGTCGGGCGCCTGCGGACGGAGCTCCGCGAGCGGGGCGAGTGGTTCTTCTCGACCTGGAACCCCGACGTCGTGACCGACCCTGCGACCGGCGGCTCGATCCCGTTCGACCGGGCCCCGATCGACCTGCTCGCGACGCAGCCCCGCTGCTGGATGCTCGAGCCGGGGGCGGCGTGGCACGGCTTCGACGGAATCGAGGCCGGCTACTGCATGCTCGACCCGATCAAGGTCACCCTCCTGACGCCCGGGATCGCGCAGGACGGGAGCCTCGAGGAACGCGGGATCCCCGCCACTCTCGTGACGGCCTACCTCGACGCCGCCGGGATCATCGTCGAGAAGACCCAGGACTTCTCGATCCTCTTCCTGTTCTCCATCGGGGTCACGAAGGGGAAGTGGGGCTCCCTGATAACGCGCCTCCTCGACTTCAGGGACGACTACGACGCGAACCGCCCGATCGAGCACGTCCTCCCCGACCTGTACGCGGCCACCGGCACGCGGTACGCGGGCGTCGGCCTCCGGGACCTCGCGGACGAGATGTTCGCGCGGTACCGCGCCTCGGGCCAGATGGAGAGCCTCCACGCCGCGTTCGGGACGCTGCCCGAGGTCGTCATGACGCCGCGCGAGGCGTACCGGCGGCTGGTGCGCGGGCGGGTGGAGCGGGTCGCGCTCGACGCGATCGGTGGCCGCACGGCCGCCACGGGGGTCGTGCCCTACCCGCCGGGGATCCCGATGGTCATGCCGGGCGAACGGATGGGCGCGGCAGACGGCCCGCACGTGAGCTACCTCCGCGCCCTGCGCGACTGGGACCGCAGCTTCCCCGGGTTCGCCCATGACACGCACGGCGTGGAGATGGAGGACGACGAGTACTACGTCTACTGCTGCGTCGAGGGCGGATCCGGCGCCGGAGCCAGCGAGGGAGTGTCTGAGGGAGGAATCGCATGACCGCGTCCGTCCCGGCCGCGTCCTCCGCCGGCGTCGCGCCGGCCGCGGCGCCGGCCGTCCCGGCGAAGGCCCTCGGGGTCTTCGCCCTCGCGATGATCAACGTGGCGGCGGTCCTGAGCCTCCGCAACTACCCGTCGATGGCCGAATATGGCTGGTCGTCGATCGGCTGGTACGTCATCGGGACCGTGACGTTCCTCATCCCCGTCTCCCTCGTCGGCGCCGAGCTCGCCACCGGATGGCCGAAGGGCGGCGGGATCTACGCGTGGGTACGGGAGGCCTTCGGGGAGCACGTCGGCTTCATCGCGGTCTTCTGCGAGTGGTCGAACAACCTCGTCTGGTTCCCGACCGTCCTCTCCTTCGTCGCGACGACGTTCTTCTACGCGTTCAACCCGGATCTCGCGAGCGACAACGCCCTGCTCTTCGTCGTCATGATGGCCGTCTTCTGGGGGACCACCCTGATCGCGGCCCTCGGCGAGAAGGTCTCGAGCGCCTTCGGGTCCGTCGGGGTCATGGCCGGTTCGATCATCCCGGCGATCCTCATCATCGGCCTCGGGATCCTCTACGTCGGGACGGGCAAGGAGATCGTCCTCCCGCCTTTCACGCCGACCGCGATCGTCCCGACCATCGAGCTGAGCACGCTCCCCTTCGTCGCGACCGTCGTCCTCCTCTTCGCCGGGATGGAGATGGCCGGCTTCCACGCTCTCGAGGTGCGGGATCCGCAGACCGACTTCCCGAAGGCGATGCTGATCTCCGCGGCGATCATCTTCGTCCTCACGGTCGCGGGCACCCTGGCGATCTCGATCGTCGTGCCCACGAGCGAGCTGAGCCTGGCCGCGGGTCTCATGCAGGCCTTCGACGCGTTCCTCGTCGCCTTCGGCCTCGACTGGCTCGTGAAGCCGCTCGCGCTCCTCGTCGCGCTGGGTGGGGTCGCCCTCCTCGCCTCGTGGCTCATCGGCCCGGCCCTGGGCCTCGGCGTCGTCGCGAACGAGGGCTCCATGCCTCCGACGTTCGCCCACACGAACCGCCGCGGCGCCCCGACCGGCGTCCTCGTCATCCAGGCGATCCTCGGGACGGTCATCTCTACGGCGTTCCTCTTCATCCCGAGCGTCAGCTCGGCGTACTGGCTCCTGTCGGCGCTCACCGTCACCCTGCTGTGCATCGCGTACGTCGCGATGTTCGCCTCGGTCATCCGGTTGCGGTACACGCAGCCCGACGTACACCGCGCCTTCCGCATCCCGGGCGGGATCGTCGGCGTCTGGATCATCGGCGGCGTCGGGCTCTTCGCCTGCGCGTTCACGTTCATCGTGAGCCTGCTGCCGCCCACCGGAGAGAACGTCGGCATCGCCGAGTACGCGGTCTTCATGCTCCTGGGCACCGCCGTCCTCGCCCTGCCGCCGGTCCTGTTCATCCGGTTCCGGCGGGCATCGTGGACGTCGCAGGCCGGCCGGTCGGGGCCGTCGGGCTCGTGAGGCACCGCGCCTAGCTGAGACCTCGAGCATCCCCAGCGCCGCGACGCGCCGTACGGCCTCGGCTCGCGTCCGGCAGTCGAGCTTGACCAGGGCGCTCCCGACGTGCATCTCGACGGTCCGCGGGCTGATGAACAGCGCCTCGCCGACCTGGCGGCTGGTGGGGCCGCGGGCGACTTCCCGGAGGACCTCCACCTCGCGCCGCGTGAGACCGCCGTGGGCCAGCCGCCGGGCCTCACGGCGTCCGAGCCGCCGCACGACGCCGCGACCGCGGCGGAGTCGATGGTAGGTGAGCCGTGGACCATCGTGCTTCTCACAGTGGGTTCGTCCGCTGTCACGACGCTATCCGGCCATCCCCCGCGCGAGCCACCGCAGGACCACGGGGTTTCGTCGACTCGCCGGGGGGCCCGTATCATCGGCCGCATGACCGCGTCCCGGATCCGCCTCACCGACCTGACGGACTGCGGCGGCTGCGCGGCGAAGCTGGGCGCCGACCTGCTCACGGACGCGCTAGCCGGGCTCGGCGCCGACGCCCCACCCGATCTCATCGTGGGCCTCGACCCGGCCGACGACGCAGCCGCCTACCGCGTGGCCCCGGATCTCGCGATCCTGGGCACGGTGGACTTCTTCCCGCCGCTCGTGGATGACCCCGACGCGTATGGCGGCATCGCCGCCGCGAACGCCGTCAGCGACATCTTCGCGATGGGCGGTCGCGTCCTCTTCGCCCTCTCGGTCGCGGCACTCCCCGAGGACCTCCCTCGAGACGCGACAGCGGCGATCCTCGGCGCGGCGTCGGCGACGGTCCGGGAGGCGGGAGGGACGCTCGCCGGCGGGCACACGATCCGTGACCCTGAGCCCACCTTCGGGCTCGCCGTGATCGGCGCCGCGCACCCGGATCGACTCCTGCGCAAGGGCGGCGCGCGTCCCGGCGACGTCCTGCTCCTCACGAAGCCGCTCGGGACCGGGCTCGTCGTCTCCGGCGCGCGGGCGGGCCGCGCGACCCCGGATGCGCTCGATACCGTGATCGCGTCGATGCGTGGGCTCAACCGCGCCGCGAGCGACGTGTTCACGGCCCACGGCCTCACGGGCGCGACGGACGTGACGGGATTCGGGCTCGTCGGGCACGCCTGGGAGATGGCTCGGGCATCGGGGGCGCGGCTCGTCCTCGACGCGGACGCGCTCCCCGCCCTCCCCGGCGCGCTCGACCTCGCACGGGCGGGCATCGAGACGGGCGGCGCCGCCCACAATCGCCGGTTCGTCGCGTCAGCGCTCGAGGTGGGTGCGAGGGTCGCGACCGAGGTCGTCACGCTCGCGCACGACCCCCAGACGTCCGGGGGACTCCTCGCCGCCGTGCCGGACGCGCGCATCGCGGCAGTGGTCGCGGCCCTCGACGCGGCCGGCGTGCCCTGGTGGCGGATCGGGCGCGTCGAGGCGGCCGGAACGCCGGGGATCGCGCTGCTCTGACGCGGGTCGCGGGGTCGTCCGAGCGGCGCGAGTGGCCGGTGGTACGATCCGCGCGCGTGGGGTGATGACGCGCATCGCGGGGCGGCACCGATGGGGATCGACGTCCTGACGCTGGCGCTCGCGGCCGGCATCGCGAGCGTCATCGAGGTCGGCGTTCTCTTCGCCCAGCATCGGATCGACCGGGCGCATGCCGGCCCGGGCTGGTGGACGCTCGGGATGGCCGGCGTGGCGATCGCATCCTTCGTGGGCATCTTTCGCGCGACGCCCGCGCTGGAGAGCCTCGCGACGGTGGCGGGACTCGCCCTCTTCGTCGGAGGCCTCCTTCTGCTGTACGTCGGCGTGGTGCGATTCACGGGGGGCCGCGAGCGGCTCGGGTGGGTCGTCGGAGCCTGGGTGGCGTGCGTCGCCGCGGTCGGGATCTTCGCGGTCGCCGACGAGGCCGTGGTCGGCTTCCAGGTGCTGCGCACCGCGTCGATCATCGTCGTGTCGTTCGCGGTGGTCCTGGTGCTCGTCCGGACCGATCGCCACGCCTACGCGAGATCCGCTCGACTCCTCGCGGTGGTCTTCGCCACCCTTGGCGCTTTCTTCGTCCTGCGCATCCCTCTCCTGGTCTTCGCCGACCACCCGCATGACCCGTTCGCGTCGACGCCCTCGACCGCGGGGAGCTACGGGGTCCTCCTCGTCGCCGGACTCCTGGTCACGTTCGGGCTGGTGCTCATGAGCTTCGAGCGACTCGTCCACGAGGTCCGCGAGAGCTCGGACCGCGCCGACCGGGCAGAGAGGGCCGAGATGGTCGCCCGCCTCGCGGGCGGGATCGCGCACAACTTCAACAACCTGATGACCGCCGTCGAGGGGAACGCCGAGCTCCTCGCGATGACGCTGCCGCCGGGTGACCCGCGGAGGGCGGAGGTTGACGCGATCCACGATTCGGCTATGCGTGCCACGACGCTGACGCGCCGGCTCCTCGAGTTCGGGCGCCGCGAGGATCCCGCGGTGGCCCGCGTCGTCGTGGACGATGCGGTGGCAGGCCTCGAGCCCATGCTGGACACGCTCGTCGGCGACGAAGTGGCGGTGGACGTCGCGACCGACGCTCCGGGCGCGTCGGTCATCGTGGATCCGACCCTGCTGGAGCAGATCGTCGTCAGCCTGATCCTCAACGCCCACGACGCGATGCCCCACGGCGGACGGGTCACGATCTCGACGGCGCTCGAGACCGTGGCGCGGGACGACCCGCGCCTCCGTCCCCCCGCGGCACCCGGACGGTACGTCGGCCTCGCCGTGGCCGACACGGGCGGAGGCTTCCCGCCGGAGGCCCTGCCGCACGTCTTCGATCCGTTCTTCTCGACGAAGGAGATGGGCTGGGGCCCGGACCTCGGGCTCTCGAGCATCGACGGCCTGGCCGCCCACGCCGGCGGGTTCGTCTCGGTGGCGAGCGAGGTCGGGAAGGGCAGCGCCTTCACGGTCCACCTGCCGCTCGCGACGGCAGCGGCCGGCTGACGGCCGCAGCGTCCTTCGCGGCCCTTGCTAGACTCGCGGTGCGGCAGGCCCCGGCGACCCCGCCCGGGGTACCGCCAATGGAGGCGACGCGTGCCCAGGGACTACGTCCGGCTCACCGAGCCGCTCGTGCGCGACGGAGGACGGAATGGCGAGCTGCGTCCCGCGACGTGGGACGAGGCGATCGCACGGACCGCTCGGGGTCTCCGCGCTGCGGGAGAGGCGCACGGACCGCGGACGTTCGGGATCTTCAGCTGCTCGCGCTCGACCAACGAGGTGAACTTCGCCGCCCAGAAGTTCTCCCGGGTCGTCCTCGGCAGCAACAACATCGATAGCTGCAACCGTACCTGACACGCTCCCAGCGTCGCCGGTCTGGCGACAGTGTTCGGTGCCGGTGGCACGACATCGTCATATCGCGAGATCGAGGAGACGGACTACATCCTCCTCTGGGGCAGCAACGCCCGGGAGACGCATCCGATCTTCTTCCACCACCTGCTCAAGGGCGTCCGCCGAGGCGCCAGGATGGCGGTGGTCGATCCGCGCCGGACGAGCTCCGCGGCGTGGGCCGACCTCTGGCTCGGGCTCGAGGTCGGGACGGACATCACGCTCGCGAACGCGATGGGGCGGGAGATCATCGCGGCCGGGCTGGAGCACCGCGGGTTCATCGAGCGGGCGACCACCGGTTTCGCGGAGTACCGAGCGCGCGTCGAGCCGTACTCGCTCGAGCACGCCGAGCGCGAGACCGGCGTCCCGGCGGAGGCGATCCGCGAGGTCGCCCACGCCTACGCGAAGGCCGATCGCGCCATCATCTGCTGGACGCTCGGGATCACCGAGCACCACCACGGCGTGGACAACGTCCTCGCGCTCATCAGCCTCGCGCTTCTCACGGGCCACGTCGGCCGGTACGGGAGCGGACTCGCGCCGCTCCGGGGCCAGAACAATGTGCAGGGCGGCGGCGACATGGGCGCGCTGCCGGACCGCCTGCCGGGCTTCCAGCACGTCGAGAACGATGCGTGCCGGGCCCGGTTCGACGAGGCGTGGGGCGCGCCCGTCCCGCCGAGGCGCGGCTGGCACCTTTCGGCGATGTTCGACGCGATGGAGCGCGGGGACCTCCGGGCCGTCTACGTGATGGGCGAGAATCCCGTGGCGTCGGAGGCGGACGGGGAGCGGGCGCGCAGGCTTCTCGCGACCCGTGACCTGCTCGTCGTCCAGGACATCTTCCTGACGGACACCGCCGCGCTCGCCGACGTCGTCCTGCCCGCCGCCGCGGCGTGGGCGGAGACCGAGGGCACGGTGACCAACTCCGAGCGGCGTGTCCAGCGCGTCCGCCGGGCCATTCCGCCGCCCGGGCAGGCGCGCGACGACCTGGCGATCATCTGCGACCTCGCGCGCGCCATGGGCCACGACTGGGGAGCGCCCGACGCGGAGGCGGTCTGGAACGAGGTGCGCGCGCTCTCGCCGGTCCACGCCGGCATGAGCTACGCGCGGCTCGAGGCGCTCGGCGGGATCCAGTGGCCGTGCTACGACGAGGACCACCCGGGCGAGCTCTTCCTCCATTCACGCCTGTGGGAGGACCCGGTGCCCGGTCACCGCGCGCCGTTCGTCCCGGTGGACGACCAGCCCCCTTCCGATCCCCTCTCCGCCGAGTTCCCGTTGCGTCTCACGACCGGCCGACATCTCGCCGGGTACAACACGGGGGTGCAGTCCGGCCCGTTGCGGACGGCGAGCAGGCGGAGCGGCACGCTCGACGTCTCGCCCGAGGACGCCTCGACGTACGACCTCGCCGACGACGACGTGGTCCGCGTCGTCTCCCGGCGCGGGCAGGTCGTCGCGCCGGTCCGCATCGATCCGGGCCTCCGACCCGGACTCGTCTTCATGGCCTTCCACTACCCGGACGCGGCCGCCGTCAACGTCCTCACCATCGACGCGACGGATCCGAAGTCCGGGACCGCCGAGTACAAGGCGACAGCCGTCCGCATCGAGAAGCTCGCGATCCCCGCCGACGGGCCGCGGGCGTAAGCCGCCGACCAGCGAGGGCACACGACGGACATGGACCTCCACATCGTCGCCCCGCTCGCGAGCCCGGAGGAGAGGGCTGCGATCGACGCGGTCCTCACCCCGCTCATCGGGGCGCCGGCGAGCGGACGGGCGGCCGGGGAACGGCCCTACGAGGAGGCGCACCTGGCGCACGGTGGGCACGAGGCCCGCTCCCGTCGCGATCTGCTCCTCCCCGCGCTGCACGCGGTGCAGGACCGGATCGGCTGGGTGAGCGAACCGGCGATCGGGTACATCTGCCGCCGCCTCACGATCCCGCCGGCCGACGCGCACGGCGTGGCGTCCTTCTACGCCCTCCTCTCGACCCGCCCGCTGCCCCCGACGGCCGTCCACGTCTGCGACGACATGGCCTGCCGTCTCGCCGGCTCCGAGCGGATCTGCGCGGACCTGCAGCGCGCGCTCGGGCCCGAGGGCGAGCCCGTCGACGAGGGCGGGGCGACGTGGTTCCGGAGCCCGTGCCTGGGACGCTGCGAGCAGGCGCCTGCGGCTCTCCTCACGGTCGCCGGGGATCCGGCTCGGCGCACGGGCGGCGGGCCGGTCTCAGGGCCCGCGATCCTCGACCTCCTCCGCGACGGGAGCGGCGCGCGACCGCTCGGCATGGACGACGCCGTCGACACCGATGGCGGGACGTCCCCCACGGAGGCGCGGCTCGCGCGCATCCGGCGGTCCGTGCCCCAGGCGGGCAGGACCGGCCTCCGCCTCCTCCGCCGCATCGGCACGATCGACCCGACGAGCCTCGAGGACTTCGTCGCGGCGGGCGGCTACAGCGCCCTCCGATCGTCGATCGAGATGGGTCCCGGCGCCGTCATCGACGCGATCGTCGCCGCCGGGCCCGTGGGCCGCGGCGGCGCTGCCTTCCCGACCGGGAGGAAGTGGGCGGCGGTCGCCGCCGCCGTCGCGCGGCCGAAGTACGTCGTGTGCGACGCGGACGAGGCTGAGCCCGGGACGTTCAAGGACCGCGCGCTCCTCGAGGAGGACCCGTTCGCGATCGTGGAGGCCATGACGATCGCGGGCTTCGCCACCGGCGCCGAGCGTGGCTTCATCTACATCCGGGGCGAGTACCCGCTCGGCGAGGCGCGGATGGCGAACGCGATCGCGTCGGCCCGCTCCGCGGGGTTCCTCGGGGCGGACGTCATGGGCGCCGGTCTCGCGTTCGACATCGAGGTCCGGCGTGGAGGTGGCGCGTACATCTGCGGCGAGGAGACCGCGCTCTTCGCATCGATCGAGGGCTACCGGGGCGAGCCGCGGAACAAGCCGCCGTTCCCGGTGGAACGCGGGCTCTTCGGCGGGCCGACCGTGATCAACAACGTCGAGACGCTCGCGAACGTGCCGTGGATCGTCCTCGAGGGTAGCGACGCGTACGCCAGCCGCGGGACGCCAGGGTCCACGGGCGACAAGCTGTTCAGCGTCTCCGGGCACGTCGCGAGACCCGGCATCTACGAGACGGAGTTCGGCCCGACTCTCGGCGAGATCATCGACCTCGCCGGTGGGGTCCGCGGCGGCAGGAGGCTCAGGGCGGTCCTCCTCGGGGGGGCGGCCGGCGTCTTCGTCGGACCCGACGCGCTCGACATGCCGCTCACCTACGAGCACGCGGCCGAGGCCGGCGCGACGCTCGGGGCGGGCGCGATCGTCGTCCTTGACGAGACGGCGGACCTCCTCGACCTCGCAGCGCGCATCGCGCGGTTCTTCCGCGACGAATCCTGCGGCCAGTGCATCCCGTGCCGGATCGGGACGGTACGCCAGGAAGAGCTCCTCGCCCGGATCCGCTCCGGGCGGACCCGCGGATCGGTGCAGGACGAGCTCGCGCTGCTCGCGGATCTCGGGCGGGCCATGCGGGACGCGTCGATCTGCGGGCTCGGCAGGACGGCGAACGAGGCGATCGCGAGCGCGTTGCGGCTCCCGGGGGTGCTCGCATGACGGCCCATCGCGACCGCCCGCCCCTGCCCGGACCGGAACCCACGGGATCACGGCCGACGCGGCCCGACGACCCGCCCACGCCCCTGAGCCCGATCGTCACCGACGTCCCCGCACCGTCGCCACGCATCCCCGCCGCGCCGCCCGCGCCGCACCGCCCGCTGCTTGACATGACGATCGATGGACGGCCGGTCGCCGTGCCCGCCGGCTCCACGATCCTCGAGGCGTGCCGCGCCGAGGGGATCGACATCCCCACGCTCTGCCAGGTGGAGGCGCTCGAGCCTGCCGGGGTCTGCCGGCTGTGCGTCGTGGACACCGGCGGCCGCGCCCTCACGCCTTCGTGCTCGACGCCGGTCACCGAGGGGATGGACGTCCGCACCGGCTCGGAGAGGGTCCGTCACGCGCGCAGGCTCATCCTCGAGCTCATCGGCTCGGCGGTGCGGATGGACCTCGCCGGACCCGAGCTGCCCGATGGCTCGGTCGCCGCGTGGATGGCCGAGTACGGGGCGGACCCGACCCGGTTCGGCCCTCCTGCGCCTCCGGCCGGCCCGGACGAGAGGGACGACCGCCATGCCGGCCACCACCGCGCCCCGGACGGCGCCGTTGCGGAGACCATGGCCCAGCCGGTGAAGGTCGACAACGACTACTACGTGCGCGACTACTCGCGCTGCATCCTCTGCTACAAGTGCGTCGACGCGTGCGGCGCCGAGGCGCAGAACACGTTCGCGATCTCGGTGGCGGGGCGCGGGTTCGACGCGCGCATCTCCACCGAGGGGAACGTGCCGCTCCCGACGTCCGCGTGCGTCTACTGCGGGAACTGCATCGCCGTCTGCCCGACCGGCGCCCTCATGACCCGGACCGAGTTCGAGATGCGCGAGGCGGGCACGTGGGACGCCGCCGCGCAGACCACGACCGAGACGATCTGCGGGTACTGCGGCGTGGGCTGCACGCTGAGCCTCACGGTCCAGGACGAGCGGATCGTGCGCGTCCTCTCGCCGCTCGGCCACGACATCACGCGCGGCAACCTCTGCGTGAAGGGGCGGTTCGGGTATGCGTTCGTCCAGAGCCGACCGACCGACGCGGGCGAGGCGCGCACCGGCTGACGCCGGCCCGCGCGGACCGACCGACCCCGGCGAGGCCCCCGATCCTATGCGCCCGCGGTCACATCCTCGCCGAGCACCTGCACGTGCTCGATCGCATGCTCGCTCAGGAGGGAGAAGAGCCAGACCCAGGCCTCGTCGGACGCGGCCATGTCCCGGGGCAGGCGCCGCGCGACGTCGACGAGCGCGGCGCTCGCCGCGTCGTACAACGCGCGCATCTCCGCCGGCGTCCGGCCCGCCCACCGCCCTCGGCGGCTCTCGTTCCACGCGTCCATGTCGCCGTAGTCATCGTCGGTCGGCCAGTCGCCGGATCCGGCGACGACCTCGCTCGCGTACCTGACGGCCTCGTCGTCCCAGTCGGCGACGTGGCCGATGTGGTCGCGGAGCGTCCAGGCCGGTGCACCCGACACGTCCGAGGCGGTGAGCTCCCGGGCCCAGACCTCGTCCGGCAGCGCGGCCAGGACCGACGCCAGCCGGGTGTGCACCTCCTCGGCGTCCGCGACCGGGTCGCGGCCCGGCGCGCGGAAGTCGAAGGTCGCGAGAGGCCTCGTGCGCAGGTCGTCCATCCTCGGGTTCCCTTCCCTATCGGCCAAGGTCGATCCGCTCCCGGCCGGTGTACACGTTGAACCCGTCGCCGCGGAGGAACCCGACGACGGTCATCCCGAGCCTCTCGGCGGCGTCCACGGCCAGATCCGTCGGCGCCCCGATCGCGGCGAGGACCGCGACACCGGCCGCGCCGGCCTTCGCGACGATCTCGAACGCCAGCCGCCCCGACACGAGGACGGCGCGGTCGACGAGCGGGATCTCCCCCGCGAGAAGGCTCTCGCCGATGAGCTTGTCGAGGGCATTGTGCCGCCCGACGTCCTCCGCGAGCCGGACCAGCTCGCCGTCCGGGGTGAAGAGGCCGGCCGCGTGGAGACCGCCCGTCCGCTCGAAGGCCGCCTGCCCTGCCCGAAGGCTGGCCGGGAGGCCCAGGACGACACTGGCCGCGACGACCGGTCCGGGTCCCACGGCGTCGCAGCGGAGCGCCACCTCGTCGAGCGACGCCTTGCCGCAGATGCCGCAGCTCGCCGTGGCGACGAAGTGACGCTCGACGACGGCGGACGCGTCGAACGGGATGCGGAGACGCACGACGACCTCGTCGTCCGGGTGCGCGACGCGGGCCGGATCCCCGAGCTCGAACCCCGCGATCGCGCCGGGCGCGACGAGGCCCTCCGTGAAGAGGAACCCGGCCGCGAGAGCCTCGTCCGCGCCGGGTGTCCGCATGGTCACGGCGACGTCCGTCGGCGGCTGTCCCGGCCCGGCCACACGGATCGCCATCGGCTCCTCGCCGGCGAGCCGGTCCGGGCGCTCCTCGGCGGCCCTGCCCCGGATCGCCAGGATCCGCCGGGCGCCGGTGGCGCGGCTGGGATCGTCGAGTGGCGCGCGGGTCACGCTGCCCGGGTCGCCGACAGGACGGCCGGCTGCACGGCCCGCCTCGCCCGCGGGACCCGACACGTCGCTCATCGACCGAGTCTACGATGGGCGGGCGACCGATCCCGGAGCCCACGGCCGGGCACATGCCGGAGGCCGCTCATCGGAGGACCTCGTGGACCCCAGGACCACCGCCCGCGACCGGATCGAAGCTTCCCGCGACGCCCTCGTGGACCTGTCGCACCGCATCCACGCGATGCCCGAGCTCGGCTTCGAGGAGACGGAGAGCGCGGCGATGGTGGCGGACGCCCTCGAGCTCGCCGGCCTGCGCGTGGAGCGCGGGATCAGCGACCTGCCCACCGCGTTCTCGGCGCGGGCCGGCTCGGGCCCGCTCCGGATCGCGATCTGCGCCGAGTACGACGCGCTCCCGTCCGTGGGCCACGCGTGCGGGCACAATGTCATCGCCGCAGCCGCGGTGGGTGCGGGGATCGGGCTCGCCGCGGTCGCGGACGCGATCGGCGTCGAGGTCGTCGTCCTCGGAACCCCGTCCGAGGAAGGCGGCGGCGGGAAGATCCTCATGCTCGAGCGCGGCGGCTTCGACGGGGTCCACGCGGCGATGATGGTCCACCCGACATTCTTCGAGATCGCCGACTTCCCGATGATCGCCGCCGGCCACGTGATGGTCACGTTCCGCGGTCGGCCGGCTCACGCCGCCCAGGCGCCACATCTCGGCGTGAACGCGGCGGACGCGCTCGTCGTCGCACAGGTGGCGCTCGGCCTGCTCCGCCAGCAGCTGCCTCCGTCGATCAAGGCGCACGGCGTCGTCCGGAGGGGCGGAGACGCGATCAACATCATCCCGCACGAGACGACGATGGAGTACATGTTCCGGGCGCCGACGATCGGCGAGCTCGAGGGCGCGAAGGCGCGCATCCTCGCCTGCTTCGAGGCAGGCGCCATCGCGACCGGCTGCGAGGTGGAGATCGTCCCCGCGGGCCCCGACTACGCGGAGGTCCGCTCCGATCCCGATCTCGTGGCGGCCTGGGAGCGCAATGCGCGGGCGCTCGGCCGGAGGCTCTGGCCGGAGGCCGGCCCGCAGCCGGCGGCGGCCTCGACGGACATGGGCAACGTCTCGCTCGCGATCCCGTCGATCCATCCGGGGCTCTCGCTCGACTGCTACCCCATCGTCAACCACCAGCCGGAGTTCACGGCGGCTGCGGCGACGGAGATCGCGGACCGGGCGATCCTCGACGGTGCGATCGGGATGGCATGGACCGCGATCGACGTCGCGACCGACCCGGCCGTCCGCGAGCGGCTGCTCGCGCGAGCGGCGCACGGATGAGGCCGGCCCTCCGATGAGCGACGAGGGGCTGCGGACGCCAGGATTCGACCCGGGACCCCTGTGGGTCGACGGTGTCATCACCCCCGCCGAGGGCCTGCGGTTCGTGGAGCACCTCGGGTTCGAGCTGGTGCACGGCGACCGGCCGGACCGGCCGGCCGGCGCGAACCTCATCGTCGCCCTCCGCGCGACGCCGACGAAGCACCACTTCGACCCCGAGCGGGTGGAGTACTGGTCGTCGGAGCTCGGCCGGGGCGTCCGCCGCCAGATCGACCGCTCGAGCGACCCGCCCGAGCACCCGGTCGCGTGGGGCACGGTCATCGTCTTCGACCGCCTCGGCGTCTCGAACGCGTTCTTCATCTTCGGCGGAGCGCTGCGCGTGGCGGACCCCGACCCCGAGACCCGCGTGGTGGTGATCGGCTCGCCGGCCCCGGTGATGCGGTGCGGGGGTCACTCCCAGGGCAAGGACGTCCGCGCCGACGAGGTCGGCGCGTTCTTCGGGCGGCTCCGGGCGGCCGTCGGCGCGGACGTCGAGGTCGAGGCGCGCGTGCTGGCAGCTCCGCCGCTCGTCCTCTACGCGGCGCTCATCACCCATGTGCGCGCCCGCATCGACCAGCACCGCACGCTCGGCGACGCGCGCCCGGGCTTCGACGCATGGAGCCTCGAGGAGTGGCACCGGCTCGAGGCGTCGCCCGACGTGCTGGCAGCGGGGCGCAGCCTCGCGACGGGGCTCGGGATCGACGCCGGCGGGTGACGTCCGGCGGGACGGAGACCGGGCAGGAGGGACCGGACCCCGGGGAACGACGCTCGCGCGGCGAACCCCCGTGACTCCCGGCCCCTCCGGACTCAGGCCAGGTCGAAGCGATCGAGGTTCATCACCTTGGTCCAGGCGGCCACGAAGTCACGGACGAACGCCTCCTGCGAGTCGTCGCATCCGTAGACCTCCGCGTAGGCCCGGAGCTGGGAGTGGGACCCGAAGATGAGGTCGACTCGGGTGCCGGTCCACTTCAGGTCGCCCGTCGCACGGTCGCGACCCTCGAAGAGGTCCTCGGCGTCCGAGGTCGACGTCCACTCCGTGCCCATGTCGAGCAGGTTCACGAAGAAGTCGTTCGTGAGCGTCCCGGGACGGTCAGTGAGGACGCCGTGCGCCGATCCGCCGACGTTTGCGCCCAGGACCCGCAGCCCGCCGACGAGCACCGTCATCTCGGGTGGGGTGAGCGTCAGGAACTCCGCCCGATCGACGAGAAGCTGCTCTGCCCGCCGAGCCTGGCCGGCTGCCAGGTAGTTCCGGAACCCGTCGGCGCGCGGCTCGAGCACGGCGAACGACGCGACGTCGGTCTGGTCCTGCGAGGCGTCCGTGCGTCCCGGCGCGAAGGGGACCGTGACGGCGTGCCCTGCATCCTTCGCGGCCTGCTCGACCGCCGCGCACCCGCCCAGGACGATCAGGTCCGCGAGCGAGACCCGCTTCCCGTCGGCCTGCGAGCCGTTGAACTCGGACTGGATCCGCTCGAGCGTCTGCAGGGCCGTCGCCAGCGCGGACGGGTCGTTCACCTCCCAGTCCTTCTGCGGGGCCAGGCGGATCCGGGCCCCGTTGGCTCCCCCGCGCCGGTCGGTGCCACGGTACGTGGCCGCGGAGGCCCACGCGGTCGAGACCAGCTGCGGGACCGACAGCCCGGACCCGAGGATCCGGGCCTTCAGGGCGGCGATCTCGGGCTCGCCGACGAGCGGGTGATCGACGGCCGGGACGGGGTCCTGCCAGATCAGCTGCTCGGAGGGAACGAGGGGGCCGAGGTAGCGAGAGACGGGCCCCATGTCGCGATGGGTCAGCTTGAACCACGCCCGGGCGAAGGCGTCGGCGAACTCGTCGGGATGCTCGTAGAACCGGCGCGAGATCTTCTCGTACGTCGGGTCGAACCGCAGCGAGAGGTCCGTGGTCAGCATCGTCGGCGCATGGCGCTTCAGCGGGTCGAACGCGTCCGGGATCGTCTCGGGGCGACCCTTCGCGACCCACTGGTTCGCCCCGGCCGGGCTCTTCTCGAGCTCCCATTCATAGCCGAACAGGTTCCAGAAGAAGTTGTTGCCCCAGCGCGTCGGCGTGGAAGTCCAGGTGACCTCCAGGCCGCTCGTGATCGCGTCGCCGCCCTTGCCGCTGCGGTAGCTGCTCCGCCACCCGAGGCCCTGCGCCTCGAGCGGGGCAGCCTCGGGCGCGGGACCGACGTTCGTCGCCGGGCCCGCCCCGTGGGTCTTGCCGAACGTGTGGCCACCGGCGATGAGGGCGACCGTCTCCTCGTCGTTCATCGCCATCCTAGCGAACGTCTCGCGGATGTCCTTCGCGGCGGCGACGGGGTCGGGGTTGCCGTTGGGGCCCTCGGGGTTGACGTAGATGAGGCCCATCTGCACGGCCGCGAGCGGGTTCTCGAGCTCACGGTCGCCGCTGTAGCGCCGGTCCGCGAGCCACTCGGTCTCGGAGCCCCAGTCGATGTCCTCCGGCTCCCAGACGTCCTCGCGGCCACCGCCGAAACCGAACGTCGTGAAGCCCATCGACTCAAGGGCGCAGTTGCCGGCGAGGATCATCAGGTCGGCCCACGAGATCCTTCGGCCGTACTTCTGCTTGATCGGCCAGAGCAGCCGGCGCGCCTTGTCGAGGTTCGCGTTGTCCGGCCAGCTGTTGAGGGGCGCGAAGCGCTGCTGACCGCGGGACCCGCCGCCCCGGCCGTCGCTGATGCGGTACGTGCCCGCGCTGTGCCATGCCATCCGGATGAAGAGCGGCCCGTAGTGGCCGTAGTCGGCCGGCCACCAGTCCTGTGACGTCGTCATGACCTCGATGATGTCCTTTCTGAGGGCCTCGAGGTCCAGCTTCGCGAACTCGTCCGCATATCTGAACTCCTTCCCCATCGGATCGGACAGAGGGGAGTTCCGGCGGAGCACGGCGAGGTCGATCTGATCGGGCCACCAGTCGCGGATCGACGTGCCCGCGTGCCCGCTGCGCGCGCTTCCTGTCTGGTCGTCGTTTCGGTCCATTGCTCTTTCCCATCGTGGCTGCATTCGTGGCGACGGTGCTGATAGGGTACCCCGGGGCTCGGATGGCCTCATCCGCGGGGCGGCGGCGCGCCCCGCCACGTCCGGGACTCCCGGCACTCCCCGGGGAGGCACGTCCGGGACTCTCGGCACTCCCTCGGCTCGGGCCCGGGTGGCAGGATGGCGCGGGCCTCTGAGCGGCCCGCACGAGGTGGGCGATGACACGGCGACAGACAGTCTTCTCCACCGAGGACGCCGCGGCGATCGCGCACGCGATCGGCCTCGACTTCCACGCGGAGGGCGTGGACCCCGAGGAGTTCCGGATGGGCCTCGAGGTCGAGATGGAGCACGGTTCGCGCGATCCGCGGACGAACGTGACGGGCGACGACCCGCTCCTCACCGGCCGGATCGCGTGGGCGCACCTGCAGGAGCTGCCTGACTACTACACCCGCCTGGAGGAGATGGAGGGGGAGTAGCGGACGGCCATCTCCGCGGCCGACGCGCGAACGGGTCCGGGCGACTGGGTTCGCCGCGTATCGCCCCCGGGACTGCCGCACGGGGGTGCGCCGGGATCTGATCCCGGCCCCACGCTCGCGAGGCAGCCGCATCGTCGCCGCGGTCCCGATGCGGGCGATACGCGGCGAGCGTCGGATCGTCGGCAGTCCCCCCGGCGATACGCGGCGACGCTCCGGGCCCGCGAGGCGGCCCTGTAGTCCCCCCAGCGATACGCGGCGACGCCCGGGCCCGCGAGGTGCCGCCGCGCTGGCGGGCCGCCGGCTCCACGCGGCCCGCGAGGCGCCGCCGTCCTTCCCGGCCCGCGTCGCACCGCTCCGCGTCGTATCGTCACCTGACCCGGCGCTCGCCGGACAGGGAGGCAGCGATGGAGCCGCGCACGATCATCGAGCCCTTCCGCATCCATGCGGTCGAGCCGATCCGCATGTCGACGCGCGACGAGCGCCTCGCCGCGATCCGCTCCGCGGGCTGGAACCTCTTCGGCCTCCACGCGGACGACGTCCTCATCGACCTCCTCACCGACTCCGGCACGGGCGCGATGAGCCGCGACCAGTGGGCGGCGATCCAGCACGGCGACGAGAGCTACGCGGGCTCGCCGTCCTGGTACGTCTTCCTCGAGGCCGTGCAGGAACTCTTCCCGTTCCGCCACGTGATCCCCACGCACCAGGGCCGCGCCGCCGAACGGATCCTCTTCAGCGCGCTCGGCGGGCCCGGCCACGTCGTGCCGAACAACACGCACTTCGACACCACGCGCGCCAACGTCGAGGCGACCGGTGCTCTCGCCGTGGACTGCGTCATCGCGGAGGGACGGATCCCCGCGCTCCGCCATCCGTTCAAGGGCGACATGGATCTCGACCTGCTCGACCGGACGATCCGGGAGGCGGGACCCGGGAACGTCCCCGTCGTCTTCGTCACCGTGACGAACAACTCGGGGGGCGGGCAGCCCGTCGCGATGGCGAACCTTCGCGGCGTGCGTCGCGTGTGCGACCGCCACGGGATCCCCCTCTTCCTCGACGCGTGCCGGTTCGCCGAGAACGCATGGTTCATCCACGAGCGCGAAGAGGGCTACGCCTCCACCCCGATCGCCGAGATCGTCCGCGAGATGGCCTCGCTCGCGGACGGGATGACGATGAGCGCCAAGAAGGACGGGCTCGCGAACATCGGCGGCTGGCTCGCGATGAACGACGACGGTCTCGCCGCGCGCTGCCGCAACCTGCTCATCCTGACGGAGGGGTTCCCCACGTACGGCGGCCTCGCCGGACGCGACCTCGAGGCGATCGCCCAGGGACTGCGCGAGGTGGTCCACGAGGACTACCTGCGGTACCGGATCCGCAGCACCGCGTACCTCGGGGACGCGCTCGACGATGCGGGGATCCCCGTCGTCCTGCCGATCGGCGGGCACGCCGTCTACATCGACGCGCGAGCGCTCCTCCCGCACATCCCGCCGACGGCGTACCCTGGCCAGGCGCTCGCCGTCGCCCTGTACCTGGAGGGCGGCATCCGTGGCTGCGAGATCGGGACGGTCATGTTCGGCGCGCATCCCGACGGCACCGAGACCGCCGCCCCGATGGATCTCGTCCGGCTCGCGATCCCGCGCCGGACGTACACGCAGAGCCACATCGACTACGTCATCGAGGTGGTCCGTCACGTCGCCGAGCTGGCGCCCGACCTGCGCGGCTACCGGATCGTGGATGCCCCGACCCAGCTGCGCCACTTCACCGCGCGCTTCGCGCCGCTCGACTGAGAGCGGACGATCGGAGGCTCCGCGATGCACGAGACCCCCGACGACCTGACGCGGCTCCAGCGACTGCTCGACGAGAGCATGGCGGCCGCCGGCCGGCATCTGCGCGAGATTCACACGGACGAGCGCGTGATGACCGCCGCCGAGACCGTCGCGGCCATGGATGGGATGCGGGTCCTGGCGCTCTCGACGGTGAGCGCGGCCGGCGAACCTATCGTCGCGCCCGTGGACGGGATCCTGTACCGGGGCCGGCTCCACGTCGGATCCGCGCCGGATGCCGTTCGCACGCGGCACCTCGCCGTCCGGCCGGCCGTAAGCGCTGCGTGGATCGACGGTGAGGTCCACGCGGTCGTCGTGCACGGCCGGGCGGAGCGTGTGGACCTCACCGACCCGGCCGAGGCGGGGTTCCGCGCCTGCCTGATCGAGGTCTACGCGCCGCGATACGGGCCCGACTGGATCGAGTGGGCAGAGCGCGCGGCGGTCTACCATCGGATCGAGCCGCGCCGGATGTTCGCGGCCCGTCTCGCGGAGGCGTGAGGGCACGATCTGCCTGCCTTGCGCCACCTTGACGATAGAACGTGTGTTCGATACCATGCCCGGGCAGGCGACCGATGGGAGACGGACGATGGCGACGAGCGTGCAGCTGACCTTCGACAGCGCTGACCCCGGCAAGCTCGCGGGCTTCTGGGCGGAGGCGCTCCACTACACGCTCCAGCCGCCTCCGGCCGGCTTCGCGAGCTGGGACGAGTGGCTCCGTGAGCACGGCATCCCCGAGGAGCGGTGGAACGAGGCGAGCGCCATCGTCGACCCGGACGGCGTCGGCCCGCGCATCTACTTCCAGCGGGTCCCCGAGGGGAAGACGGCCAAGAACCGCCTCCATCTCGATCTCAACGCGGGGGGCGGTCGCGAGATCCCCGACGCCGAGCGCCGCGCGAACGTGGACGCGGAGGTCGCCCGGCTCGTCCGCCTGGGCGCGTCGGATGTGCGAGGCGCGATGGACAAGGACGGCGAGTACTGGGTCCGGATGAACGACCCGGAGGGCAACGAGTTCTGCGTCCAGTAGCGTCCACGGACCGAGACGCCTCCCGGACTGGCGGGCAGGGCTCAGTTGACGGCGCCCGGCGATCCCGCCGCCCTGTCGGCCTCATCAGGGCGGGATCGCCCTTCCAGTCCGGCCGAAGGCGCCGTCGATCGGCACGGCCGGCACGTGCCACTCGGGGGGTCAGTCGAGCCGGACCCAGTGACCGGTGCCGCTCCGTTTGGCGGAGTACATGGCGCAGTCCGCCTCCCGGAGCAGGCTCGTCGGCGAGACGCCGGGTCGCGACATGGCGATCCCCAGGCTGGCCGTCAATCGCGTCTCCGCGACCCCCAGGGCAAGCGGTCGGGCCACTGCCGCCAGGATCCGATCGGCGATCTCCTCGACGATCGTTGAGCCCGCCACGTCCTCGAGCAGGACGACGAACTCGTCGCCACCCAGACGGGCGACGGTGTCTCCCGGGCGCATGCAGCCGGTGAGCCGCGTTGCCACCGCCCGCAGGGCGTCGTCCCCGGCCTCGTGGCCCAGGTTGGCGTTGACCGTCTTGGAGCGGTCGAGATCGAGGAAGAGGACCGCCCGGTCGAGCGCGTCGCCCGTGGGCCTGCGAGCCAGCGCATGCTCGAGTCGATCGTTGAAGAGCGCTCGATTGGGGAGGCCGGTCAGATCATCGTGCGTCGCTCGATGCGCGAGATCGACCCGCAGGACTTCTCGCTCGGTGACATCGCGGGTGGTGAGGACGATGCCGCGAACCGCGGGCTCGGCGCGGAGGTCGGCGGCAAGAGTCTCGCACCAGGGCCACGAGCCATCCCGGTGCAGCAGGCGCGCGAGCACGGGCCGCGACGTCGGCCCGGGTCGGTCGGAGAGTTCGTCGCCGGCGGTCTGCCGATCCTCCGGATGCACGAGCTCGAGGAACGGTCTGCCCAGCAGCTCCTCCGGCCGATAGCCGAGCACTCGCTCCACCGAGGCCGTCACGTAGCGCATCGAGCCCGCCTCGTCGACGACCGTGGTGACGTCCGACCCGTTCTGGACGAGAGCCCTGAAGCGCGCCTCGCTCTCCTCGGTCGCGCGGCGGCCGGCGTCACGCATTGCGAGGACGGCGATCACGCCGACTGCGAGCAGGAGCGTCGCGATCGAGCTGGCCAGTGCGAGTCGTCGCTCCGACTCGGCTTGGCCGTCGAACCGTGCCCTGAGGTCCTCGATCAGGGCGTGGAGATCCCCGAACACAGGGTCCACCAGGGCATCGTCGACCTCCTTCGCCGCCTCAAGCTCGCCGGCGACGACGAGGTCGAGCTCCTCCGACATCGCCGCGCGATATCGCGCGACGAGCCCCTCGAGCTCGTCCAGCGACGCAACGTCGGCGGCGCCCGCGGCCCGCAGGTGCCCGAGCGCCGAGTCCATCTCCCTCCAGCCCGCCTCGAGCCGGGCCGAGACAGCCGGGGAGACGGACCCCTCTGCGATGGCCTGCCACTCGCGAGCGCTCTGCCCGTTCGCCGCAGTGGCCAACTCGGCCAAGTCGTGGGCCTGGTGGTCGACACGCACAGACCGGTCGGTGAACGAGACGATCGCGAGCGACGCCGCTGCCCCGATGAGGACTGCGGCGCCGACGATCCTCCAGCGGCGCACGAGGGAGCGGGTCCGCGTCATCGTCATCGATCGGCTTCCTCGGCCGGGGGCGGAAGGGCCGCGCTCCCGCCAACATAGGTGCGCCCCGCCCAGCGTCAAGAACGCGAGACGAGTCGGCGGGATCGCAGGACGTGACGGGCGTCCGACCTCGGGCGGTGCCGGGTACTGGCCGCCTTTCGGGAGGAAGGGCCCTCCCAGCGGATCGGCCGGCGGGGGACGATGATCGGCGGATGGACCGTCGATGAACCTGCGCCACCGATCCGACGATGGGTACACGAGCGCCCCGCCGACCCCGCACGGCCCCGGCCTCCACGACGAGCGAGGCGTCGCCCCGGCGATCCTCTGGTCGGTCGCGGATGATCCGTATGCGCCGCCCGGGCCAGCCAGCGTCCGCTGCGTCCTGTGCGCCCATCGCTGCCTGCTCCGGCCCGGGCGTCGCGGGATCTGCGGCGTCCGCGAGAACCGCGACGGGGCGCTCGTCTCGCTCGTCTATGGCGAGCTCGTCGCGGCGCACCTCGATCCCATCGAGAAGAAGCCGCTCTTCCACGTCCTGCCCGGCTCGACGTCCTACTCGATCGCCACCGTAGGTTGCCCGTTCCGGTGCGGCTTCTGCCAGAACTGGGAGATCGCGCAGGCGCCGCGCGAGAGGATCCGCCACACGACCTTCCACGTCGAGCCCGTCGAGGTCGTGGACGCGGCGGTCGCGATGGGGGCGCGTTCGATCGCGTTCACCTACGTCGAACCGACGATCTTCGTCGAATACCTCCTCGACGTCGCGCGCCTCGCCCGTCGAGCCGGGCTGCGGACCGTCCTGGTCACGAACGGCTATGCGACGCCGGAATCGATCGAGGTGATGGCGCCCTGGATCGACGCGGCCAACGTGGACCTCAAGGGCTTCGACGACGCCACGTACCGGCGGATCTGCGGGGCGCGCCTCGCGCCCGTCCTCGAGACGCTCACGGGCTTCCGCGCCGCCGGCGTCTGGGTGGAGGTCACGACGCTCCTCATCCCGGGCCACACGGACGACCCGGCGGGCCTCGGCGAGCTGACGGCCTGGATCGTCCGCGAGCTCGGGCCCGAAACGCCGTGGCATGTCAGCCGCTTCTTCCCGGCGTACCGCTTCGGCCACGTGCACCCCACGCCCGTCGAGACGATCCGCCGGGCCGCCGAGATCGGACGCGCGGCAGGCCTCGCGCACGTCTACCCCGGGAACCTCGGCTCCCACGCCGACGCGGACGACGGCGTGACGCGATGCGCGGGCTGCGGCGCCCTGCTCATCGCGCGCAGCGGCTACCGCATCGTCGAGGTCCGCCTGCGCGACGGGCGATGCCCCGCGTGCGGCCGCGCGCTGCCCGGCATCTTCGACGGAGCGCCGTCCGGGGGTCCCGGCAGCAGCGGCGCGGACCCCGTCGAGGCGTGCGCCACAGGGTTCGACGGTCCCGCCGCTGCCGGCGCGGGTCCAGGAGGACGGTCATGAGCGCGACTCCGCGACCGCCGGCGGTGGCCGGCGCCTTCTACCCTGCCTCCCCCGTGGAGCTCGACGCCCTCGTCGAGGAGTGCGTGCACGACGATCCGGGGAGGCTCCCACGGCCGGCGACGCTCCCCGGCCCACCGCTCGGCGTCCTCGTCCCGCACGCCGGCCTCGTCTTCTCTGGCGGGACGGCCGCGAAGGGATGGGCGGCCCTCGCGACCGCGGACCCGTCGACCGTCGTCATCGTGGGAACCTGCCACACGGCGCCCTGGCTCGACGGGATCGCGACGTCTCCCGCGCCCGCCTGGACGATCCCGGGCGGAGCGGTCGCCGTCGACGCCGACCTCCGCGATGCGCTCGTCGCGCTCGGTCAGCCACTCCTCTCCGACGCGCGGGCGCATGCGTCGGAGCACGCGATCGAGGTCCAGCTCCCGTTCCTCCGCCGTCTGCTGCCGGCAGCCCGGTTTGTGCCGTTCGTCGCCGGCTGCACCCCCGACGCCGCCGTGATCGGTGGGGACATGCTCGGGCGTCTCGTGGCCGAACGCCGGGCGGCGGGCGACCGGATCGCGATCGCGATATCCACCGACTTCGCGCACTACCCGCCGCAGCCGATCGCCGAGGCCGTCACCACGGAGCACCTCCCCGGCCTCGAGGCGCTCGACATCACCCGGGTCCACGACGTGGAGCGCCGGCTTCGGACGAGCGGCCCGGTCGGCGTCGATTGCGGGCTGTGCGGCCTGGAGGCCACGCTCACGGGCCTCGCGGCGCTCCGCGCGATGGGGGCCACGAAGGGCGCGCTCGTCGCGCGCGCGACGTCGGCCGACCGGCCCGGCGCCGGCTTCTCGCGCACCGTGGGGTACGCGTCCCTCGCGTTCGCCTGAGAGACTGCGCGCCCGGGGCGCGACCGGCTCCTGCGCGCAGGCCCGGGCTGACGGGCGGGATCGGGCGGCCCGCGCCGAGGTCAGGCCGGCACCATCCGCCCCGTGATGCGCCCCGTCGCGACGAGGATCCCGTGGGCGGCCAGCCCGACGAGCCAGAGCGAGGGGACGGCCACCCAGATGCGCTCCAGGATCCCCGTCCACGCCTCGAGCGGCCCGCCGAGCACCAGCGCCACGCCGAGGATCGCCACCGTCATGAAGATCGCGACGGCGTCGGTGAGGGCCCCGGCCCGCCACCACGGCGGGTCGCGCCGCAGGATCCGGGCGATCACGAACGCTGCGGCCGGGAAGGCCACCGCGAAGACCGCGAGGTCCGCGACGTGCAGCGCCCCGTGGAGCGTGACAGCCGCGTCCGGGTCGGTCGGGAAGAGCGCGAACCCGACCTCGATCGCCGCGAGCACGAGCAGGGCTCGGCGCACCGCCGCGCGGTCGGCGACCGTCGCACCGGCGACGCGGCCCATCCCGACGGCGAAGGCGGTCGTGAACGCGGCCATGAGGATGAACGCGTCCACCTGGAGCCAGCCGTCGCGCGCATAGATCAGCTCGCTGATGGAGCCGGACGCGGGATCGTAGCCCGGCCACGACGCCATCGCGGCGAACCCGAGCGCCCAGAAGACCGCCGGCCCCGCG
>JAKAJU010000095.1:1489-5829 GCA_021813655.1 Chloroflexota bacterium | reverse complement strand
ACGGCGATGACGGCCGACCTGCTGGCGGACCCGGCCGTGGCCGAGGTGACGCTGCCGCTCATCCCGCTCGGGCGCGCCGCGAAGCCCGAGGAGGTGGCGGCGACGGTCGCGTTCCTGGCCTCTGCGGACGCACGCTACCTGACGGGCACGAGCGTGACCGTCGACGGCGGATACCTGCTCCGATGACCCGGCGCGTCCCCGCGGTTCCGGTGGCATTCGCCGCAACCGCGGTTTCCGTCCCGGGTGCGTCGTCCCCGACGGGGAGGCAGGACACGGGGCCGCTGGCGCCGGCGCTCGAGCGCAAGCTCGCCGCCGCCTCGGACCTGCTGCGCGATCTCGGGTCCGTCCTGGTGGCGTTCTCCGGCGGAGTCGACAGCAGCCTGCTTGCCAGGCTCGCCCACGACGCACTCGGCGACCGGGCACTCGCCTGCATCGCGATCTCGCCGAGCCTCGCGTCCGACGAGCTCGCGACGGCCGTCGCCGTCGCCCAGTCGATCGGGATCCACCTGGTCCGCGTCGAGACGCACGAGGTCGAGCTGGAAGCGTACGCGCGCAACCCGGTGAACCGCTGCTACGTGTGCAAGGGCGTGCTCTTCGAGGATCTCGAACGCATCGCGCATGAGGCCGGGATCGCGACCATCGCGTATGGCGAGAACGCGGACGACGCGACGGACTACCGGCCCGGCGCCCGAGCGGCCGCGCAGGCCGGCGTGCGCGCCCCCCTCGCGGAGGCGGGGCTGACCAAGGCCGAGGTGCGGGAGATCGCCCGCTTCTTCGGGCTGGCGACATGGGACAAACCGGCGGCGCCCTGCCTCTCGTCCCGGATTCCGTACGGCGAGCGGGTCACGCCGGAGAAGCTGCGCCAGGTCGAGGAGGCGGAGCGTGTCCTCCACCGCCTCGGGTTCCGGGAGTCTCGGGTCCGCCATCACGGCGCGATCGCGCGGGTCGAGGTTGCCCCCGACCAGCTGGCACGTGCCGTGGAGCCGGGGGTCCGAGATACGATCGTGCGGGAGCTGCGCCTGGTCGGCTTCCGGCACGTCGCGCTCGACCTCCAGGGATACCGGTCGGGCAGCTTGAACGAGGGAGTCGTCGACGGGCGTCCCGCCCGGGCGTCCCGCGCCGTGCTACCGGTCTTCGTGTCGGAGTCCGGCGGGCCTGCGACGCAGGTGGGCCGGCCGCGATCCGGGGACGCGGCGGGGCTCGTGGAGCCTCGCCATGGATGAGCCTCGGCTCGAAGCGCTGCTCGAGGCCGTCCGCGCCCGGCTCGTCGACGTTCCGACGGCGGTCGAGCGGCTGCGCAGCCTGCCCTACGAGGACCTCGGGTATGCCCGCCTGGACCACCACCGCGGGCTTCGGCAGGGGCTGCCGGAAGTCGTGTTCTGCCAGGGCAAGAGCGTGCAACAGGTCGTCGACCTCGTCACCCGGCTGGCCGCCGACGGGGGGCCGGTGCTGGCGACACGCGCGACGGCCGAGATGGCCGAGGCGGTGTGCGCCCGCGTGCCGGGCGCCGTCCACGATCCCGTCGGGCGCACGATCGTCGTGCCCGTCCCGGGCGCCGCCCCGCCGCGGGCCGGCGTGCTCGTCCTGACCGCCGGCACGGCCGACATCCCCGTGGCGCAGGAGGCCGCGACGACCGCGGAGATCATGGGAAACGCCGTCGAGCGCATCTACGACGTGGGCGTGGCCGGCCTCCACCGGCTGCTCGACAAGCGCGCCCGGCTGCGAGCCGCGCGCGTCATCGTCGTGGCGGCCGGGATGGACGGTGCACTCCCGAGCGTGGTCGGCGGCCTGGTCGACGTGCCTGTGATCGCCATTCCGACGAGCGTCGGCTACGGCGCGAGCTTCGGCGGCGTGGCGGCTCTGCTGACGATGCTGAACGCCTGCGCGCCGGGCGTGGCGGTCGTCAACATCGACAACGGGTTCGGCGCGGGGTACATGGCGGGGCTCGTCAACCGCGCCGGCGCGAAGGCGAGGCCCGGCGAGGCCGCTGCCGTCCCTGACGTGGGGCGGGCCGGGGAACGCGCCGGCGATCCGGACAGGGGGCGGGCCGGGGAGCCGGTTGTCGCCCCGGCCACGGCGGAGGCCGGAGGCCAACGAGCGAGGTGATCGGCTTCCTCGACTGCTACTCGGGGATCAGCGGCGACATGTGCCTGGGCGCGGTCGTCGACGCGGGCGTGCCGCTGGAGGTGCTGTCCGACGCGCTCGACGGCATGCGCCTCGGCGGCTTCGTCCGGCTCGATTCGCGCGAGGTCCGCCGTGGCGTGCTGCGCGGCACGCAGGTCGAGGTCGTCGCCGAGCCCGGGCAGCCGCACCGCACGTTCCGCGATATCGTCGACCTGCTCGACGGCGCGCGGCTCGAGGCACGCGTGCGGGATCAGGCCCGATCCGTGTTCCGGCGGCTCGTCGAGGTCGAGGGCCGGATCCACGGGGCCTCGCCGGAGGACGTCGAACTCCACGAGGTGGGTGCCATCGACTCGATCGCCGACGTCGTCGGCACCGTGGCGGGGCTCGCCCATCTGGGCGTCGAGGCGCTGTACGCGTCGTCGCTGCCCGTCAGCACCGGCGAGATCACCGGACGGCACCACGGTGCGCTCCCCGCCCCCAGCCCCGCGGCGCTCGACATCCTCGCGGCCGCGGGCGCGCCGCTCCGGCCGTTCGGCGGCGGGCGCGAGCTCGTCACGCCAACCGGCGCCGCCATCGCGGCGACGCTCGCGCGCTTCGAGCAGCCGCCCATGCGGCTCGTCCGCGTCGGGTACGGTGCGGGCGGAGCGGAGCTGCCGTGGCCGAACGTGCTGCGGCTGTGGCTCGGCGAGCCGGTCGCGGACGGCGAGCACGGTGTGGCGCAGCGGGAGCCCACGCACGTCGTCGTCGAGACGAGCATCGACGACATGAGCCCGCAGTTGCTTGCGCCGGTGACGGCCTCGCTGGCGGCCGCCGGCGCGCTCGACGTGACGTTCTCCCCGCTCTCGATGAAGAAGGGCCGGCAGGGCGTCCTCGTCGCCGTCGTCGCGCGCGCCGAGGACGAGGCAGCGATCGCGGACGTGCTGCTCCGCGAGACGACGACGCTCGGCGTCCGCGTGCACGATGTGCGCCGGCACGAGGCCGAGCGGGCGTTCGAGAAGGTAGAGACGCCGTACGGCGCGGTCGCCGTGAAGCTCAAGCTCGTGTCGGGGCGCGTGGTCGGGGCGATGCCGGAGTTCGAGAGCGTCCGGGCCGCGGCGGATGCGGCGAGCGCGCCCCTCCTGCGCGTCCATCAATCGGCTGCAGCGGCGGCCCAGGCGCTCCTCGAAGGGCCCACGCGGCAGGGCGGATCGTCCGGCGCGTGAGATGCCCGGCCACGGGACCCTCCGGCGAGGGGTCGGCGTGGCCGGATCCCATGCCGTCGCTACCCACCCCCCTCCTGCGTGACGATGATCGACGGGGTCTGCGGCGATGGAGGCCGCGCCCATCACCATCCGTTCCTGCCGCGCGAGTCCCCGTCGAGATCCGGATCACAGGAGCGTCGAGGGTCTCAGGCCGATCCCGCCGCCCTCCGCTGGCGGAGCCAGTCGACGAAGCGCACGTGCCCGAGCGTGCGGTCGCCGTGTGGCGTGTTCGCGCCGGATCGATAGCCCTCGAGCGTCCCCGGCACCCACGGCGCGATTGTCGGCAACCCGGCCGAGCCCGGGGCGATCGTGTCGAGCGCGACCGGAACGAGCGTGCCCGGCCGGCCCGACTCCGCCAGCCAGGTCGTCGCGATCTCGCCGAGCGTCAGGACTTCGGGACCGGCGATCTCGGGGGCGTCGCCGCGGGGCGTGCCGAGGGCGATCTCGACGAGCCGGTCGGCGACCTCGCGCTCGTCGACGGGCTGGAAGCGCAGATCGGCGACGATCGGCGCGGGGATGGGCAGCGCGGCGGGCGCCGCCACCAGGCGTTCGACGAACGAGTGGAATTGCGCGACCCGGGCGATCGTCCAGGGGATCGCCGAGGCGCGGGTGAGCGCTTCGATGCGGACCTTCGACGCGTAGAACGGCAGTGGGATCCGGTCGCAGCCGATGATCGAGATGACCACGACGTGCCGGGCTCCGGCGCCCTCTGCGGCCGCGAGGAGGCGACGCGTCCCGATGACGTCCGCCTCGCCGGAGCCTTTGTCGCTCGCCAGATGGATGACGCCGTCGACATCCTCGAGCGCAGCGTCGAGCGAGTCGGTTGCGAGGTCGGCACGCACCCACTCACGTCCCGTGGCGATGACCGCCGGCCGCTCGCGCCGGCTCAGGATCCGGGCCCCGACGCCGGGTTGGTCCTCGAGCGCGGCGATGACGTGGCGACCCAGCGTGCCGGTCGCCCCGGTGACGAGGATC
>JAKAJU010000095.1:0-1479 GCA_021813655.1 Chloroflexota bacterium | reverse complement strand
GGATGCCCGTCACGGCGACGTGCTCGCCGCGCCGCGGCTCACCGTCGGCCGATCATGTCATGCAGCCTGGATCGTGCGACTCGGAACCGCAGACGGGAACGGGGGGTGGTACCGCATATCGGATTCGAACCGATGATCTCCGCCTTGAGAGGGCGGTGTCCTGGGCCTCTAGACGAATGCGGCACGCGCCGACGCTGGAGGCGTCAGAGCGACGCGGATGGTACCACAGCCATCCTGGAGAGCGGGAGCGCTGTGGAGAGCGGGAGCGCGCGATGGGGACGCGGGTGCGGCCGAGCGTTCGCCGCCCGCTCGGCGCTACAGCCGGTGCGACTCGAGGAAGTGCCGGACTGCCTCGGCGACCTGCTCGTAGCTCTCCGTGCCGAGCACCACTCCGTAGTGCGAGTGCGCCCCGAACGGCTCGTACTGCGCGCCCAGCCAGGCCGCGAGCCGCTCGCTGTCGGCCTCCGGGAACCACCGGTCGAGGCCCGCGCCGATGACGAGCGTCGGAACGTCGGAGAGGCGGCCACGATCCACCGGGATTCCCAGCAGCATCCGCCGACGGGCCGCGCCTGACTCGCGTCCCATCAGGTGCTGGACACGCAGGACATCGTCGATCGTCAGGTCGGGGTTCATCCGCCGCAGCTGCTCCGGGAGGGACTGCCAGCCGAGCAGTTCGCGCCCGTAGACGTCGGGAGTCTCGCGGACCACGTGGGGCCGCGGCGGCGTCCGGATCTCCTCGGGAAGCGCCGACGAGATGAGCACGAGGCCCGCCACGTGCCGCTCCTCGGCCGACCGCATCGCGACGAGGCCGCCCATCCCGTGCCCGACGAGCACGGGGTTCGGCGGAATGTGGTCGAAGACGGCGAGCACGTCGGCGACGTAGGCCTCCACGTCGAGCCCGGACACCTCGGCCGTGTCCGACCAGTAGTGCCCGCGGAGGTTGACGGCGTGGCCCTCCCAGCCCCGATGCGCGAAGTAGCCGAGGAACCGCTCCCAGAGCCACGACCCACCGAGCTCGCCGTGGACGAGCAGGAGCGGACGCCGCCGCGATCGGCGCTCGGGAAGCCAGGACTCCACGTAGACGCCGCGATCCTCGAGGACGATCTCGTCCTTGCGGATCGGTCGCTCGAGGGGGCTCACCACTCGTGCGGGTTCAGGACGAGCCCGGTCAGCTGCTTCGGGAAGAAGTACGTCGATTTCTGCGGCATGACCTCGCCGGCCGCGGCAATGCGGAGAACGTCTTCCAGGCGCGTCGGATCGAGGAGGAACGCCGCTCCTGCTTCCCCACGGTCGACCGCGCCCAGCGCCTGCTCGGCATCCTTCACGTAGCCGATCCGTCCGCCGCCGGCTGCGGTGCGGGGGCCGATGCCGGCCAGACGCTCGAGCGCGACCGCGAGCAGGTTCACGTCGAGCCACCGGAGCGCCGGCGACGCATCCTCGTCGAGGAGCGGTTCGAACGCCGCGGAACGCGCGTGCAGG